>NZ_JBGONO010000021.1:876-102650 GCF_041439165.1 Enterovibrio sp. FF113 | reverse complement strand
ACGTCAAGCGTTTATTTCCATTCAGTTTTGAAGCCGTTTTCGCCGTACTGATTGGGTGAGTATTTCCTAGTTTGGAAGCCTCTCTCCGTGTCAGTGAGGTCGGATTATAGAGACTAGGATCACATTGGCAAGGCTTTTTATTCGTTTTTATTCCGATTGAACACAATTCAACCTAAACTTTAAAAAACACAACAAATTGCAACATTAGATAGGCGTCACATTCACTTACTGGCAATAAGCTCCCAATGACCGTAATATCAACCCGACAATTGTATTTATTTTAGTCAGCATTGATTTCGATTCTTCATGCTATTCCTTCTAACCGACTTTTAAATTTAATGATTATGAGAATATCTATTAGTTTGCTAATTACAGCCGCCATTGCTCTCATTGGCGCTTTGGTCTTAAACAGTTCACAAACAGTAATAACAAGCAGCGGTTCAGCATTTGCTTTAGGTGCTATCTCTGTTGGTATTGCCCTTTCTCTTCTTTCTACCAAATCTACGGGGGACGATACATCAGAATTACCAACATCAACGAACAGCAAAACCATCTATGTTGGTAATCTTCCTTACCGCGCTAATGAAAATGACGTCAAGGAACTGTTTGCCAAACACGGCGAAGTGTTCGCGGTACGTTTAATGAAAGATAAACGCACGGGTAAACGTCGTGGTTTTGGATTTGTCGTCATGGCTGCTGCTGATTCCCCGGAAGCCATAGAGGCGCTGAACAATGCAGAGTATGGAGATAGAACATTAAAAGTAAGAGAAGCGAACGACCCTAGAAAATCGGAGCGAGCGTGATCGCCGAGAAACCTAGTTTCGCCATTTCTTGATTTAGTGCTCTCTCATCTTTTACTGATGCACTACTAAATACCCAATGTGGGTGTTTACCTTCGAAGGAGGCCTTTAGGTCTCCTTTTTCGTTTAATAGGCAAGCCACTCGACTAGCAATCGCCAGGCCTGAGTCAACAACTACACATGTTTTCCCTAACACCGTTTCAATTTCAGGTTTCAATAATGGGAAGTGCGTACAACCCAATACCACACAGTCAACTTGACCAATAAAGGGTTCAAGTACGCTTTCCAACACCGATGTAGTTACTGCAACACCCCTTAGCTTTGCCTCTCCCATTCGCACAAGCTCTGTAGAACCAACCATAGTCACTTGGCAATCAGGTGCAAAATCTCTAACAAGCTGCTGAGTATAATCTCGCTTTACCGTGGCAGGCGTTGCCAATAAGCCAATTTTTTTACTTTTGCTCATTGCAGCTGCAGGCTTAATCGCTGGCACGACGCCTACAACAGGGACGGCAAGGCGTTCACGAAGTGGTGGAAGTACTAAAGTACTCGCTGTATTACAGGCAATAACGACGAGAGAGATCTCATGAACCGCACACAATGCAGTGATCATCCCACAAACACGATTCACCAATACATCATCAGATAATTCGCCGTAAGGAAAAGCGGCATTGTCGAAGGCATAAATGATGTGCTGTTCAGGCATTAGCTTTGTCACTTCTTGGAAGACGGATAGACCGCCTACGCCAGAATCAAAAATCAGCACACTTTTCACTATCATTACCTTTTCTATGGTTTTCGTCGCAATGATACGTTGTGAACGCAGTCTTTTAAATCTCCGGTTCACTCAGTCGGTAAATCTGATGATGAAAACGCCCTTCCAACACCCACTTATCCACTTCCACCGCTAAAGGCCAAGAAAAGCACGGTGCATCGGTAACTAATGTATGAAACTCACCATCCTCACCACAAGGATCACAGCTCTGTGGCAACTCGCCTAACAGTTGATGCTCATAAAGACGGCCCAAAAACACCGAATCAAGCTGGGAGGTATCAACGGTCGTAATTTGCGTGATAATCCCTGTCTCGACAATCTCTTTTGCTAGCAATGTGCTCGATTGACCGAGTAACGGAAACACACACTCCCATCCTTGTGGCTCAATATAGCTTCGGCGGTACTGCTCTATGCCATTGCAGAACATATCGCCAAAAGCAACCGCGTCCAACGCTAAGCCACTATTTCGAATGCCATCTATCACCGCAGTCTCATAAACAGAATTGGGTGGAAACACCTCATCAAGTTCAATCAATACTAATGGTAAACCTACCTGGGCAGCTTGCGCCCTAACAATCTCAATGGGTGTCGCTTGAAAAGGAACTTCACCGTTTACAAACGTTGTGTACAAACCCACCACTTCATAATTGTCATCAGCGAGAAGACGGCAAAGTGTTAAGGCTGAGTCTTTTCCTGATGACCAGCTAACGATCACGCGCTTTTTCATGGTTATCCTGAATCAAAAAAGCCGCCCGTAGGCGGCTCTATTAAGCATTAATATGAGAAGTTCATATTAACGTAGAAAGCACGCTCCGGCGCAGGGTAGTCCCCTGCAGTTTCATATTCTTTATCAAAGATGTTTGAAACTTTACCGCTTAACGTAACGTCGTTGTTCACATCATATTGTGCAGTAAAATCCCAAACACTATAGCTATCAAGCATGCTGCCACCGGAATAATCAGGGCGTTCGCTTTGATAGATATATTGAGTACCAATCAACACATCTCCTAGCCAGACTGAAGTGCGCCATTTGGCCACCTGTTTAGCGCGACGAGCAAGCTGTTCATCTTTACTAACATCTTTGGGGTCTTTGAGGTCGAGCGAGAGCTGGTTATAGATAGGACCGACATCAAAATTAGCCATAAGCTCCACACCACGAATACGCGCTTCTTCAATGTTTTCATTACGACCATCAGGCCAATTCCCAGTGTAAACGATCAGATTATCAATCGTATTGATATAACCATTTACACTCCAACCGATATTGTAGCTCGTCCCTTCCAGCCCAATTTCAACATTCTCGGACTCTTCTGGCTTAAGAGTGATATTCCCAGCTGAGCCATATAACGAGTCAAAGCCCGGCGCTTTAAAGGCAGTGCCATAACTCGTAAACAATCGGTAATCCGGTGTGATATTCCAACCTAAAGCGACTAATCCGGTTTCATTGCCGCCAAACTGGTCGTTTTCATCATGGCGGATGCTGCCTTCCAATAATATGCTTTCAGAAACATTCCAGTTAGCTAGCGCAAAGATTCCAACATTTTGACGGGGATTGTCGATGACATCATCGACTGCAATAAAATTACCGTCCAGATACTTTTCCCACGTGGAGTCCAAACCCGCGGTCAAGGAGATGTTATCTGCAGCCTGATAGCGAGATGTAACGCTGCCATAAGTCTGACGAATTTTACTGGTCAAATCAGCGTTGGTTCGTGTATTCCCGTCAAAATAATCGTAATTTGACTGCTCACCCAATTCTAAGCGAAGCAAAGTATTCCACTTCCCGGCCTGATAAGCCGTATCGGCACCAATGCTACTGCTTTCAATCCGGCTATGTTTCTTGCTACCCCAACCATCATATTCAACATCATTTTGGTACCAGCGGCCGATCAGATTGGATTCCCAATTTTCAGCAGGCTGATAACTCAAGCGACCTGATATATTTTTGCTTGCAAAACCATGCTCAGTGCCTGGTTCAGCGGTGCTTGGGTGAACGTTATAGCCATCAGTTTGCTCGAAGCCACCAGCCAATTGAAGACCAATGGACTCCGTGACTTCAGTTGTTACACCCACGTTTGCTTGAGCATAGCCATTACTGCCTGCACCTATCCCAAATCGCTTTGACTCAACATCATTACGAGTAATGATGTTAATCACACCTCCGATCGCATCAGAGCCATAAACCGTCGCACCGGAACCACGAACAACTTCAATTCGCTCAACACTGTTTAAAGGCAGCATATTAAAGTCGACAGAACCCATCATGGTCCTAGGAAGGCGTACGCCATCAACCATAACCAAAACATGTTTTGAGTTGGTGCCACGAAGGAAAATTGATGCATTTTGTCCGCGGCCACCATTCTGGCCAATTTCGACACCAGGCAATGTTTTCAATGCATCGACCAAGCTTTTGGCCTGTAGCTCTTCCAAGTCAGTTCGTGTCAATACAGACATCGGTGCTAATACGGTAGATACAGGTTGTTCAAATCGAGAGGCGGTAACGACCATAGTGTCGTCGATAGAAGGGGGGTTAATTTCGGCGTGCGCAAAGGCAGCCATTGGCAGCATTCCTGCTACCCAATACTTATGAGACATATCAGATCCAAAGTCGCGTGTATCTAATGATGTCAGGAAATCCTGAGACCATATTGTGATCCAGCTGATATTCGGACTTAGAGACGACCTACGATGACGACTTCCCACACCCTATCGTTAAATAGAAGCACAGTGTCTGGCTTTTTTGCCATGTCATTTTCGTTTCTCATTACCGCTGCGCGCCAGTTCCGGATTCTCACCAGATTCCCAGCTGGAAGTAAAAAGCGCGAGGATTATAGATAAGTCAGCGCGCCTTTAATACTCGGATTATGAGATCTGTCCCTAATTAGCTTGGAAAGTGCTAAGGAAAGAACATTCGAAGTTAGTAGTTGATGCTGATGTAATCCACTTCTTCGACATCCAGCTTCATCTTGATGTACACAGTCAGTACAAAGAAAAAGTTGGCGAGCAAATTAGCAAACCGCGGCAAAGTCGGCTCAAAGGTAACTCCAGACTCATCCAAGCGATGAAGTAACCGCACGGTTTTCTTTGCCCCAGTGCGACATTGGTGCAGCGCCATCACAGCAACGGGGCCGCGTGGCAACACAAATCGCGTGACACGACCTCGGCTTTCTTCGTTGTAATAATCATAGCGTGCATGAAGCCAGTCTAAGTCTTCTTCAAAAATGCCATTTTTTCCACGAACTGAACCATTAAGGTTATAAATTTTAGGATGCAGTGTTTCTAAGTCAGCGACGACATCTTCAAACCCTTCAGGCATTTGCGCTAGCACCATGCCAATTAGGCTGCACAATTCGTCCGTGTGGATCTCATAATCACAGGTCAATGCAGACTCATAGATAAAGGGATAACAAATCTCTTTTCGATTTTTCGATTTTTGAATGCTCATGGTTCAACTCACCCTATTCTGTAAGTGCCAATCTTATCCTAACGCTTAGCTTTACGCTTCTGCTGGCGAAAAAGACGGCGAAAAGGCTGGACAATATGGTTCGTCTACTTACAATTTGCGCTCATTTTTAGTTATGCAGGTTAGGTAATATGAGCAACACCCTGATTGACACCAGTAAATATCAGGCGCAACTGGACGAGAAGATTGCACGTATGCAGTCCGCGTTTGCCGAGTTCAGCGTACCTGAGTTAGAGGTGTTCCCATCTCCAGACAAGCACTATCGTATGCGTGCTGAATTCCGTGTCTGGCATGAGGGCGATGACCTTTACTACATCATGTTCGATCAGGAAACAAAGCAGAAATACCGCGTGGATCAGTTCCCACAAGCAAGTCGTATCATCAACGATTTGATGCCTCTGCTAGTTGATGCCATTAAGCCCATTGAAAGCCTGCGTCGCAAGCTGTTCCAAGTAGATTTTCTCTCCACTATGAGTGGCGAAGTACTGGTATCGATGCTTTACCACCGTCAACTGGATGATGAGTGGGAAGCCAATGCCCGTACACTGAAGCAACGCCTGAACGATGAAGGTTTCAACCTGAACTTGATTGGCCGCGCTCGTAAGCAAAAAATCATTATTGACCGCGACTACGTGCTGGAAAAACTGACCGTAGATGGCCGCCCGCTTACTTATCAGCAAATTGAAAACAGCTTTACTCAGCCAAACGGCAAAGTGGCTGAAAAGATGCTTGAATGGGCAGTCGATTGCACCCACGAAAGTACAGGTGATCTGCTTGAGCTTTACTGCGGGAACGGTAACTTCTCACTGGCATTAGCGAATAATTTCGATCGCGTACTGGCAACCGAACTGGCGAAACCATCGGTAGAATCGGCACAATTTAACATTGCCGTGAACAATATTGAGAACGTTCAGATCATTCGCATGTCTGCGGAAGAGTTTACTGAAGCGATGGAAGGCAAACGCGAGTTTCGCCGTTTACAACAAGCCGGCGTTGACCTGAAAAGCTACAACTGCAATACCATTTTTGTCGATCCACCGCGCTCAGGTATGGATGAAGGCACTTGTCGTATGGTGCAAGCATATGACCGCATTCTCTATATTTCTTGCAACCCAGAAACCCTCAAAGAGAATCTGAATATTCTGTCCGAAACGCACCGTATTTCGCGTTTCGCGTTGTTTGATCAGTTCCCTTATACCCACCACATGGAAGCAGGTGTATTGCTAGAGCGCAAATAAGCCCGAACTTAGAAATTGAAAAAGGAGCCGAAAGGCTCCTTTTTCATATCTATTTACATCGACTGTTGGCTATCCAACCGCCAATGCCCTCATCGCGTTATGCTTAGGCTACTCTTTCACAGTTTCTTCTTTCTTGCCCATCGCGAGCCAACCCATTTTTTGGGCAACCCAAAACACAAGCAACATGGTCACGATGATAGAGAAGAAATTACCGCCAAGCTCAGGGATCTGCATACGCACAAACGCTGAGTAACCAAACGCCCCTACCAAGAAACAGGCGAACGCGATCAGTGGTGTGCCTTCGGTAAGCGGCTGGTTAACATGTTGTTGGTAGAAGCAATATACCGACAGCACGAAAGCAATAACCGGGAAAATAGAGAATGCGACGCTATCGATGAAAAGCGTCGCGAGAGTCGCACTGCCGCACAAACCTGCGAGCACTGCGAGTAAAAGGAATTTACGCTCTGATTGATGGTTCTGTTCCATAATTCTTACCTGCCTGAAGACAACTTATCCTTGAGAGCATTGCGTTCACGTTCTTTGCGATACCAATACGCGCCTTTCGAAAGCATGCGAAGCTGAGTAACCAGACGTTCCGCGAGTTCAGCACGCGCACGTTTGTCCAAATCCAGCGCCTCGGCACCAGAACTGAACACTAAAGTGACGCATGCCTCTGCTTGATTATAGGCTTCTTCACGCGTTAACCCGGCAGTTGCTTCGAAATATTCTGTCAACTCGGCGACAAAATGTTGGATCTCGCGCGCGACAGCAGCACGAAATGCAGCCGACGTACCCGAACGTTCACGCAATAGCAGCCTAAGCACGTTAGGGCTACTTTCGATAAATTCCATAAAGGTTTCCACGGACGTTCTCACTACACTGCCTTCCGTGGCAATACGCTGGCGAGCTTGGCGCATCAATTGACGCAGCAGCAAGCCTCCTTCGTCTACCATGGTCAGGCCAAGTTCATCCATATCCTTGAAATGGCGATAGAACGAGGTTGGCGCTATGCCGGCCTCGCGAGCCACTTCGCGTAAACTGAGGTTGGAAAAGCTACGGTCTGCGCTGAGCTGACTAAAAGCGGCATCGATCAACGTTCGCCGTGTTTTTTCTTTCTGTTGTGCTCTTATTCCCATCGCCCGTGTTTACCTCATGAAATCTAACAGCAAACTATACTCGCTTTTTTTCATCAGTTCAGTGTCTGTGAGTAGCACTTTTTGTAATCCTGAGTTGGATCACCGACTGGATGGTTCATTTTTACGCGTAATGGTCAAACGACCTAACTGTCTCAGGCTCTTTATTACACATACACAAGGCTCGATACTTACAAATTTGAGCTATATCGTTCACTTATTCCTCGCTCTAAAATCTGCTCCGTATCCTCTGATGTCTGTTCAGCGAAAAATAAGGTCTGCCCTATGAAATACGTCCATATTGCCGTCGGCTTGCTGCTCACGACTTACTCTTCCATGAGTAGCGCACAACTTGCACCTGAGGCAGGAATCAGCGGTAACTTTTCTGTGTTGACAGCCATGTCATCCACCAATTCAAACTTATCTACCACGGTGGATGCCTATTCACCGAATAGCGAACAAAAACGCGATGAAGAGTTCATCGGCGCCGCGCTCGGAAATATCACCTATACCTTTGGCGAAGAATTGGATCAGCAAATTTTTATCGGCACATCACGTGAAGATATTGCAACTGGTCTCATCTCATTGGAAATGGGCTACCGCTATCTAACTGATGCAGGCACACAGGTCAGCTTGGCATTTTTACCTACGGTTTTGACAGACGAGGTTTGGCAAGACCCATATAATTTCGACACTTCTCGCGCAAAAACAGATAGAACAGGCAATGCATACCTACTGTCGTTCTCCCATATCAATGGCTCGCCTTATTCTGTTGATATCGGTTTTGCGAATGTCAAAATAGACGAGGAAAAGTCTGGGCAAACCCATCTCGAAGAATCACAACAAAAGCTAATGAATCGCAATGCACACAGCTATTTTGGCAAACTGAGTTATCAAGAGATGCTGACGGCGTCCAGTGGGTACAGTGTTTCACTACGCTACCTTCACCATGATACCGAAGGCGACGCTATGGTGTATGATCACCTCAGTGCCGAGGGGACTTGGTTCAAATTCCACAACCGACATAGATTTGCTGCGACGCTCACAACGGGTTTGTCAAAATACGAGATAGACAATCCCATTTTTGAAGAACAGCGATCTGACGCTCAATACTCTGCATTTGGTGCTTACGAGTTCGCTTCCTTGTTTGGATTCGAGGATTTATCGTTCGTGTCCTTGGTCAGCTACAACAATCATCGTTCGAACATCGACTTTTATTCTTTTGACGAATATTTCTTCTCCGCAGGTTTCAACATCCCTTTTTGATAGCGTTTCAACTGGCATCTCCTTTGTTGACCGGTTTTTCATTAAAGTTGCGTGATCACCTACGCTGAAAAGGGGTGAGTGTGTTCTCGTTGTGCACTGCGGACGTTACACTTACCTCGCAGTCCTTAACATAATGAAAACAAAAGGTCATACGGATATGAGTAAAGCGACCCCTACATCGTCCAATCATTTTGATGTGATCGTGATCGGCAGTGGGCCCGGCGGCGAAGGTGCGGCCATGGGTTTAACCAAAGCAGGATTACGTGTTGCCGTCGTTGAAAAAGAAAGCACGGTTGGTGGAGGATGTACTCACTGGGGTACTATTCCATCAAAGGCACTGAGGCATACTGTCAGCCGTATTATTGAATTCAATCAAAGCCCGATTTATACCGGTGACAACCACCACGTCCACAGTACGTTTTCCGCCATTCTAGGCCATGCACAATCAGTGATTGGTAAACAAACCCGCATGCGTCAGGGGTTTTACGACCGTAACCTCTGTACCATTTTGCACGGCACTGCGCGCTTTAGCAGCTCTCATGGGCTGGAAGTCACCACCGCCGATGGCACTATCGATAAATACACCGCTGACAAGTTTGTGATTGCCACAGGCTCGCGCCCTTATCGCCCTAAAGATGTCGATTTCACACATTCTCGAGTGTATGACAGCGACTCGATTCTTTCGTTACAACACGACCCACGCCACGTCATCATTTACGGAGCGGGTGTTATCGGTAGTGAGTATGCCTCGATTTTTCGTGGCCTCGGTATCAAGGTTGATCTCATCAATACCCGCGATCGCCTGTTGTCCTTCCTCGACAATGAAATGTCAGACTCCTTGTCTTACCATTTCTGGAATAGCGGCGTACTCATTCGCAATGACGAGACGTACGAAAAAATTGAAGGCACCAAAGAAGGTGTGATCCTGCACTTACAGTCCGGCAAAAAGATGAAAGCCGATTGTTTGTTGTTTGCTAACGGCAGAACCGGCAACACCGATTCACTCAACCTCAAAGCCGTCGGGCTAAAAGGCGACTCTCGTGGACAGCTCAGCGTCAACGATAACTACGGCACTGAGATTGAACACGTTTATGCAGTCGGTGATGTGATTGGCTTCCCTAGCCTTGCCAGTGCTGCCTATGATCAGGGCCGTATTGTTGCTCAAGCCATTGTTGAAGGTCAGGCGAAAGGTAGACTGATTGACCATATCCCAACTGGCATTTATACCATTCCAGAAATAAGCTCTGTCGGCAAAACCGAGCAAGAGCTGACTGCCGCCAAAGTGCCTTATGAGGTGGGCCGCGCCCAGTTCAAGCACCTTGCCCGAGCGCAAATTGCAGGTATGGATGTGGGCAGTTTAAAGATCTTGTTCCATCGCGAAACCAAAGAGATCTTAGGCATTCACTGTTTTGGTGAACGGGCGGCTGAAATCATCCACATTGGTCAGGCAATTTTTGAGCAAAAAGGTGAAGGGAATACGCTGGATTACTTTATCAACACCACGTTTAATTACCCCACGATGGCGGAAGCCTATCGCGTTGCGGCACTGAACGGGCTGAATCGATTGTTTTAACGAATCTCACTGTTCGAAAACTAAAAAACGGAGCACTCGCTCCGTTTTTTGCGTTTGACGCTTAACCACTTAGCTAGTCTTCGAGACGAACAATGTCTCTCCATGGTAGCTCGGTATCACCCAGAACAATAAAATTAGGATTTTCCAGCGATTCGCGTTCGTTGTAAGAAAGCGGGGATAACGTGGTATCCAAAATGCGACCGCCAGATTCCTCAACAATGCACTGGGTTGCGGCAGTGTCCCACTCACCGGTCGGGCCAAGACGCAAATAACAATCCACCGCACCTTCTGCCACCAAGCACGACTTCAATGCCGCAGAACCAAGCGGCACCAAGTTGTAGTTCAGGCTCGGCGCCAAACGTTCAGTGATCGCTTTGATATCCTGACGTCGGCTGATAGCAATGGACAGAGATGTTACACCGCCATCATGTTTCATGATTGATAGGCGAACTTTTTCACCATCAGGCATCACTTTCCAAGCACCATGACCTTTCGCTGCGTAATAAGATACGCCGGATACTGGGCCATAAACCACACCCATCACTGGCTGATTATCTTCCACCAGCGCGATGATAGTGGCGAAATCCCCGCTACCTGCGATAAATTCTTGCGTGCCATCTAGAGGGTCAACCAGCCAATAGCGCGTCCAGTTTTCACGCTCTTTCAGCGGAACGGCGGTATCTTCTTCTGACAACACTGGAATGTCTGGTGTCAGCGCTTTCAATCGCTCTGTCACCAGTTTATGCGCAGCAAGATCAGCGCTGGTCACTGGTGTGTCATCACTTTTGATGTTCTGTTCAAAATCGCCACGCTGGTAAATATCCAGGATCACTTGTCCTGACTCGCGAGCAATCTCTATCACCGGTTGCAATAGCTGCGACAGCTCCATGTACCACTCCTCTTGGGCTCTCACATTACGACTTAGTTTCACAGGCAATGGTCACTATCACCTAACTGTCATCACGACACTTAACGACTGTTAAGCTGTCTTAATGCCAATAACAAGGCAGTAATACTGCGGGCTTCCCCAAAATCAATGTGATCTAATAATTCTTCCGCCTGAGCGACGGGCCAACGAACCAATTCCAACGGCTCGGGTTCATCGCCCTCGAGCTTCTCTGGATAAAGGTCCTGTGCCATCAACAGTGTCATTTTGCTGGAAAAATACGACGGTGCGAGCACCACTTCTTTCAGCGGGATTAACTGATTAGCACCAAAGCCAATTTCTTCTTTTAACTCTCGGTTTGCAGCTTCTAAGGCCGTTTCACCGGGATCAATCAGTCCCTTTGGAAAGCCTAGCTCATAACATTCTGTTCCGGCAGCATATTCTCTTACCAACAACAGGTCGCCACTTTCCGTGACAGGCACAATCATCACTGCATTGCGACCACTTGGTTTCATGCGCTCATAAGTGCGCTCGACACCATTACTAAAGCGCAAATCGAGTGCTTCTATCTGAAATAAGCGTGATTTAGCGACCACTTTGGCATCGAGTATTTCCGGAGCTTTTGTCTTTTGCATCATCATTTCTCCTGCAAAAGGCCTAGCCGTTGAAACTCAATCGGTAGCGCCCTTCACTGTCTGGTGCACCTAACCAGCCTAACTGACTTTTCATGCCTGCAGGCAACCCATCGCCTGGAATAAACCAACCGCTAACGCTATATTGCTGATCCGGCGATAACGACAAGCTAAACTCTGTCTGGATAGCCTCAGAATCACTGTCTCCATTAACCAGTACACTGCCTGCATCACACGACAGATTCGCCATCACCAGCCCTGGGTCAACAGCCCCCATCGGAGACATTACGTTACCTTGCGACCATGCAAGCGTGCCGTCAAGGACATCGCAAAAAGGTTGCTGCAATTGATAATCGCGTAAGGTGAGATCAAACTGACCCGTGAGACTAACGGGCAATGGGTAAGGAATAAACGATTGGACAAAATGGGCAGGCATAGAAAACAGCAAGTCACTCGCGTAAGCACCACCCAGACCATAACCCACGTTACCGCGAGCCGAAAAGCCAGGCACACCTGAAAGACGAACCGCAAGATCAGCATTACCCATCAATAATTTTAGTGCGTTGAACTGCCAGTTAATGGCGCCGAGAGGCTGCCCTTGCCAACGAAAGTTGGCGGCTTTTCCATTCCAAACCGTCCCTGTCACACCCTCAATGTCTAAGCCATCAACGGGTGGCACATAACGAAAAACGAGGCTTGCTGGAACGTGCACTACAACACTGGTCAACAACACCAACAAAAACAAAACACTCATTAATATCGTGCGTTTCATCTTACCCCCGTCCTAATTGCAGACGTTTTACTTCAACGAGACCCTGCGTATCAGTTTTACCGACATCGATGAACTTCACTTGTACACCATGGCTCACCGACAGAAAGTCGAGCCAGCTTAACAAGGTGTTGAATGGCATAGGCTTCAACCAAACTTGAATTTCTTCTTGTTGCGGCTGAATACGCACAATTTCAAGACTGTAACGTTTAACGCTGCTGGTGACCGACTGATTCAGCGGTAACGCACTCACTTGTCCACGGTTGCCAGTAGCCGCACGTAAAGATTCGATTTCCGCGGCTTTACTGTTGACCCAAATAAGTAGATTTTTTTCACTGTTCAGGCGCTGCTGTGCTTGTACTGCCCGCTCTTGCAGAGGACTCACAAAACCCCAATACAAGCCACCAATGAGCAAAACCGCAATAGCAAAACCGAGCAGGCGTTGTTCACGCTTAGACAGTCCTTGCCAATAAGCCAATATCGCTTTCATTTATGGCTCCTTTCGCAAAACAAATGCGCCAGTAACACTTTGCTGATCACGACTCAATTGCCCCAATTCAGTGCTGTATTTGGTCGACAACGTTTCTCGTAATTTTTCAAAGTCACCGAAATCTTTGCCTCTCGCATTCAGGCGTAATTCGCCACGATCAAAATCAAACCGAACCGCATCAAGTTGAATGTCTTTCGCACCATCGAGTAATGGCCCTAAGTCAGCCAGCCAAATCATCACGCCGCTCCCCGCACCTGCACCCGATAAGCGTCCGACCTCGCTTTCCAGCAATCTACGCATATAACTGGTGGTTGGAATACGTTGGTTTTGCGGTAATAACGCACGCACTTTGGCTTCACTTTGAGCGCGATATTGCTCGGCTTGCGCTTCCATTTGATAGATAGCGGCCACTTTTTCTGCCCCTAGCACTGATAACAACAATCCCGCGGCTATCGCCACGCTGCGCCAAGGTTTGAGGTGTTTATAAAGTTGGTTATGAGGTTTGTAACGACCCAGCAGTAAGTTGTAACGGCTTTGCATTGCTCCTTGAGCAAGCAACAGCATCACCAGCTCGGTGGGTTCGCTATGCCAGTTGTCTGCTGCATCTTCTGGTAAATCAGAGTAGCTCACCACGGGCTTCATCGGTTCATCAGCGTCGCTTTGATCATGCAGGCTGCGTAACCACACTGGCAGCCATAAAGTTTCAGCGGCACCACCATTGGTTTCATCAACACGCACAAGCCAACGGTCGTTAAGCGTAGCGGCGCTGTAGGCATCTTCGTTAAGCGGCAAGCATAAGCAATCAGGGATCAGGCGACGAATCACAAGCCCTGCTTCTGCCAACTCATCAAGCCATCTCTGCATAATGACCTTTTCAACCACGGCGACCTGCGCCTGCTCTGCGGTTTTACTCAGCAAAGTGACATGTACCTGGTCTACATCTTGAGCCACATCGTCTTCAAGCAGGAACGGCAATACGTTTTCAAGCTGGCGCGCACTCCCTGATGGGATTGTCACTGTGGTTAGCAAGACAGCCGCACTGTCTGCCAATGCCACAACATCGCGATCGACGGCATAGTCTGTCAGTTGTGACAAACTGTCTGCTTCGCCCGACGCAATCACTTCCTGTTGGCTCGTTGACCATACCAACCAAGGTATGGGTTCCTGCGGTTCGCAGTTAAGCCGGATTGTCAGGATCTCGCTCACTCATTCCTCCAAAGCGGCGACGAACAACTGTCACCGTGCCATTATCATCCCTTTGTAACAGCGCACGTAATCTCAGTGATGTGCTGTCGAGGGTAATTTCTGTGTCTAACTCAAAAAAGCGGCTGCGCACATCGAAATACTTCTGTCGTTCTTCTCTGTCTTCTTCGCCGATCCCCGATAAAACAGGCTCTGCAATGAAACTGGCGACGTCTTTCCAGCCATCAACGGCGTTTCGCTCGTTGATCAATTGTTTTGCTTGCTCATCCGTTAAATTAGGATGGAACAATGCGGTGAGAATAGGTGCATCCTCTTCCGTTAATGTGTTGACGTTAATCACCAACTTACTGTTCGGTAACGCACACAAAAGCGGGCTCACTTTTTCATATATCTCTCGACTGACGCCGTTGACGGCTCGCCATTCCGAAATATCAGCCATGAAGCCATTAGGGGCTACATGCGCTATCGAACGTGCTTCATATTCACTGTCTTCAACCCCCAACGGTGACTGCACATTGGTGTTGGTATCAATATATTCCCACGTGGCAGCAGCAGCAGTTTCTGCTTCAAAGCTATCAACCTCTTGTGATTCGATCAGCTGTTGAAGCGCTATCACCATCGCAGGGTTGGTGCCATTTTCTGTCGGTTTAATATCACGCAAGCCATTAACGTTAAAGCATGCTTGGCGGTCATATACGTTGCCCGTTGCTTGCCCGCCATCAAGGGGATACACCTGATCGCGTACCGCCCAAGGCTGACTTAAGGTGACGGTATCATCGTCACCAAAACTTTCTTCAAGCCCATATCGAGCTAACGATTCGACAGACTGTGCATACCAATATGCTTGCTGGTAACGAATCTGGCTTTCTGCACGATCAAAATTCACAAACATGCGATTCGCCATATTTGCAGCAACCGTAGTCATCAAGGCCATGATCAATAGCACCACCAGCAATGCCACTCCACGCTGTGATCTGCGCCCTGCGCTTTTCATCATCATGGCGTTCCACCTGCGACAGGTGCTGGTAACGTTTGCCCTGACAACACATAAATTCGCACCAGCTCACCATAGCGATCGGTATCGAGTGTCACGCGAATGGCTTTAGGCATCTCAAGTGGGCTATCCCAACTTTCTTGCCAACTCTCGCTACCAAGCACGGCAAAGCTGATGTCTTTCACACCTTCCATGACGGGCATGATTGCGGGCTCTACCGACGAACTGTCATCGGGATACATCCAGCGAATACGCTCCAAAGTATTATCCTGAATGCGATAACCTACCTTCACTACCTCACCACGAGGAAACAGGGCTTGTGGGTTTATCCAGCCACCTCGAACAAATCGAATACCCTGTGATTCAGAATCGAGCAGGTCATCACTAAATTCGAGCAAGGCCTCTTGCGCTTCATCACCGCCGTTTCGATACTGCCTCGCCATCATCTGACGAAAGTCGCTGTCCATGATAAGCAGTGTGCGTTGCAATGTTTTTAGCGCGTTACCCACTTCTTCCGTCTGCTTATCACTGGTAATGACATTACTGAAAATCTGGTTTGCAGACATGCTCAAGGTCGCGAATATCATTAGCGCCAACAAGACTTCAATCAGCGTAAAGCCGCGCGCGTGACGTTTAATTGGCGGGCACATAGGTTCTCACCGAGACAAGCGAGCCGCGCTTACTTTCGTCTTGCCATACAATTACGTCGACGGCTCGCAGCGTGTTGCCTGCGGTCGTGGTCGGCTTGATGGTCCAATGCCAAGTGCGTCCTGCCATCTCTGAGCTGCCATTTTTTTCTGACGACGGTACTTTGCCTTCCAACACAAACAAGGCTAATTGGTTGTCAGCCACCATGGACGCGAAAGTTTTCTCTTCCAACACACCCAATGTATTCACATGCTGTCCAGTCGCGTTAAGTACCGCCAACGCAGCAACGGCAAAAACTGCCATGGCTACCATCACTTCAATCAGGGTAAAGCCGCGATGCGTTCTCACTCTTTACCCTCATTCAGCGCTTTGATCTCAAATGTTGCCACATCGTTGCCTGTCACTTGCCAAAGGCGCTTTTTGTTAGCCAAAAAAGTCAGCGTGAAGGGAATGATTTCTCCGTTACCCATCAGCACCACTTGCGGGGGTTTAGGTTTATCTTCTTCTTCAGCAAACATCTCTTCATCAAAGAGCTTTGTTCGATCGAACAGTCGATCTTCTTCGGCAACAAAACCGGTCACTTGCAAATCAAGCTCAATACCCTCTGGCATGGTCACTTCCGTCGCTGTGCGCCCTTCTTCAGCCGCGACCCAATCTTGACGCGTCAAGCGAAGCAGTTCATATCGGTCGTCATTGACACGAAGACCAAAGGTTTGCCCTGTAAGCAACGTCTGCTCAGACCACAATTGCACCAATTGATAGAACCGCTGAGCTTCATCTTTGGCTTCATCACTTTGGTTCTGGGGCAGATTGGGCACCACTATCACTGCGCTAATGGCCAACAGCACCACCACAAGCAGCACTTCCAGCAATGTAAACCCGGATGGGCGCCCTCTCTTCATCGCTTAATTAATCTCAAGCATATTCCAGTTACCAATATCCTGATTCACACCTTCGCCGCCTTCTTGGTTATCTGCGCCTAAGGTGAAAATATCAGTGGTACCGTGCTCACCTGGATTCAGGTATTGGTAATCGTTGCCCCAAGGGTCTTGAGGCAAACGTTTGATGTAACCATCTTGACGGTAGTTACGTGGCTCTGGTGATGAGCTAGGCTTACTCACCAATGCATCTAAACCTTGGTCTGTGGTTGGGTAAACACTGTTATCCAATCGGTACATATCCAACGCGCCTTCTAGCGAGCTGATATCTGTGACAGCTTTTTGCTGATCCGCTTTGTCTTTGTTACCCAACAGGTTTGGGACAACCAAACTTGCCAACACACCCAAAATAACGATGACGACCATGATTTCCAGCAGGGTGAAGCCCTGTTGACGTCGTTGCATGTTCTCTCTCCTGAAAAATTGCTGCTTGGCAGCATACGTTGAAATCAAACGCCCACAATATTGTTGAGCTGAATAATAGGCATTAATGTTGCCACGACAATGAAAAGTACGATGCCTGCCATGGCTATAATCAACATCGGACCAAAGATACCCAGCGCAATGTTCACTTGGGACTCAAAGTCCCTGTCCTGATTGTCTGCTGCTCGCGTCAGCATTTGTTCGAGTTCACCGCTTCGTTCACCACTGGCAATCATGTGCAGCATCATGGGTGGAAACAGCTTAGCTTTCTCCAGCGACACTCGAAGACTTGAACCCTCACGAACGCGATCAGACGCTTCCAACACTTTGGCTTTCACCCAAGTATTGGTCATGACGTCCGCAGCCACTTTCATGCCGTCAAGGAGCGGGATAGCACTGGAAGTACAAATCGATAATGTGCGAGCAAAGCGCGATGTATTAAGCCCTCGAGCAACACGCCCAATCACGGGCATGCTCAGGATATTCCTATCCCAGGCTAACTTGCGGTTTTTATTGCGTAATAAGGTTTTAGTTAGCGTAACGGCAGCCACAAACAACACCAGTACCAACCAACCCCATTGCGTGACAAAATCACTGGCGGCGAGCAAAACTTGAGTGATCCCCGGTAATTCCGAACCGGTTCTCAAAAATTGTCCCACGATGTCTGGTACCACGGTCGCCAGCAAAAACGCCACGATCGCGATTGCTGCAACGGTCAGTACAATGGGATAAACCATGGCTTGAATAAGCTTGTTTTTAACCTGCTGTCGGTTCTCGACATAATCCGCCAATCGCTCTAACACTGGCCCCAGATGTCCCGATTTTTCTCCCGCCGCCACCATGGCGCGAAAGAGTTGGTCAAACACATGCGGATAGTCACCAAGGCTATCCGACAAGGTATAGCCCTCAACCACTCGCGCACGAACGCCCGTGAGCATGTTTTTAAGGCGCTGCTTTTCGGTTTGTTCAGCAACGGCCTTAATACACTCTTCTAACGGCATTGATGCCTGTACCAAGGTCGCAAGTTGACGGGTGATCAGCGCCAGTTCATTGGTGCTGATCCCACGTTGAAATCCACTCGAGGATTTGGTTTGATTTTGCTGCTCTTTTTCATGAGTTTGCGCCACTTCCATTGGCACTAAGGATTTTTCACGAAGCAATTGGCGAGCTAACCTCGCCGTGTCGGCTTCAATGACGCCTTTTACTGTTCGACCTTTGGCGTTTAACGCTTTGTATTCAAACGCTGCCATTACCCCTCCCGCGTTACACGCAAGACTTCTTCCAGCGTGGTTTGGCCCTTACGTACTTTCATCAGACCATCAGCACGGATACTTGGGGTTGATTGACGAACATAGCGCTCAATGGCCTGCTCGCCCGCTTCGTTATGAATGAATTCCTGCACTTGAGTATCCACAACAAGCAGCTCATGAATACCGGTTCGCCCTCGATACCCTTTGTTGTTACACGCTTTACAGCCCTTAGCACGATAAAGGGTCAAAGGCTCACTCTCTGGTAATTCAAACCACGCTTTGCTTTGTGCGTCGGCCTCATAGGCTTCTTTACAATCTGGGCACAAGGTGCGCACCAGACGCTGAGCCAATACGCCCAATAACGAAGAAGATACGAGGAACGGTTCGATACCCATATCACGCAAACGCGTCACAGCCCCTACCGCAGTATTGGTGTGAAGTGTAGACATCACCAAGTGACCCGTTAAGGATGCCTGAACAGCAATTTGCGCCGTTTCAAGGTCACGAATTTCACCGACCATCACCACATCGGGATCCTGACGCAAAATGGCGCGCAACCCGCGAGCAAAAGTCATGTCGACCTTGGTATTAACCTGCGTTTGTCCAATCCCGTTGATATCAAATTCAATCGGGTCTTCCACCGTCAGAATGTTGCGCTCGGCGCTATTAAGCTCAGTCAAACCGGCATACAAGGTGGTGGACTTACCCGACCCCGTAGGACCAGTGACCAACAAAATACCGTGAGGGCGCTTGATAAGGACTTGGAAACTGTCTTGAACGGATCGGGTCATGCCCAAACTTTCAAGGTCAAGTTGGGTGGCGTTTTTATCAAGAAGACGAAGTACTACACGCTCGCCATGGGATGACGGCATGGTTGATACACGTACATCAACCGCTCGTCCGCCGATACGCAATGAGATACGGCCATCTTGTGGTACGCGTTTTTCTGCGATATCGAGACGAGCCATCACCTTGATACGAGAAACAAGAAGCGGCGCCAATTTTCGACTAGGGCTTAGCACTTCTCTCAATACACCATCGACACGAAATCGGATCGATAAGCTTTTCTCAAAGGTCTCAATGTGGATATCAGACGCTGTTTCTTTGATCGCCTCACCAAGCATGGCATTGATTAGCTTGATGATTGGCGCATCATCTTCCGATTCGAGCAAATCTTCGCTTTGTGGTAACTCTTCCGCCAACGCAAAGAAGTCGTCGCTGTCAGCGCCAATATCTTCCATCAATTGCTGTGCTTCTGATGAATCTCGCTGATAAAGCTGCGTCATTTTTGGATCAAAATCTTCGCTGCGAAGTTGTATTGGCGTGAAGCAATGCCCCAATACTCGACGCACTTCCATCAATATTGCAGGCTTTGGCTGATCACGGTAATACAGCAACCAGCCATGATCGGTTCGCTCAACCACGACACCATGGCGTTTGGCGAAACCAAACGGCAAACGCGTCGCGGCCGTCACGACCGTAGGATCCATGTCATCGCCTATGATGCCTGCATCCATTTCCAGAGACTGCATATCCATAGCGACTACCTCAGCTCAGCCATGATGGCACGCACTTCTGCAGGCATGGTGAGGTCGACTCCGTACTCAGGCAGCACGGGTTTTTTCACGCCAGGCAACAGCTTCACTTCTTCCTGAGAGCGGTAAATCTGCTCTGCACGGATGTAGTTATATTTACGCTGTGAAATGCCGTCAGCGGTCAATCCAGAGCGGATAATGGTTGGCTTGATAAATAACATCAGGTTACGTTTTGTTTTGCCTGATGACGTTGATTTAAACAAGTGGCCAAGAAACGGAATGTCACCCAGAATCGGGACTTTCTGCTCGCTTTCATTGGTCTGTTCATCAATCAAGCCACTCAGCACAATCATTTGCTTATCCGCAGCAAGCACGGACGTGTTGAGCTGACGTTTGCCAAAGCGAATATCAACCGCCCCACTTGCGCCCAATACGTTTGAAATTTCCTGCTCAATAGTAAGCTGAACCGAATCACCTTCGTTAATTTGCGGGGTGATTTTCAGCTTGATACCCACATCTTTACGTTCAACGGTTTGGAATGGGTTGTCGTTGCTTGACCCCGTCGTAGAACCTGTGACCACCGGCACTTCTTCACCCACGATGAATGACGCCTCTTCGTTATCCAGCACCATCAAACTTGGTGAAGACAAAATATTAGAATCACTGTTAGAAGACACCGCAGTGACCAACGCTGTCCAGTCACCAAATACAATGCCTGCCGCCAGCCCACTCACGCCGCCTAACACTTCTGCAATCGCAGTCGGGTCGCCGGATTCCGTGATAGGTACTTGCACCAAGTTATTATTGTTATCGAAGCGTGACTCCGTTGTGGTTGTGTCTTTGGCTTCTTCTTGCGCAGCGAGGTAATTGGTGACAGGTACACCGGTATTACCAAATTGAATACCACCACCTTCGAGAGAACCCCATTGCACGCCGAGGTTTGCACCGTCACTTTCAGAGATTTCCACAATCATGGCTTCAATCAAGACTTGTGCACGACGAATATCCAGCTGCGAGATCACACTTTCTAAAGCACGCATGATGTCAGGTGGCGCAGTAATCACCAACGAGTTGGTGCCTTTGTGGGAAGAGATTTTCACATCACTGGCAGCAGGACCAGGTTGGCGTTGCCCACCTTGTTTTTCAGCGATTAGGTTTTCAGACACACCTTGCAAGACATCCACGACATCTTCGGCTTTTGCGTAGCGAAGGTAAATCACGCGGTTGTTGCCTACGGTTGCCATTTCACGGTCAAGCTGGGAGATCAGCCTGCGAATACGCTCTCGCACTTGTGGCTCACCAGAAATCAACACAGAGTTTGTACGCTCATCGGCAACAAAACTTGGCTGAAGCAATGCAGGCGTGTTTTTACCATCACCTTGCTTATTCAAGCTTTCAACAATACGAACCATTTCCGACGCCGATGCAAATTCAAGGTGCACCACATCCACTTCTTTATTGCCGGCTTGGTCAACGCGCTGAATGATGTCCGCCAAACGGTTAACTACTGCAGCACGACCCGTGATCATGATGACATTGGCGGGATCATAGTGAACCACGTTGCCCGCACCCGCGTTATCAATCAACTGACGCAACAGCGGAGACAATTCACGCACCGAGACATTTTTAACCGACACAACGCGTGTGACGACGGCATCGCCTTGAACCTTGTCACCATCACCCACGACAGGGATTGCTGATTGCTTGGCGTCTTTATCGCGAATGACTTTCAGTACGCCGTTTTCCATTTCAACGACGGCAAAACCATATACGGAAAGCACGTTGAGGAAAAACTGGTAGTACTGATCTTCATTGAGCACATCGTAACTGCGCACATTCACTTTGCCGCGTACTGCAGGGTCAACGATGATAGTCTTTTCGAGGTTGCGTCCGACAATCTCGATAAACTCTTGAATATCTGTCCCTTTAAAACTGGCACTGAATTCAGCAGCCCAAGCGCCCATGCTCTGCATGGCAAGTACGCCGGCAACCAGCCAGATTTTACCTTTCTTCCACGTCTTCACAGTGTTCTCCGTTTCGGTCCTACTTAAAGACCAATATAAATTTCGTGCAACTGACCGTCTCGTTGAACGGTAAGGCTGATCTCGGATGCATCAGACAAGCTTTGCCAGATGCGATTCATTTCTGCAGGATCGGTTAAATCAGCGCCATTGATACCCACGGCGACATCACCCGACTGTAAGCCTGCTTCTTTAAATAAACGACTGTCGCTACCTGGCCCTAAGCGATACCCAATCAAGCCACCTTCGCCCTGCTCTTGCGACAAGGTGATGTATTTCAATAGCGATTGAGGGTTATTCATGATTTCCGCTTTGATGTTGGTAAGATCGGGGGCCCCTTTATTGACTGGGGTACGAGAAGCAGCGGGAGGTGTTTTTCTGACGGGTTTTTGCCCCGTCGTACTGTAGTCGATACCTGCGAGCATTAAGGCTTCATCGTTACCGTTATTTCTCAAGATAACGCGATCGTTAAGCACCTGACGCAAGATAACGCGCGTGCCTTCAATCGCTTCACCAACACCATACGTTTTCTGCGCACCACGATTAGCAATAACGGCTAATCCGCGCTCGGGCTCAGAGCTTGCGACCAAACCCACCAAGGTAAGATTTAAACGGGTACGAGGGGCATCAACAACAGGTTCAGGTTTTCTCTCAACGGGGGCTCTTTTTTCGCTAAAGCGTCCAAAAAAGTGACGATTGGCGAGTTGATCCAGTTGGTAGGCGGGTAATTGTTGCCCAGACTGCGCGATCACTGCCGCTGTCGAAGAAACATCAACCAAAGGCGGTGTGACCCAGAGCCACACCAAGCGGCCCAGCGTCCAGGCAAGTGCCAAAAGCAGTAGACGCGTTGTCCATTTTGCTGCTTTAGCGGGAAATTCTTTCCCAAGTTGTGGTTGCGCCCAATCCATTAGACGTTGTATCCCAAAATTCGCAGACATGCTCTTCCTGTCGTATTACATCGCATTCCATTGGCAACCAGCAGAATGCCGTTTTTAGCGCCTAGGTGCAGGAATTATTAAATTGACTGTTCAATTTACCTTTTTTCATCGCCCTTGCCGATAAGTGAGAACCTATTTTTGTCTGAATGATTCCATTGCGGCTTGAAAGTTAGACGCTTGGTCACCATATAAGAGCCATAATTGTGATGCTGATCAGATTACCTGATTATGGTAAGTTTAGCCGCTGATACGTAAAGGAGTGTTTAGTGGGTTCCAAACACGACAATATCAACCAAATTTTGCAGGTAAGACTGGATAAATGGTTGTGGGCCGCGCGGTTTTATAAAACCCGAACTATCGCTCGTAATATGATCGACGGGGGTAAAGTGCACTATAACGGCCAGCGCTCGAAACCCAGCAAAGTGGTAGAAGTCGGGGCGGAAATCAAACTTAGACTCGGCCTTGAAGAAAAAGTCGTGACGATTATACAAATCAGTGAACATCGTCGTGGCGCGCCCGAGGCTCAAACCCTTTACCGCGAAACCGATGACAGTGTGACACGAAGAGAACAGCGCAGTATGGAGCGTAAACTCAACGCACACAACCCAAGTCCCGAGCGTCGCCCTGATAAAAAGCAGCGACGCGATATTATCAAATTTAGAAACAGTAACGATTAACGCCGGAGAAGTTATCCCATGGCACAAGATAGTCTGCACCGTTACTTGTTCGATGGCGTTTCAGTGCGCGGCGAACTAGTACAACTTTCTGATACCTATCAACAACTGACGAGCGGCAAAGAATACCCAGCCCCTGTTAAGAAAATGCTGGGTGAGCTGCTGGTTGCGACCAGCCTACTCACCGCAACGCTAAAGTTCGAAGGCAGCATCACCGTACAGATCCAAGGTGACGGCCCCGTTTCTTTACTCGTCATTAACGGCAACCACGATCAAGTGATGCGCGGCACTGCCCGTTGGCAAGACGAGCTGCCAGAATCGGCATCTCTTCATGATCTGGTCGGTAAAGGCCAAATGGTCATTACCATCGAACCTGAAAAAGGTGAGCGCTACCAAGGCATCGTAGGCCTAGAAGGTGAAACTCTCGAAGCTTGTCTGGAAGACTACTTTGCCCGTTCAGAGCAATTGAAGACCCGCCTATGGCTTCGTACTGGCGAGTTTGAAGGAAGCGCAAAAGCAGCCGGTATGTTGCTTCAGGTTCTTCCTGGCGATGAAAATAAAGAAGACGACTTCGATCATTTGGCACAATTGACAGACACGGTGAAAAACGAGGAGCTGTTCAGTTTGGACGCGCAAGACGTTTTATATCGCCTTTACCATCAAGAAAACGTCAATGTCTACGAACCGAAAAATGTGACATTCAAGTGTTCATGCTCGCGCGAACGCAGCGCATCTGCGATTGCTGCGATTGATCGTCAAGAAGTTGAAAAAATGGTTGCTGAGACCGGAGATATCAAACTTCACTGCGACTATTGCGGTGCGGACTATGAATTCGATAGCGTTGATATTTCAGCAATTTTCAACCAAACAGGCCCATCAACGGGCACAGTACATTAATATTTTTCTTTAATAATTAATGAGCACAAAAACCCAAAAAACCGGCCCTCAGGTCGGTTTTTTTCATTTAAATTCCCACTTTCCCACAAAAAATACGCCTTTCTCTAACCTCTTAATTTTGTACAAATAATAATCGATCTCATGTGGCACAACTGAGCAACATGACGGTAATATATGTAATACAGACTCGTTAAGAGTATTACTTTACCCTAATAAGTTTGTGGTTATTTTTTGAATTAACTCTCTGAATTGACTAATTCAGATTGCTAGCATGGACGACAGTTACATTACATCTTACCCAAGGAGCACCTATGACTGTCATGAACGTCGATAAAAAGGTTGCACACAGTATCGATTTGTCACAACACGGCATTTTCGATGCAGAAGAAGTAGTTCGTAACCCTACCTACGAACAGTTGTTTGCTGAAGAAACAAAACCGGAACTGAAAGGATATGAGAAAGGCATCGTCACTGAACTCGGAGCAGTGGCCGTCGATACTGGTATCTTCACTGGACGTTCTCCCAAAGATAAATACATTGTCAAAGACGACACCACGAAAGATACACTGTGGTGGTCTGATCAAGGTGCCAACGACAATAAACCTATCGATCAGCACGTATGGAATGATCTCAAAGATTTAGTGACCCAACAGCTTTCGGGCAAACGTCTGTTTGTGATTGATGGCTATTGTGGTGCAAATCCAGATACCCGCCTCAACATCCGCGTCATCACCGAAGTTGCCTGGCAGGCACACTTCGTGAAAAACATGTTTATCCGCCCAACAGAAGAAGAGCTGGAAAACTTTGAACCTGATTTCGTGGTCATGAATGGGGCGAAATGCGTCAACGAAAAATGGCAAGAGCATGGTCTGAACTCCGAAAACTTCACGGTGTTCAACCTCACTGAACGCATGCAACTCATCGGCGGTACTTGGTACGGCGGCGAGATGAAGAAAGGCATGTTCGCCATGATGAACTACTTCCTGCCTCTTAAGAACATTGCATCAATGCACTGCTCTGCCAACAAAGGCGAAGAAGGCGATGTGGCGATCTTCTTTGGTTTGTCTGGCACAGGTAAAACCACCTTGTCGACCGATCCAAAACGCGAACTCATCGGTGATGACGAGCACGGCTGGGATGACAATGGCGTGTTCAACTTCGAAGGTGGTTGCTACGCGAAAACCATCAAGTTGTCGAAAGAAGCGGAACCTGACATCTATAACGCCATCCGCCGTGATGCGCTGTTAGAAAACGTCACCGTTCTCGGCGATGGATCTATTGATTTTGATGATGGTTCGAAAACAGAAAACACCCGTGTTTCTTATCCGATCTACCACATCGAAAACATCGTCAAGCCGATTTCCAAAGGCGGTCATGCCAATAAAGTGATTTTCCTGTCAGCGGATGCCTTTGGTGTCTTACCCCCCGTTTCTAAGCTTACGCCTGAACAAACCAAGTACCACTTTTTGTCTGGCTTCACAGCGAAACTTGCGGGTACTGAGCGTGGTATCACCGAGCCAACACCGACCTTCTCAGCTTGCTTCGGCAAAGCCTTCCTCACTCTTCATCCGACGCAATATGCGGAAGTGCTGGTGAAACGTATGGAAGCGGTAGGTGCGGAAGCCTATCTGGTCAATACAGGTTGGAATGGCACGGGTAAACGTATCTCGATCAAAGATACCCGCGGCATTATCGATGCGATTCTTGATGGTTCGATTGAAACAGCGGAAACCAAAGATATCCCAATCTTTAACCTGAAGGTGCCAACCAGCCTTCCAGGCGTTGATTCAACCATTTTGGATCCACGCGACACCTATGTTGACCCACTTCAGTGGGAAAGTAAGGCGGAAGACTTGGCGAAACGCTTTATCGATAACTTCGTCGAATACACGGACAATGCGGAAGGCCAAGCGCTGGTTAAAGCAGGTCCACAGCTAGACTAAGTCGTCAAATCAATCAAAGCCCTCAACCTTGAGGGCTTTGTTTTTCTCAATCCCGCTTCACATCGGCTTTTATTACCACTTGAATAACGTCGATTTTTGCGCCAACCTCAACACATCCGCGGCTTATCCGCCCCCACCTTGCGTCACATAAAGAGAAGATCGCCAAATGCGTTTGCTCACCAAGCTACTTGCTTCGTTGCTGATCGTGCTTGTGGTGACACTGGCTACATTTCTGACGGTGCTGAGTACGAACTTTGGACTGCCAATGGTCAAACAGGCCGTAAGACTGCTTACGCCTTATGAACTGAGCGCAACGTCATTAGAGTACAACTTGCTCGCGCCTTTGACGCTAGCACTTTCCGATCCTCAACTGACACATAATAACGACCCACAAAAACACCACGCAGCCCATTTCATTTCATTACGCCTCTCTCCGTTGGCATCTTTGTCCGGTGAAATGACCTTACGCAGTGTTGTCGTGCGCGGCCTTGATATCGATGAAGCAATGAAATCCTCACTGCCACCGTCCCTAACCATTGACCATCTCGCACTGGATGACGTGAACTATCACAGCGAAGCTATTTCCTTCGCACACGCCGACATCCAAATCTCAGATTGGAAAAACAGCCCATCGACATGGGGAGCGTGGCAAGGAAAGTTTCAGCTGTCTGCCCCTAAGATAGTGATCGACGGGCAAACGCTGACGAACCTTCTACTCGACAGTGAATATCGAGATGATGCTTGGGAGATATGGGGGCTATCGCTTAACAGCCCTTTCGGTAACGTGACAGGCAGCGCGACACTGCAATCAAATCATTTATGGGTCGTACACCAACTCACGCTCTCTGATACGCGTATTGAGCCTTCAGAGTCACTGCAGAAGCTCAAAAAACAATGGGATACATTCAGCCAACATTACGACATCAATATTAAACGGCTGGATCTTCTGGATGTCAGTGCGGCATTAACTGACATCACGGTTGAGCACCTTAATTTCTCGGTGCAATCGGTCAACTTACAAAATGGCGAGTTGGTGTGGACGCCGAATACTGCGGCCTCATTGCTGTCGTTTAATGCCAGCTTGTTCAATGTTGGCCAATGGCTTTTCACCGATCTGTTGGCAGACTTGTCTTTGTCTCCCACTCGCGTCGATGTCAGCGCTTTTTCGTCGAAAATAAATGATGAAGGGTTTGTCTCTTTTTCAGGAAAAATGGACACCTCGTCGCTTAAACTCAATACCCTAACAGCCAATGGCTTGGACATTGAATTAGACACCACGATGTTCGCTGTCTTACAGCAAAAGTGGGCAGCGTTTGACACCGTCGAGCTCGGACAATTTTCTGTTAAACATACCAATATCACGCTTCCCGACCCCGCTTTTCCAATCCAAGTCATTGGATTGAACTTACGCGGTCGCGATCTGATCCCGCGCCAACACGCACAAAATGGCATGTGGCAAGGCGCGCTTACTGCCAGTGCTGCTGCGGCCAGCATCAACCGAATTCCAGTAACGGCACCCTATGCCAATATGCACGTCGACAATAAAGGTGAATGGCATTTAGACCCGCTGAGCGTGTCTTTTTCACAAGGACAGCTTTCGGTGAAAGCACGCGTTCAACTCTTAAATCCTAGTCATCCATGGGTAACAGAGATCAGCGGTCTTCGCATTCCGAACGAGCTATATCAACGTTGGCTGGGCGTGACATTGCCACTAAGTGGAGAACACGATGTGGACGCGCGCCTATCCGGGTTGGGAGCAGACAAAGACAGTTTTGCTTATAGTTTGAGTGGTAATGTGGTCGCAACGCCCTATCGTACCGAGCTAACAACCCGCCCAGAACAATCCTTGTCACAAAGCCTGTTGGGGATTTTTGTTCCGCTCAATGAAGACGGTGACAACATGCGATTGCCAATGACGGTAGAACAAGTGAAGCTTGCCGCCGATCGTGGGCGTATTTCACTCGCCCCAGTCAGTGTGAAAGCAAACACTGGCAACGCATCCCTTTCAGGTAGCTGGGATTTAGTGACAAAAGAAGGGACGTTGACGAATGCGTCACGCTAGAAGATAGCGTTAACTGAATAGTAAGGTTTGATTTGGCATCGCATCGTGCTCGTTGGTGCTCGCTTCTGGCATTAACACGAACGTGCCCGTGAAGTTTCCTGCCACGTCATCACCACTGTATATGGTCACTTCGAGCTTAACACGTGCTCGACGACCATTAGCAAGACGATCCAAATCACCGCTTAAGCTGTCTAATGAAACCGCCGCACGCGGACGCTCAGTGATAGGTTTGCGGTAACGAATATGACTGTCAGCTAACACAATCGCGGCAGACAGCTGACGTTCTTTCATCAGCAACCATACCATGCCCCATCCCGTCAGTGTGGCCATACTGAATACACTGCCAGCAAACATCGAATCATGAGGATTCAAATTGGCGTTTAGCAAGGCTGACACTTCAAAACGGTAACCCGTGAACTGGGAAATACGAATCCCCATTTTGTCGCTAATTGGGATTTGCTGCTGCCAACGTTGTTGTAACTCATGGCACCATTCCGGACGACGGACAACGTCAGACATCGGGTCAAGCAGTTTAAGCATTTGCTGGTGTTGCACAGGCCCGCGCTCTTCACTCAATTCGCCCTGATTCACAAATCCATTGGCACTGTAAAAACCAATCGCGTCCTCTCGTGAATTACACACAAGGCGCTTTGCACCTTCTTGACGCGCTAAAGATTCCAACGCCATCAATACCAACGCGCCCAACCCCCGGGTGCGATATTGTGGTGCAACAGCCATGTAACGAATTTGCCCATCATTATCAGGGCTAATGTAAAGGCGTCCAATCGCAATGGGTTCGCCTTTCGCATCAACAATCATGCGGTGATGTGCACCGACATCATAGGCATCGCGTTCAGAGCCTTCAGGGTGACGCCAAGGTTCACGGAGCATCTTCCAGCGAAAATGGAAATAGGCATTAAGCTCACTTTCCTTCGTTGGTGTGATCAATCGAAACATCGTTGCTCCTCTCCTTGTGAACCGAGCAAAACTCGGCGCTAGGCTTGCAACCAAAAGGTTACAGGCCCGTCATTGGTCAGACTGACTTTCATGTCAGCCGCGAAAATTCCATTTTCAGTGCGAACGCCGCTGTCACGGCAATGTTGCGAGAAAAGCTGATAAAGACGGTCAGCTTCTAGCGGCGGTGCACCATTAAAGCTAGGACGCATGCCTTTTTTCGTGTCTGCTGCCAAGGTGAATTGCGACACCACCAGCACATCCCCCCCAGCTTGTTGAACGTTCAAGTTCATCTTTCCATTCTCATCTTCAAAGATGCGGTAGCCGAGCACTTTTTCGTGTAATCGATGCGCTTTTTTATCGTCATCGCCTTTCTCAACACCCAACAGTACCAGCAACCCTTTACCAATCTCACCGACCACATTGCCATCAACGACCACATTGGCCTCACTGACTCGCTGGATTAGCGCAATCATATCAGTTCCTTTCTTATCATCTTAATTATCAGTAACTTGCTTTTTATCCGAATTGGGCTCGACGTACCACATCGCCCGTTCGCCTAAAGACGCAGTGATTTCAGCCCCCAACAGCACGATGCACCAGCTGAGGTAGACCCAAACAAACAGCAGTGGTACGACGGCTAATGCGCCGTAGATAAGCTCATAGGACGGAAAATTCGTGGCGTAGAAAGCAAAGGCCTTTTTACTGAATTCGAACAATACACTCGCAGACATGGCGCCAATTAACGCATGGATCGCGCGAATTCGACAATTTGGCACCAAGGTATACAAACCCATAAATGCCAACGATGTGAGTAAAAATGGCAACCCGCGAAGCAGTGCTGGCGCCCACATTTCGGCACCGTCAAGCTGAAGTAAATTAAGTGATCCCAAATAAGAGCTCACACCAATGCTACTGCCCACGAGTACGGGGCCCAAAGTTAAGACCATCCAATAAATCGAAAAAGACACGACGGGTGCGCGCTTGTGTTCCACTCGCCAGATGTAATTTAGGCTTCTATCAATGGCTGAAATTAGCATCAAAGCCACGACAAACAAAAAAGCGACACCGACAGCTGTCATCTTGCCTGCATTGGCCACAAACTGGTTGAGGTATTGCTCTAACGCATCGCCGGAGGCTGGCACAAAGTTGTGCAGCACAAAAGTGCGAATTTGATCGCCCGCTTCCGCAAAGCCAGGAACGAGTGAAAGCGCAGATAGCACCACTGTGATCAGCGGCACTAAAGACAACAAAGTGACGTAAGCCATGTAACCTGCGTTGACTGTCATGCGGTCATGAACAATACGAAGAATAAGATGCCTCAAAAAGGCAAACAGAATCTGTCCCATCCTGGGCACTAAATACTTGAGTCGTTCCACTGCTTAAACCATAGTCTCTTGTAAAGAAGGTTAATCATAACGTAAAGGAGTTTACCGTGCGTCTTCTCTCTACCCTGTTTCTTGTTTTCACGCTGGCTGGCTGCCAGTCCGCCTATTATGCCACCATGGAGCAAGTTGGCATTCATAAACGCGATATCATGGCTGACCGCGTCGAAGCCGCTTCAGAGGCACAACAAGAAGCCAGCGAGCAATTCACTAGCGCCCTCGAGGCACTCTCCACACTGACCAATTTTGATGGTGGTGAATTGGAAGCGATGTACAACACCATCAACGATCAATACGAAGACAGCGAAAAGGCGGTTGAAAACGTTCGCGAACGCATCAAGGGCGTTGAGGATGTATCGGATGCTTTGTTCGACGAATGGCAAGATGAGCTGTCGCTGTATTCCAGCACTAAACTGCGCCGCGAAAGCGAGCGCAAACTCAAAGCGACAGAGCGAAGTTATCAACAAATGCTGTCGGCGATGAAAAAGGCTGAAAGCAAAATGGTACCAGTACTCGATACCTTACGCGATAACACTCTGTATCTTAAACACAACTTGAATGCAGCGGCCATTGGCGCACTCAAAGGTGAATTTTCGGATCTAGAACAAGATATTAATCGCGCAATCAAAGATATGCAGCTGGCTATTGCCGAATCAGAGCGGTTCCTTTCCACCTTAAAGAATTAAATTAGCTTCCTCTGTTTCTCACAAGTGGAACACGCTGAGTAAGACAAATTCCCTTATCGTTTGCGCAGGCAAATTTCTGCCTGCATTCAACGGTATGAAAACCGTCTCTCAACATGGAGGAGAACACATGGGTATTATTTCTTGGATTATTCTTGGACTACTCGCTGGCATCTTGGCGAAGTGGATTATGCCAGGGAAAGACGGCGGTGGTTTCATTATGACCACACTGCTGGGTATCGCAGGTGCTGTTGTCGGTGGCTGGGTAAGCTCACTCATTGGTATTGGTACTGCTGGCGGATTAAGCCTAGGTAGTATTGTCATGGCTACGGTTGGTGCGCTTATCCTGTTGTTTCTCTACAACCGATTCGCCAAGTAACCAATAGCAAGCAAGTCGTCGAAGAAGTACTGATACAACAGAGACAAAAAAGCCTCCATCATAGGAGGCTTTTTCTTATTCGCTTAGTGCAGACAAATTACTTGCTGCCGCGGCTTGCGCGTTTGCGATCGTTTTCAGTAAGAAGTTTCTTACGAATACGAATGCTTTCTGGCGTGACTTCTACCAGTTCATCATCATCGATGAATTCCAGCGCTTGCTCAAGGGTGTACTTGATAGCAGGAGAAAGCGTTTGCGCTTCATCAGTACCAGACGCACGAACGTTGGTCAGCTGCTTACCCTTCAGACAGTTTACTGTCAGGTCGTTAGAACGGTTATGGATACCGATAACTTGACCTTCGTATACTTCGTCAGCGTGCTCAGAGAATAGACGGCCACGCTCTTGCAGGTTAAACAGTGCGTAAGTCAGTGCTTTACCTGTTGCGTTAGAAATCAGTACGCCATTTTTACGCTGACCAATAATGCCAGGCTTCATTGGACCGTAGTGATCAAACGTGTGGTAAATCAAACCAGAACCTGAAGTCAACGTCAGGAACTCAGTTTGGAAACCGATCAGACCACGAGAAGGCATGACGAAGTCCATGCGCACACGGCCTTTACCGTCAGTCGCCATGTTAGTCAGTTCGCCTTTACGCAAACCGATTTTCTCCATGATGCCGCCTTGGTTTTCTTCCAACACGTCGATAGTCACAGTTTCAAACGGTTCCATTTTCTGGCCGTCTTCTTCTTTGATGATAACTTCAGGGCGAGATACCGCCAGCTCGAAGCCTTCACGACGCATGTTTTCGATCAGGATAGACAGGTGAAGTTCACCACGACCTGATACACGGAAGCGATCCGGATCACCGGTTTCTTCAACGCGCAGAGCAACGTTGTGAACCAATTCTTTTTGCAGACGCTCAAGGATGTTACGTGAAGTAACAAACTTACCTTCTTTGCCCGCGAACGGAGAAGTATTCACCTGGAAGGTCATGGTAACGGTTGGTTCGTCGACAGACAGAGGTGGCAACGCTTCAACTGCGTTCACATCACAGATGGTGTCAGAGATTTTCATCTCACCCAAACCTGTGATAGCGACGATATTACCAGCATGCGCTTGGTCGATATCATGGCGCTCAAGGCCAAGGTAACCAAGGACAGTACCGACTTTACCGTTACGGGTTTTTCCGTCTGCGCCAATGATGGTCACTTGTTGATTTGGCTTAACCGAACCACGCGTTACGCGGCCAACACCGATAACACCAACGTATGAGCTGTAATCCAACTGAGAGATTTGCATCTGCAGTGTGCCATTCGCTTCAACTTCTGGTGCAGACACGTTATCAACGATAGCTTGGAACAACGGTTCCATGTTTTCGCCAACTTCGCCTTCTTCCAAGGTCGCCCAGCCATTCAGTGCTGATGCGTAAACCACTTGGAAATCCAGTTGTTCGTCAGTTGCGCCTAGGTTGTCGAACAGGTCAAAAACCTGATCCATAACCCAATCAGGACGTGCGCCAGGACGGTCAATTTTGTTGATAACAACAATTGGCTTCAGACCGTGACCAAACGCTTTTTGCGTTACGAAACGAGTCTGTGGCATTGGGCCATCAACGGCATCAACGATCAGAAGAACAGAGTCAACCATCGACATGATACGCTCAACTTCACCACCGAAGTCGGCGTGTCCTGGAGTATCTACGATGTTGATACGGTAGTCATTCCAGTTAATAGCGGTGTTCTTCGCCAGAATGGTAATGCCACGCTCTTTCTCGATGTCGTTCGAGTCCATGACGCGTTCTTCGTGCTCGCCACGTGTTTCTAGGGTGCCAGACTGCTGAAGCAGCTTATCAACTAGGGTAGTTTTACCATGGTCAACGTGCGCGATGATCGCGATATTTCTTAGTTTATCTATCTGTAAGGTAGACATGGGTACTCTTTCACTCAAAAAAGATGTGCCGCCAAAGGCAACCAGCAAACCCGCCAGAAGCACTCACCGCCACTTGATTAAAATCCGGTCGTAATTTAACAGATTTTTACTCAAAACCCACCAACTATGTGACTCAGGATCAATTTATCTTCATATCACCTTATTGATGACACACTATTAGGCGAATAAAAAAACAGCTCTATCCCTTATTTTCCCCCACATAACGGGTGATTTTTGCGCCACAAAAGCAAAAGCTTCGAGACTTCGATCTGGTTCACAGCTCCGACATTGTGTCTGCTTTCTGCCGTGAGAGTGATTGACAAGGCCCTCCAACCACTGCTGAATGAATCCATTGGTCACGCAATCCTTCCATTGCACCATCTTGGTGCGGACGCGCACCAAACTTGATCACGGGTTTGCACAATTTCAACGCAAAATCGCCTAAATACAGGCATTAACGGAAATTTCAAACTTGGCACACTTTTCGCTTTAGAGTGCTCAGACCAACTTTTTGGTAGAGCACACGAAAGTAGCTTTGCTAATTTAGAGAATAACGACACCGGAGGTTTATTCACATGTCAGTAGAAAACGTACTCGCCTTAATCCAAGAGCACGAAGTGAAATTTATTGATCTGCGCTTCACCGATACCAAAGGTAAAGAGCAGCACATCTCAATCCCAGCACATCAAGTTGATGCAGACTTCTTTGAAGACGGCAAAATGTTTGATGGTTCTTCTGTTGCCGGCTGGAAGGGCATCAACGAATCAGACATGGTAATGATGCCTGACGCGTCTACTGCTGTGCTTGACCCGTTTACTGAAGACAGCACCCTGAACATCCGTTGCGATATTCTTGAGCCAGCAACCATGCAAGGCTATGACCGTGACCCACGTTCTATCTCAAAGCGCGCTGAAGATTACATGCGTTCTACGGGTATCGCGGATACCGTACTTGTTGGTCCAGAGCCAGAATTCTTCCTATTTGACGACGTGAAATTTGCCAACAACATGTCAGGCTCTTTCTTTAAGATTGACGACGTTGAAGCATCATGGAACTCAGGTTCTGATTTCGAAGGCGGTAACAAAGGTCACCGTCCAGGCGTGAAAGGCGGTTATTTCCCAGTTGCCCCTGTTGATTCATCACAAGATATCCGTTCAGCCATGTGTCTGGTTATGGAAGAAATGGGCCTTGTTGTTGAAGCGCATCACCACGAAGTAGCAACTGCAGGTCAGAACGAAATCGCAACACGTTTCAACACACTGACTTCAAAAGCTGACGAAATCCAAATCTACAAGTACGTTGTTCACAACGTTGCGCACGCATTTGGTAAAACAGCGACCTTCATGCCTAAGCCACTGGTTGGCGATAATGGTTCTGGTATGCATGTTCACATGTCTTTGAATAAAGATGGTCAGAACTTGTTTGCTGGTGACAAATACGGCGGCCTGTCTGAAATGGCGCTGTACTACATTGGCGGTATCATCAAGCACGCACGTGCTATCAACGCCTTTGCTAACCCGGCAACTAACTCATACAAGCGTCTTGTTCCAGGCTTCGAAGCGCCAGTTATGCTTGCATACTCTGCACGTAACCGTTCTGCTTCTATCCGTATCCCAGTGGTACCAAGCCCGAAAGCACGCCGTATCGAAGCACGTTTCCCAGATCCAGCCGCTAACCCATACTTGGCGTTTGCAGCACTTCTGATGGCTGGTCTTGACGGTATCAAGAACAAGATCCACCCTGGCGATGCAATGGACAAAGATTTGTATGACCTTCCTGCAGAAGAAGCAGCAGAGATTCCAAAAGTTGCTGAGTCTCTGGAAATTGCATTGAAAGCACTTGACGAAGATCGTGAATTCTTGACTTCAGGTGGCGTATTCTCTGACGATTTCATCGATTCTTACATCGGTTTGAAATCTCAGGACGTTGAAAAAGTAAACATGGCTACGCACCCACTGGAATTTGAACTGTATTACTCTGTGTAATTAGACAAGTTTCATATCAAATCAAAGGGCTCGCTCACAAGCGGGCCCTTTTTCTATTGTCTCAATATGACTTAGGCGCAAAATATCACTTTTCGGTTCAAGGATAGATTCATGCGTCGAACATGGCTGTTGCTTCTTATTGGTGCATTATCAAACGTGGCGTATGCCAGTGAGTATTATCGCTGGGTCGATGAAAACGGCACCGTCCATTTTAGTGATGCCCGACCTGAGATCAGCATTGAGATGACATTCGACGTTGATATCTTAACCCAGTCCAATTCGGGCAATGTCGCCGCGCCCTCATCCCCAGCCGCTCCTCCTATTCCTCCAATACCAGAAGCACCTGCTCTCGCCACCCGTGTCACACTTCTTTCGCCTACCAATGATGCAACGATTCGTAACAACCAAGGCATGATTAACATCGAGCTTTCTACCGATCTGCCATTGGGAAAAAATCAAAAAGTTCGCGCACTCGTAGACGGAAAGTCTCAACCATCCCAACAGAGCTTGCAGTTAGCGCTCGACAACGTTGATCGCGGCAGCCACACCATCAAGGTGCAGTTGCTACAAGATGGCAAGGTTATTGCTACTACCTCTTCAGTGACTGTATTCCTGCATCGGGCAATTCAACGAAAAGCCCCGCCTAAAGGGAAGCCAACCCCTCGATAGCGTAATCAGGGTCACCTAGTGCAAGCAACTGAATGCAACGCACGTTTTCACCACTGCACAAGAATGCACAGCGATGCACAGCGATGCACAATCAAGTAAACTTGATTGCACCACACTGGTGCAGCCAAATAGGAAGGTGATGTGGCCACTCTGACAGAAACTGTAATGGACAACCTGATCACGGCAATTTTGGTGCTCGATAATGAACTTGCTGTGACTTATGCCAATCCCGCCGCCGAGCAATTGCTTTGCTTGAGTGCACGTCGAATGCGCGACCATCCGCTGTCTGACGTTATTCAGCATTGCTCCATCGATCTCGAGCATGTCAAAGAGACGCTGGCGAACGGGCAAGGCCTGACCGACAGTGACGTGACCTTGGTCGTCGATGGTCACCAGCGAAAGGTTGAATTAAGCGCGAGTCCCTTAATGTGGCAGCGCAGCCCTTCCATGCTGCTCGAAATCAAAGCCATTGGCCATCAGCAGCAAATAAGCAAAGAACTCCAACAACAAGCCCAGCAACAAGCCGCAAAAGAGTTAGTTCGTGGACTCGCTCATGAGATTAAAAATCCACTTGGTGGACTTCGCGGCGCAGCGCAACTGTTGGAGAAGATGTTGCCAGACCCAAGTCTTGGCGAATACACGCAGATCATCATCGAACAAGCTGATCGCCTACGAAACTTGGTTGACCGTTTGCTTGGCCCGCAAAGGCCGGGACATAGCCAACAAGAAAACATTCATGTGGTGTTGGAAAAAGTGCGCCAACTTGTCGCATTAGGCGCGGAGGACATCAGCATTGAGCGAGATTACGATCCTAGCCTGCCAGATATCGAGATGGACCCAGAGCAACTGGAACAAGCGCTGTTGAATGTTCTGAACAATGCCGCGCAAATTCTGGCTGACACGCCCAATGCGCAAATCACCTTGCGCACCCGAACCGAACATCAAGTCGTGATCAGCGGTAAGCGTCACCGATTAGCTGCACGCATAGATGTATCAGACAACGGCCCCGGCATTGCGCCAGAGCTTCAAGACACTTTGTTTTATCCCATGGTGTCCGGACGACCGGGCGGCACAGGGCTGGGGTTGTCTATCACGCGCAATCTCATCGATCAGCACAAAGGTAAAATTTACGTCAACAGTTGGCCGGGACACACGACCTTCACCATTTTGCTACCAATTCGACGCTAAGGGGAGAACATGAGCAAAGGACTAATCTGGGTCGTCGATGATGACAGCTCTATCCGCTGGGTGTTAGAACGCACGCTCAACGCGGCGGGCATGGCATGTGAAACCTTTGCCGATGCCGATAGCGTATTGGACGGCCTCAACCGCGAAGTGCCAGACGTACTGGTGTCAGACATTCGTATGCCTGGCACTGATGGGTTTGCACTGCTCAATCGTCTGCAAACGGAATACCCAACGTTACCCGTGATCATCATGACGGCGCATTCTGATCTGGATGCCGCTGTCAGTGCCTATCAAAAAGGGGCATTTGAGTACCTTCCTAAGCCGTTTGATATTGATGAAGCGGTCGTTCTGGTTGAACGGGCGGTTTCTCATAGCCAAGAGCAAAAACGCCAACGCGCCCCGAAAGAAGCCATGGAAGCCGCACCGGAAATCATCGGTGAAGCGCCATCTATGCAAGAAGTGTTTCGCGCCATTGGCCGTTTATCTCGCTCTTCTATATCAGTATTAATCAACGGTGAATCAGGCACAGGTAAAGAGTTGGTGGCGCATGCACTTCACCGACACAGCCCGCGCGCGAGCAAATCATTCATTGCACTGAATATGGCCGCAATTCCGAAAGATCTGATTGAATCTGAATTATTCGGCCATGAAAAAGGCGCATTTACAGGCGCTAACAGCGTCCGTCAGGGGCGTTTTGAACAGGCCAACGGCGGCACGTTGTTTCTTGATGAAATCGGCGATATGCCCCTCGACATTCAAACCCGTCTGTTGCGCGTTCTAGCCGATGGTCAGTTTTATCGAGTCGGGGGGCATCAAGCCATCAAGGTCGACGTTCGTATTATTGCCGCCACCCACCAACACCTGGAGCGACTGGTCGCCGAAGGCAGCTTTCGTGAAGATTTATTCCACCGTCTCAATGTTATTCGTGTTCACCTTCCAGCCCTTCGCGAGCGCCGTCAGGATATTGGTCAACTGGCGAAACACTTCCTCAAGCGAGCGTCTGATGAACTAGATATCGAAGTCAAAACACTTCATCCGACGACGTTAGATTTGATTGCAGGCTTACCTTGGCCTGGCAACGTTAGGCAGTTGGAGAATATTTGTCGCTGGCTAACCGTCATGGGAAGCGGCAAAGAGATTTTGCCAGAGGATTTACCCCCAGAATTGATGCAGCCTGAAGTTAACGCCGCAAGCGGTGAGGTCGATAGTTGGCAGCAAGCCTTGTCACAGTGGGCTCGTACATCTCTGGGTAAAGGCGATGACAACTTATTGCGAGAAGCCTTGCCAGAGTTTGAGCGAATTCTGTTGCGTGAAGCATTGAGCCATACGCGCGGGCACAAACAAGAAGCAGCTAAGCTGCTTGGATGGGGTCGAAATACGTTAACGCGAAAGCTCAAAGAACTCCAAATGCCTTAGCGTCCCACAGTTTCAACATAAATCGTAAACAAAGAGAACAAAACCGCCTAATGGGCGGTTTATGTTTATTTGCATTACTGACGAGGTGATAGATAGCTCGTATAATTGCCAAAAGTTGATTTAAGGATATTCAAAATGATCGCAACCCACCTTCCTTTGACGGATTTGCACCGACACCTTGATGGCAATATTCGTATTCGCACTATTTTGGAGCTGGGTCAGAAGTTCGGCATGACGCTTCCTGCTGATACTATCGAGACACTGCGCCCGCACGTTCAAGTGATGTCAAATGAGCCGGATCTCGTCGGTTTCCTGTCAAAACTCGACTGGGGTGTTGCTGTGCTGGGCGATCTGGATGCGGTTCGTCGCGTTGCTTACGAAAACGTGGAAGATGCACTAAATGCGCGTATCGACTATGCGGAGCTGCGTTTTTCGCCGTATTACATGGCAATGAAACACAACCTACCGGTTCAAGGTGTGGTTGAGGCAGTGATTGACGGTGTGCAAGCGGGTAGCCGCGATTTTGGCGTGAAAACCAACCTTATTGGTATCATGAGCCGCACTTTTGGTGTCGACGCCTGTATGCAAGAGCTTGATGCGCTGCTGGCACTAAAACAACACCTGATTGCTATCGATCTTGCTGGTGATGAACTGGGTCAGCCAGGTCATCAGTTTAACGATCACTTTGCCAAAGTACGCAAAGCTAACCTTAACGTGACCGTGCATGCGGGCGAAGCCGCGGGTGCTGAAAGCATGTGGCAGGCGATTAATGAGCTTGGCGCTACCCGCATTGGTCACGGCGTAAAAGCCATCGAAGACCCTGCGTTGATGGAATATCTGGCAAAACACCGCATTGGTATCGAAACGGCACTGACGTCCAACGTGCAAACCAGCACCGTTGCATCGCTAGAAAGCCACCCTATCAAGCAATTCCTGTCACACGGCATTCTTGCATCACTGAATACCGACGACCCAGCAGTGTCCGGTATCGAGTTGCCTTATGAATACGAAGTGGCTGCGCTACAAGTGGGACTGACCCAAACGCAAATTACGCAGCTGCAGCAAAATGGTCTTGAAATCGCCTATCTGTCTGACAGCGAGAAAGCAGAACTCACGGCTAAAGCATTAGCGCGTAGCTAGTCGCTACTGGCTCAAAAAACCGACATTCAAAAACACCAGCAAACGCTGGTGTTTTTTTGTTCACAACTCACGTACAATGCCGCCGAATTTTCGTACTAAGACTCATGGGGTTTTAGTTACACCACGACACCGTAGAGATGTGACATGTTCGACGCACTGTTTACCCTGAATGAAATGACAGCGGCTGGTCCTGGCCAATTGGCAGCCGCAGCCCTTGCTGTTGTATTGGCTGTATTTAGCCTCAGCAGTGGCGCATAAACGCTAAGAAGCGATGACGCCTGATCTAAAAAAGCCGCAACAGCGGCTTTTTTCATTTTTAGCTCATGGCACATTGAGCAGACTTAAATAACGCGAGAAAACTGCTGCTGGCGGGCTCTGTCACGCAAATAGGTATCAAAGCACATACAGATATTGCGGATCAGCAGGCGCCCTTTCAGCGTCACTTGAATATGGCTATCGTCTACCGTCACCAAATCATCATCGATAAAGCACTTCAGTAACGCTAAATCATCAGCAAAGTATTCATCAAACACCAGTGCGTAATCGCGCTCAATGACTTTCTTATCGAGAGAAAAATTACAAATCAGTGATTTGATCACTTCACGACGGAGCAAGTCATCGGCATCGAGCATCACGCCTTTCCACAGCGCATGGCGTTTATCTTCCACTTGCCCGTAATACTTCTTCAGTTCTTTCTGATTCTGAGCATAGCAATCCCCAATCATGGAAATGGCAGACACACCCAAACCCAGCAAGTCACAATCACCCTGCGTGGTATAGCCTTGGAAATTACGATGCAAAATACCTTCGCGTTGCGCGACCGCCAATTCATCATCAGGCAGCGCGAAATGGTCCATGCCAATAAATTGGTAGCCAGCGCCAGTCAGCGTACTGATGGTTTGCTCAAGCATGCCAAGACGCTCTTGCGGTGATGGCAGGTCGGCATCTTTGATTTTGCGTTGCGCGGCAAACAAGGCGGGTAAGTGCGCGTAATTGAACACGGACAAACGACCCGGTTGCATCTCTACCACTTGTTTGAGGGTCTTAGCGAATGTCTCACCGTTTTGGTGCGGCAGTCCATAAATCAAATCCAGATTGGTGGAACGAAAGCCCAAGGCCTTCGCTCGCACAACCAATGCTTTGATAAAATCTTCGTCCTGTTCACGGTTTACCGCTTTCTGAACCGTTTTATCAAAATCCTGCACACCGATACTTAAACGATTGAACCCTTCTGCACGCAGATGATCCATCATGTCGAGTTCGATTTCGCGCGGATCAACCTCGATGCTTATCTCGGCATCTTCGCTCAAACGAAACTCTTGACGCAGTAGACCCATCAATCGAGTGATTTGGGCTTTTGACAGGAATGTGGGGGTACCGCCCCCCCAATGAAGCTGAGTGACATGACGATCACCTAACAAGTAGGCTCGCTGACGGATTTCAATTTCAAGCGCATCGAGATAAGCATCGGCTTTGTGCGCATGACGAGTGATCACCTTGTTACACCCACAGTAGTAACAAAGGGTATGGCAGAACGGGATATGCACGTACAAAGACAAATTGCGCTCAGGATACTGCGCACACGCCATATCAAATTCTGCTGGAGTGAAAACTTCGTGAAATTCCAATGCGGTCGGGTAAGAGGTATAGCGCGGCCCTGAGTAGTTATACTTCTCAATAAGCGCCTGATCCCAAATGATTTGCTGCGTAGACATTTGTGTTCCCGCCAAAAATGAACAACCGGAGAGCATATTTTGACACACTCTCCGGTCGCGGATGAATCTTTCCCTTCTAGCCAAAGGGAAAACTGTTGGCTTGATCGTATCGATCAGCTCGCTAACGTACGAATCGGGGTCATTTTCGCCCCAGTAAACGCCAGTATTTCTTCCAGTTCGGTATGAATGGCCTGTTGAAGACGCGCTTCGGTTTTCATGCGTACCATGTTGTCTCGCATGCGTTCTTTCTTATCAATCGCTTTGCGCGCGTCGCCTCTAGGCATGTCCTTGACCACGTCATACAGTTCATACAATGCTGGGTAGCGCGTGGGGTAATCAACGCGCTTCTCCCCTTGGAGGTGATCCATGATCATAAAAAGACGAATAGCCGCTTCCGACAAATCACACTGCTCTTGCAGCGTTGCCATGGCAATCACATCCACACTTTCAATGATTTTGAGGTTACGTTTCTTAGTAGCAGCATCCATTTGCGCAGCCTGCAATTTGGTCTGATGACGTAATTTCGCCAACAGCCAGCCCGCGTAGATGGCTAACCCCAGAATAATGGCACCGCCTAGTGCCAACACACCTAAAGGAAGAGTCTCCAACATTTACTCCTGATCAAATTTGACGTTTTCAAACTCCGCCAGCAAATCATCATCGCCGCGACGTTTTGATTTCTTCGGTGCTTCTGTCTCGACTGGCTCTTCGTCTTCTTCAAACAAGCCCAGTTGGTTCATTAACACTTCAATGCGGTCGAGTTTCTCGTCAACGTAACTTTGCAGACCAGAACCTAGCTTCTCACCGTTTTCAATACGGTCAATCAACACATTGAGTTGTGCATCATTTTCCAGCATCTCCAGCTCTTTTTCAGCGCTAACACGACGCACTTTTTTGCCTGCTGCAGATTTAGGATGTGGTTTTTGCTCAACCACCAATGGAACCGCAGTTTTGCTGCCCAAGCGCGGGTCGCGCTTTTGCTGAGCAATGCGTTGTTGCTCGACCGTACCGTCTGAATGACGAGAACCGGCTTTTAAGCCTTTGCGCTTGTTTTTACGCTTGGCTGCCAGAGCCGCAATGTCATTATGACTTAATGAACGATCACTATATTGCGCTGGACCTTCAGAGCCAACTTTGCGGGCTTTCTTCTTGCGGGTCATTCGTTTTTCTTCCTCAGTAAAATTACGTCGTTACCAACAAAGTCCACGTCAAGACCATCACGGCCTGCCAAGAAGCAGAACGTTTCGCGACTGAAAAAACTCACGTGGGTTGGGTCATTCTTGTAGTGCCAATGCTTAAATGCATCAACATCAATAACGAGCTTGGTCATGATTGCCAACCAGCCTCCAGGCTTAACCAGGCTCAATAACTGTCCCCATTCCTTGTGAGGCATATAAAAGTGTTCAATCGCTTCGGTGCAGGTAACAAAATCATAGGTGGTACCAAGTACACTATGATCCGGCATGAAATAAGGATCATACAAGACCATTTTATGCCCTGCCTCTTCTAGCATCGCGGCCAATGCCGGCCCAGGGCCACACCCAAAGTCTAATCCTTCGAGTGGCGCACTACCGAGTTTTTCCAATAATGGATCGGCCAAGCGGCCTAAAAAACGGCGGTATCCCTCATCACCTATTTCATTTTCATGCTGTTGATATACCGCCTCTTCTTCTTTCGGTGACAGCCGACTAGCTGGGTCGGCAAACACCAACGAACAAGGCTCGCAACGGAAGTAGCGACGACGTTTATCCTGCTCAAAATCGACGACATGCGTCGACTGACAAAGCGGGCAATCAAGGGTCATTGAGGGTTTCTGCACCAGATTGAATGGCGGAAATGTAACAGAAAGCTGGATAAGAAAAAAGCGACAGGCAAAGCCTGTCGCTCTAGAGCGTTCTAATGAACGGATTATACCGCTTCAATCCCTAACAGTAATGCCACATCCCGGTGAACAAATTTCCGTTTGTATTGAGGGCGTCCTGCCGTTTTTTATTTGAGTATGACTCACAACATCCTGTCATCTTCACCATCCTGGTAGTGTCCTGACCACCGTCCAAGTGGTTGTCCGTTACCATGTGAATCCTTCACACTGTTGGTCATCCTGACGCAGCACATCCTGGTGACGAAGGCTTTCCAAGCCAAATTCCGTTTGAATCCTAATCGCAGCCCTGCGTTAGTCTTCCTGACTGTCCTTTTCCCTGTCGTGTTCCCAGTCGACATAAATAATTCTACGCCGATAAAAAATACAAAATAGGCGTCGACTCACATTTCAAACATACATTTTATTTCGAGAATTATTATCTAACTGAAAGGTAGGAGAAAAAAACAAAAACAGGCAAGTTTTAGGGAAGAATACTTACTAGAAGTTGGGCGATCACCTACAAAATAGCGCGTGAAAATGCTCGGCAGACATTGATATCTGAGTAACCTCAAGATGTATAATTCAGTGTTACGTCTAATAATATTGCTCTGGATATAGACGCAAAAAAGGCAGCCTCAGCTGCCTTTTGGAAACTTAACGAGCGAACAAATTAGTGCAAACCGCCAACGTATTGGGAAATAGCGTCGATCTCTTTGTCCGACAATTTGCTAGCAACGATACGCATCATACTATTCAAGTCGTTATTACGCTTCGCATCGCGGAACGCCATTAACTGAGCTGAGACGTATTCGGCATGCTGTCCAGAAATTTTAGGAAACCCTGACAGTGATGTGCCGTTACCACGTGGACCGTGACAAGCAATACACGCCGCAATGCCGCGCTCTGAATCACCCGCCAGATAAATCTGCTCACCGAGATCAACCGACGTTTCAGGTGTCGCACCTGGCTTGGCGGTTTGTGATGCGTAGTAAGCAGCGAGATCAGACATATCCTGTTCGGACAATGATGCCACCATGCCTGCCATTACTGCATTGTAACGGCCTTGCTCTCCACCCGTCGTCATACCGAGCTTAAAATCTTGAAGTTGCTTTAACAGGTATTTTTCGTGTTGACCTGCCAGAACGGGGTTTGCCGGAATGAGACTATTGCCGTCAGGACCGTGACATGCGGCACAAGTGGTTGATTTTGCTTTACCTGCTTCTGCATCACCCTGTGCATAGACGGTAAAACTCGCAATTAAAGTGAGTAGTAGCGCTAATTTCTTCATGACATTCCATTTATAATTATCAAGCTTCCAATACCACGATGCCCACGCCATCATGATACAATCATCGAGCAAAAACCGAGCACGGTCATTTTACACAATTTCACATAAAAGTAATCAGTCGACTACATAAAGTCGAGACGGAGTTAACAGTGAATCCTTCACTCAACTATCGCAACACACACTTTATCACCAGTGCCCCAGATATCAGGCACTTGCCGCCTGATACCGGTATAGAGGTCGCGTTCGCGGGACGCTCTAATGCTGGTAAATCTAGCTCAATTAATCGACTTTGTGATCATAAAAGCTTGGTTAAAGTGAGTAAAACGCCGGGTCGCACACAATTGATCAACTTATTTAAAGTGGATGAGGGATGTCACATTGTCGACTTGCCGGGCTATGGCTTCGCGCAAGTTCCACTGGAAATGAAGAAAAAATGGCAAAAATCACTGGGTGAATATTTACAAAAACGTGAGCAATTGAAAGGATTGGTCGTGTTGATGGATATTCGTCACCCGCTGAGAGAGCTTGATCAGCAGCTTATCTTTTGGGCGGTTGACTGCAACTTGCCAATTTTGGCGCTGCTAACCAAATGTGACAAACTAAAAAGTGGCGCACGTAAAGCAGAGTTAGCCAAGGTAAGAGAAGCCGCTCTAGATTTCGGTGGTAACGTACAAGTCGAACTCTACTCCTCGCTAAAAGGCATTGGCGTTGACATGCTGCGTAAGAAGCTAGATAGCTGGTATTTCCCCGTGTTTGAAATGGATGCAGAGACAACTGTCGACGCAGAAGAGAACGACGTTATCGCTACTAACGACGATTCAACGTCTAACCAGTAACCATCTCTTTGGTAAACCATAAGCTTTGTTGGATTTCAGACAAATAAAACCCCACCAGAAGGTGGGGTAACGGGAGAGAAATAGGAGGTTTTTTCTTATTCGTTATGAGTTGAGTGTCATCCATAATCTCCATCTCCGCAAGTTAGCCCTGCCGTTACGCTAAGTATTTTTGCCTTTCTTTACAGACAGATAATGTATTCAACCTCTGTAATGCACTGATTTTTAACATCTTGATTTTCTTATATGATACTTATTTTTTGTCGATAAATATCATTCCATTCACATACTCTGCCTGATCTTTATTCTGGAAGTGAATTACAATTTTAGCGGATAAAAAAAGACCGATCTGAATACTCAGATCGGTCACAAATAACGTGAAAGCCATCTGCCTAAAAAGCGTTGCAGACCACCCTAACCACATCAAGAACAAGAAGCAGCGGTCATTATAGCGCCGAGAAGTTTAAATTAAAGTAATTGCTCTAATCATGGGCGATAAATTATAACTCCTACACTACAAATAGATTAATTCATTGTTTTCAATGATTTTTATTCGATAATTGGAACTGAAGAGAAAACGGGTTTTCACAATAAAAAATGCCCCGGTCGACATTCATCGACCGGGGCTGCTGAATCAGCCAAATCCAATAACGTGAAACAAAAGGTCTGAAAGATAGAACATCTTACCTCTGTACCCTACGTCGCTAAATGTATATCAAATGGCCGATTAAGAAAACCCTTTACGTAGTTTTTTTTCATCAAATTATAAAAAATAGTGCTTTATGTATTCACAATGTTTCATGAAATCAATAAAAAAGCCCGTCTATACGGGCTTTTTTCGTTATGAAATTTAAGTGATTGTGTGATGGGTATCGACCATATGGTCGACTAATCAGTGTGCTTGATCCCAGTTTTCGCCTGTTCCAGAGTCTGCCACGAGAGGAACTTCAAGTAAGGCGGCAGATTCCATTAACTTACAAACCTGTTGCTCAACATCCGAAAGGTGTGCGATATCGACTTCCAGCACCAATTCATCGTGTACTTGCATGATCAAAGCAACACGACCTTCAGGCTGTTGTCCAATCCAACTGTCGACAAGAATCATCGCGCGTTTAATGATATCTGCCGCTGTTCCCTGCATCGGTGCGTTAATCGCAGCGCGTTCAGCCCCTTTACGGCGCATACCATTGCTTGAATTGATTTCTGGCAAGTGTAGTCGACGACCAAAAATAGTCTCTACATAACCTTGCTCGGCAGCCTGTAAACGCGTGGCTTCCATGTACTGACGCACGCCAGGATAACGTTCAAAATAACGCTCCATATATTGCTGCGCTTCGCCACGAGGAATTCCCAACTGTTTGGCCAAACCAAATGCACTCATGCCGTAGATTAAGCCAAAGTTAATGGCTTTAGCGCGACGGCGCATTTCACTGGTCACTTCACTAATATCAATCCCCATCACTTCTGCCGCCGTGGCACTGTGAATGTCTTTCCCGTTGCGGAAAGCTTCAAGCAATGCTTCATCGCCAGACAGATGCGCCATAATGCGAAGCTCGATTTGCGAGTAATCGACAGCAAGAATAGCTTTGCCCGGTGGTGCGATAAACGCCTGACGAATACGACGCCCTTCTTCATTACGAATAGGGATATTCTGCAAGTTTGGATCGGCCGAAGACAAACGACCTGTCGCAGTCACCGCTTGGTGATAAGAAGTATGCACGCGTTTGGTTTGCGGCTTCACCATCCTTGGCAGCTTGTCGGTGTAAGTCGACTTCAGCTTGGCTAGACCACGGTATTCGAGAATACATTTAGGCAGTGGGTAGTCCAGTGCCAACTCTTGCAGCACTTCTTCATTGGTTGACGGTGTGCCTGATGGGGTTTTCTTGACTACCGGCAGACCCATCTTTTCAAACAAAATGACTTGAAGCTGTTTTGGAGAGCTAAGATTGAACTCTTCTCCCGCCAACTCAAACGCTTGCTTTTCTAATTCATCAAGACGGATGGCAATTTCTTTCGATTGCGTAGCAAGCATGTCGGCATCGATCAAAACGCCATGACGCTCCATACGTGACAACACAGGAACAAGCGGCATTTCATATTGCTCGAAAATAACTTTAAGCTTTTCGTCTTGCAGCAAATGCGCCATCAACACATTGTGTAGGCGCAAGGTAACATCCGCATCTTCCGCGGCATACGGCGCGGCTTGTTCCATCTCAATTTGATTAAACGTCAGCTGCTTTTTACCTTTACCCGCAATTTCTTCGAAACTAATGCAAGCATGTTGCAGATAGCGTAATGCCAAACTGTCCATGTCATGACGCCCAGCCACACTATTAAACACATAAGATTCAAGCATGGTGTCGTACGCAATGCCCTTCATCTCAATGTCATAACGCGCCAATACGCTCGAATCATATTTCAGGTTCTGACCGACTTTGAGTGCACCGGCATCTTCTAGCCATGCTTTCATTTCTGCCAGCACCCAGTTTCTATCTAACTGTTGTGGCGCATCGAGATAATCGTGGGCAACAGGCAAGTAAGCCGCTTCACCTTCTGCAACGGCAAAAGAGAGGCCAACCAGATTGGCTTCCATGTAATCGAGGCTGTCAGTTTCTGTGTCAAACGCCACCACGTCAGCACTGCGCAGTTTGTCCATCCAAACGCGAAACGCTTCTTCGGTCAAAATGGTTTCGTACTTGCTGCGATCAATGCTTGCCGCTGAAAAGTTTACGTCTTCTTTTTTACCCGATGCTGAAGGCGTACCGGATGCGACCGCTCGCTCAGCGACAGCATCCATGCCAGCACTACCGCTTTGCGCTTCCGCTAACCAGCGCTTGAAATTAAGCTCAGTAAACAGCTCAACCAATTTGTCATTTTCAGGCGCACGGTTAGTCAATTGTTCGGGTGTAAATGGCAATTCACAATCTAACTTGATGGTGGCGAGTTGATACGAAAGGAACGCCCCATCTTTGTTGTCTTCTAGCTTCTTCGCCATGGTTTTAGAACCACGGAATCCAAGGTCGGCAATTTTATCAAGGTTCGCGTATAGCTCTTCTAATCCACCGATACCCGCGATCAAAGCCGTCGCGGTTTTATCACCCACACCAGGGACACCTGGGATGTTATCGACTTTGTCACCCATCAAAGCCAGATAATCGATGATGTACTCTGGGCCAAAACCATATTTATCATGCACGCCTTGTGGGGTCATGATGACATTGGTCATGGTATTAATGAGAGTGACATTCTCATCCACCAGCTGCGCCATATCTTTATCACCGGTACTGATCAGAATCGGCATACTGGCCTTGGAACCCTGCACGGCAAGCGTACCGATCACGTCATCTGCTTCGACACCGTCGATAACCAGCATTGGGAATCCCATAGCTTCAATGATTTTATGCAATGGCGCTATCTGACCGCGCAGGTCATCCGGCATCGGCGGACGATGTGCTTTATATTCGGCATACATGTCGTCACGAAAGGTTTTACCTTTAGCATCGAAAATCACGGTCACATTGGATGTCGGATACTGTTTGACCAGACTACGTAGCATGTTAACCACGCCATAAATCGCACCTGTTGGCTCGCCATTGGCGTTAGTCAAACTAGGGGATGCGTGGTACGCGCGATAAAGATAAGAGGAGCCGTCGACCAGAATCAACGGACTGTCAGAAGTCGTCGCCATAACGTTATAAGCTAACCAGAAAATGATTGATGGGCTAGGATGCCACGACTGGCGAATTCTGTTAACCCGCGATTTCGATTTCTATGGCTAAGAAAGCAAGTCACGCTTCGATTCATACCCTCACATTTATTTTCATATCGACCTACAGACTCATTATCAAACTGCCCTGTGCATAAACACTTTCCCGCCCATGACACCCACCTTTCGCTGTGGATAACTTTGTTAGTATTTATTTTTGGCAATTCAGATCATGTGTGAAAAACGCACAAAATCAAAAAATATATCTTTTGTTTTTATGCACTTAACTCTAAGTCATTGATCCGGATCAGGATCGTGCGGAGATCATCGACTGTGGAAAAAGAAATTGACCACCGATCAAAGCAACCTTGCATCTTTTACAATACCGTTCTCTAAGGTTGTGATCAGCGTGAATTCAAATCACCATCGTTTTGCTCATAGACTACGCTTGATCTGGCTATTAACTCGGCGGCGATCCACGCTTTCGCCGCAAGATGATTTCTTGCAACGAGGACACATTTATGAAAAAGGTGGCTGTCATCCTGTCAGGATGTGGTTTTTATGATGGTTCGGAAATTCAAGAATCGGTGTTGTCGCTTCTTGCGATAGAGCAAGCGGGTGCAAGCTGGCATTGCTTTGCGCCTGATGAAGAGCAATTTCATGTCATTAACCACCATGCAGGCGAGGAATCAGGCGACACACGTAACGCCTTGCAAGAAGCTGCGCGTATTTGTCGTGGCGATATTGCCCCAATATCCACGTTGAACCCGGATGACTTTGATGCCCTGCTCTTACCTGGCGGTTTTGGTGTAGCAAAAAATCTCAGTGATTTTGCCAACACAGGCGTATCCATGAGCATTCAAGAAGACGTTCTGCGTGTTTGTAAAGCGTTCGCAAGCGCTGAAAAACCAGCGGGCTATATTTGTATTTCCCCGATCTTGATACCAAAGGTGTATGGCCCAGGCGCGAAAGGGACCATAGGAACAGACCCCGAGACGGCAGCAGCATTTAATGCCATGGGCGGTGAACATGTTAATTGTCCCGTTGATGACTTCGTGCTTGATCAAAGCCGACGCTTGCTTTCCACTCCTGCCTATATGCTTGCTACATCGGTGAGTGAAGCGGCTTCTGGGATCAATAAACTGGTCGATAAACTCGTGGATATGGCGTGAAAGACGTTTGATATGACATGAGTAAAAAAGCGAAGAAGAAAAAGAAGTAGAAGAAGAAAGAAAAAAGCGACGCCGAGTTGGCGTCGCCTGCATCAGAAAACTGCACTACGTAAGCAGATTCATGCAAATACATTTACTGGAAACAATGTGAGCAATGTCGTGTGTTCTCTGGTGAAGATTGCCTTCGCCATCGAACGAAATAAATACTAATCATTCTCATTAGCGTTTACAAGTTATTATTACTGCTTTATTTTTGCTCATTCATAATGTGTGATTTTCTTCACAAAATGCAGGCGGTATTGATCCAGTGAGTCTTTTTTCTCTAAGTGCTCAATCAAGTAATGGTTATTGAGTAGCAAACAAAGCATGCCCGCAAAGCAATTACGCGATTTCACACGCAAGCTGGTGTAGCCATGTTGAGCGACCCAGCGCTCTTGCGAATGCAACAGCGCCTGTGCGATACCACGACGGCGACCTTTACGGGTGACGCCACCTAGCCAGCTATAGAAACAATCTTCATCCAATTGATAACCCACTTTCACCCCACAGCTTTCCCCATCTTGTTCTGCAATCAGCACCAAAAAGGGCTTGTCACCAATACGTTTTTTAAGTGAAACCAGCGTTTCCTCACGGGAAAATTCATCGATTTGACCGAGTACGTTGATGGCATCGGCCAGCGTGCCTTCTCGAATGATCATGGGTGTATCCTTATTTGATCAGCACTCATGTGCTTTTTCTCCGAGTATAGGCGAACAGACAAAAAAAAAGCCGATCAAACGATCGGCTCTATTACCCTCAATCTTATATGCAGGCAGACGCTAAACCAGCTTGGCCTGCGCTGTCTCGTTAACCTTAGTCATGCGACCCACAAGATAATTCAACAACACGCCATACATAGGTACAAACAGGCCAAGGCTTATGATGAGCTTAAAGACGTAATCGACAATGGCGATTTCCGTCCAGTTAGCCGCCATGAAGGCATCAGGGCTGTTGTAAAACGCGATGGCAAAGAAAGCCAAGGTATCAAGCGCGTTACCAAACACGGTTGAACAGCTAGGTGCTACCCACCATTTTTTTGTCTGGCGTAGGCGATTGAACACATGAATATCGAGGATCTGACCAAGCATGTAAGCCATGAAGCTTGCCACGGCAATACGCGCCACAAAGAGGTTAAACTCCGTGAGGTGCGCGAGTCCTTGATACTGTCCTTGATAGAACAACACCGACAACACATAAGAGATCAACAGTGATGGCACCATCACGCTGAAAATGATCTTACGTGCCATGCCTGCACCAAAAATACGAACAGTCAGATCGGTCGCCAGAAAGATAAACGGAAAGGTAAATGCGCCCCATGTGGTGTGAAAACCAAAAATGGTGAACGGCAGCTGTACCAGATAATTGCTAGACGCAATGATAACGAGGTGGAAAACCACCAAATAGGAAAGGGCGTTGCGCTGTTGCGCGGGCGTAAAAGTGCTCATTTGGAACCTTTTTGTCATTGGGGGCGAGGGAACCCAAACGTACTTATTATGCCGAGTATTCTACTCGACACCGTATTTTTCTGCTTCGCGGTGCAGTTGCATAACGCAAAGAAGGTGGCGAATTATACAGCATTTTTTTGGCTTGCCAACTGTCGTCGCGTCGCCGTGGTATCACGAAAAGGCGAGTTGTCTACTTAACCAGCGATGCAAAAACAGTAGTTCTTCATCGCCTTCTTTACCAAGGCGCTCTAACCACACACTGGCACTGTAATGCTCAGCTTTGAGCATAAAGGTGACGCCTTCAAAGTCGACCAACCATGTGTGCAGATCGGCATCGGTTTGCTTATCCTGCGCGTTGGCGTCAATCAGTTGGCAAAACCTATCTAGCATAGCTTCTGCGTTGTCGAAATCCATCCCATCCGCGGCCAACACCAAACGCCCTTCATTGGCGTCAAAATGCGATAACCTAAATCGTGGTTTATCCATAACTCGCATCATCCGTGTCGAGCGTGATGTGATCTTCAATCACGTCCAAAAATACATGGCCGTATTTTTCTAGCTTGCGCTGACCCACGCCATTGACCGCCAGCAATTCACCTTGCGAGGTCGGGATCATTTCAGCCATTTCAATCAAAGTGGCATCGTTAAACACCACATACGGCGGGATGTCTTCTTTATCTGCAATCGCTTTGCGCAGTTTACGGAGTTTGGCGAACAGCTTTTTGTCGTAATTGCGTTTGCCAAGCTTGTCGGCTTTACTACGTGGTGACAGACCGAGTCTTGGCACGGCAAGTTCAAGCGATGTTTCACCGCGCAAGACAGGACGTGCTTCTTCAGTCAGTTGCAGCACAGAACTTCGTGCAATGTTTTGCATCAGGTAACCGCGATGGATCAGCTGACGGAAAATGCTGACCCAATACTCATGACTGTGGTCTTTGCCCAGTCCATAAGTGCTGATCTTCTCGTGCCCGTGCTCTTTGATGCGCTGGTTTTGCATACCGCGCAGCACTTCAACCGTGTAACCCACACCAAAGCTCTGATTCACGCGATACACACATGACAGGGCTTTTTGCGCTTGCTCTGTACCGTCAAACAGCGTGGGCGGATCTAAGCAAATATCGCAGTTACCGCAGGGTTTCTCGCGATATTCACCAAAGTAATTCAATAACACCAGCCGGCGACAGGTTAGCGCCTCAGCAAACGCGCCCATGGCATTAAGCTTGTGGCTTTCCACCTGCTTCTGTGGCCCTTCTGGCTTTTCTTCCAAACAGCGATGCAACCAGCCGATATCCGACGGGTCATAAAACATCACCGCTTCGGCGGGCAAACCATCACGCCCAGCACGTCCGGTTTCCTGATAATAGGATTCGATGTTGCGTGGAATATCATGGTGAACCACAAAACGCACATTGGGTTTATTAATCCCCATGCCGAACGCAACCGTTGCCACCACAATTTGCACGTCATCGCGCTGAAAGGCTTCTTGCACCCAAGCGCGTTGTTCATTGCTCATGCCTGCATGATAGGCCGCTGCGCGTAAATTTTGATCGCACAGCTTTTCGGCCACCTGCTCGACCTTCTTGCGGCTGCTGCAATAAATGATGCCGCTTTGTCCGCTTTGCCCGGCGAGAAACTGGGTCAATTGCGCCAGCGGCTTATGCTTTTCCACCAAGGTGTAGCGAATATTGGGGCGATCAAAACTACCAAGGAAAGAGTGCGGAGCATCCAACGCAAGACGCGAACAAATATCCTGACGCGTGGCGTCATCTGCGGTGGCGGTCAACGCCATCACAGGCACATTCGGGAAATGCTGTTTTAGGCTACCCAGTTGCGCATATTCGGGACGAAAATCGTGTCCCCATTGAGAGATACAGTGTGCTTCATCCACAGCGATCAAGGCTATCTTTACCGTTTGCAAACGTTCGATAAAGTCACGCATCAACACGCGCTCAGGCGAGACATATAAAAGCGAGAGGTTACCCTCGCGCAGTGCTTGCCATGTTGCTGCTTGTGCTTCTGGGAGCATGGAGGAGTTAATACACGACGCTTGCACGCCGTTCGCAAGCAGTTGGTCGACCTGATCTTTCATCAGCGAAATAAGCGGAGAGATAACAATCGTCAAGCCATCGCGCACCAAAGCAGGAATTTGGTAGCACAGGCTTTTACCGCCACCCGTTGGCATGATGACAAGGCAGTCTTGACCCGCGATAGCGGCATCAATGACTTCCTTCTGACCGTCTCGGTAGCTGTGATAGCCAAACACCGACTGCAAAACAGATTCGTCTTGTGCCAGTTCCAGCGTTTGCGCGGCAGAATCAGTGACGGTCATGATGCCTCTCTTCAATGAATTGGCGCTCATTCTAAACGCCCTGCGCCAATGTTGAAAGCCATGCCGTTGTTGCACACGATTTTCTCATCAATATGTCACCTTTAAGGTGTGCTTAGCGATACATCCTCCATATACTGATTGATGCAGCTAAACCGTTTATATTTGATGACCATTCAGCACTACCACGCTAGATAAGCCATCAATACCCCTTATTTTTCGCTGCCCGCGCCGCCTTTAGGCGGTTTTTGCTCTTTGTCGTAATTTGTATGTTGAGATCTTGCAGTGAATGATGCGCAACAAACCCGCCGAGGCATATTTCTTGCCATTGGCGCCTATAGCATGTGGGGTATTGCCCCGATCTACTTTAAAGCGTTAACTGACGTCCCGGCATTGGAGGTCGTGATGCACCGTGTGCTGTGGTCGTTTTTCTTTCTCGCCATCATAGTGAAAATGAGTGGCAGCTTTGCCCGCGTAAAACTGCTACTCAAAGATACCAAGCGTTTAGCACTTTTAACCGTCACTGCCGTGGTTATTGCCGCCAACTGGCTCATTTTCATATGGGCCGTGGGCAACAACCTCATGTTAGACGCAAGCCTTGGCTACTTCATCAACCCACTCTTTAATGTGGTGTTAGGCATGGTATTTCTCGGCGAACGCTTCCGACGATTGCAATGGGTCGCCGTGGCACTGGCCTTTTCTGGTGTGGCTATTCAAGTTATCACTTTTGGCTCATTGCCTTGGGTTGCGTTGGTGTTGGCGGGCAGTTTTGGCTGCTACGGTCTGTTGCGAAAGAAAATCAATGTGGATGCAGCCACCGGACTATTCATTGAAACCGCAGTGTTATTGCCAGCGTCAGCAATCTATTTGCTCTTTATTGCCGACAGCGCGACCTCAAACATGCTCGACAACAGTTGGAGCATGAACCTGCTACTGATCGCCGCAGGTATCGTCACGACCTTGCCATTGTTGTGCTTTAACGGCGCAGCCACCAAATTGCGCTTATCAACACTGGGCTTTTTCCAATACATCGGCCCAACCATTATGTTTTTTTTGGCCGTGGGCATTTATACCGAACCGTTCACCGCGGATAAGGCCACCACCTTTGCCTTTATCTGGACAGCGCTGGCTATCTTCACGTTTGACGCAGTCAGACAACAAAAGAAAAAGCGCAAGTTAAACACTCCATCTTGATATTTCGGCACCGCAAGGTGCCGTTTTTTTATACCCGCAATATTTTTCTATCCTTCTGCCTTCACAGAGAAAAATTGACATCCTGCCTCGTTAATCCGACACACTTCTCGCTCATTAGCGAACTATACTCAGAGGCTAACCGTTCGTGCGTTAAAAGGAATTAGAATGAAAAAGCCCCCGACTCGACTCTTGTCCGCATTGGCACTTAGCTTAATGATGACAGGGACTGCCAACGCGACTGCTGAAGGTCAAATCACCGATGCTATCGCGCCCGAACTTGCCACAGGCAGCGTGATGCGAAAGAGCGTAAAAGGCACGCAATGGATGGTGGCGTCGGCCAATCCTCATGCCAGCAAAGCCGCCGAGTCCATTCTAAAAAAAGGCGGCAATGCGATTGATGCCATGGTCGCGGTGCAAACCGTGCTGGGCTTGGTTGAACCGCAAAGCTCTGGCATTGGTGGCGGTGCTTTTTTGGTGTATTGGGATAATAAGGCACAAGCCTTAACCACGTTTGACGGGCGTGAAACCGCGCCAATGGCAGCAACGCCAACACTATTTCTTGATGACAATGGTCAGCCGTTGAAATTCTATGACGCCGTCGTTGGTGGGCTGTCCGTCGGCACGCCGGGTACGTTGCGTTTAATGCATGATACCCACGCTAAGTATGGCGACCTGTCTTGGCGCGCCGTGCTCACCCCGGCTATTGAACTGGCACAAGCCGGTTTTGAGGTGTCACCGCGTTTGGCGGCGCTGATTGAAGGCGATGCTGATAGGCTGCGCCGCTACCCTGCGACTCACCAATATTTCTTTGACGACAACGGTAACCCTCTGAGCATTGGCGATCGTTTAGTGAACCTCGAATACGCCAGCACCTTGAAAATGGTGGCAGAGGATGTCGACAACTTCTACCAAGGCCCCATCGCTGATGACATTGTCGCGACCGTCCAAAACGCGGCGGGCAACCCCGGCGTATTGAGTAAAAAAGATTTGGCCGATTACCGCATTGTTGAACGCCAACCTGTCTGCGCCCCTTATCGTCAATATCGAGTCTGCGGCATGGGACCGCCGACCTCAGGCGCGATTACCGTTGGGCAAATCCTTGGCATTTTGAGCAACTTCCCACTGAAAGACCTCGGCAAAGACTCCCCTGAAAGCTGGCGTTTAATGGGTGATGCCTCTCGTTTGGCATTTGCCGACCGCGGACGCTATATCGCAGACACTGACTATGTGCCAGTGCCAACCGAAGGCTTGTTAGCACCCGAATACTTGAAAGCACGCGCGGCATTGATCCCTGCTGAAGGTGCCATGACTGATGTGTCCCCCGGCATGCCACAATTTAGCCATGCGATGAAAGCGCCGGCATTGGCCGACGATCAGTCCATCGAACTGCCATCCACCAGCCATTTTTCCATTGTGGATAAAGCGGGCAACATTGTCTCCATCACCACCACCATTGAAAACGGCTTTGGCTCGCGCTTAATGACCCGTGGTTTCTTGCTCAACAACGAGTTAACGGATTTCTCCTTTGCCACACAAAAAGACGGCGTGCCTATCGCAAACCGCATTGAGCCGGGTAAACGCCCCCGTTCATCCATGGCGCCCACCATTGTCATGCGTGATGGTAAACCATACATGGCGGTAGGCTCACCGGGTGGCAGTCGCATCATCGGTTATGTTGCCAAAACACTGGTCGCGCATCTTGATTGGGGTTTAGACATTCAATCAGCCATCGACTTACCGCATCTCGTCAATCGCTTTGGCACTTTTGATCTCGAGGCAGGGACGGATGCAGAAAGTTTCAAACCTGCACTTGAAGAAATGGGATATAACGTCAATATTCGTGACTTAACATCAGGCATTCACGGTATTGTTATCGACAGTGGTGCATTGGAAGGCGGTGCCGACCCAAGGCGCGAAGGGCTGGTCACTGCACAGTAACCCGTTAAGCCCCCTCAGGAGAATATGAATGTTACGTAAAATCAATACGATGGCACTTTGTGCCATTCTCGCAACAGCAGCAGTACCTGCTCAAGCACTTAGCTTGGACAGCCTACTCGGTGAAGCGAACAAAGAAGCCAGTAATTTACTCAATGGCGTAGACACAAAAACGGCAGATAACCCACTCACGTCGTTGCTGTCGACAGATCTTGGCGTCAATGACAAGCAAGCAGCAGGCGGTGCGGGAGCCCTACTTGCCATGGCTTACCAATCCCTAGGGGAAGAACAAAGCGGTGAGTTACTCAAGATGGTGCCGGGCATGGATTCTTTGACGGGGATGATTCCAGACGATCTCGCCAGTAACCTTGGCAACTTAGAGTCCGTCGACAAAGTCTTCGGTGTACTTGGCTTAGATCCAGGCATGGTACAAAAATTTGCCCCAGTGATACTCAAGTATTTGACCGGTGAAGGCGCCAGCGAATCGCTCATTAGCGGTTTAACGGACGCTTGGGGCGCAGCAAAATAATCTGTCTCTTGTTTCCATTCTCTTTAACTTGAGTGCGATACAAGAACCAACAGACGAAAAAGAAGGGGTGGCCTAAGCCACCCCTTCTTTTTACTGTCGTTTTTCCATGCCTTAACGTTTTGCTTTTAGCTTTTGGCTTTTGGCTTTTGGCTTTTAGAGCATGGCGCTTAACAGTGTCTGCCGTTACATCGCTTCTAGCTTGGCATATTGCGTCACCAACCACTTGATCCCTTCGCCATTAAAGGCGACCTGCACACGGCTTTGATTGCCGCTGCCTTCAAAATTGATGATCGTACCTTCACCAAATTTTGGATGCTGAACACGCTGGCCGAGATTAAAGCCCGTTTGATTGAAATTCTGCTGAGTCTGCGTTTGAGAGAAACGACCACTCGCCGCAGCGGGACGCGACACCTTAGCGCGCATACGCACTTCTTCTAGGCACTCTTCAGGCAATTCACGAATGAAGCGTGACGCTTTGTGGAACATGTCCTTGCCATACACACGGCGCATTTCAGCATGGGTGATAAACAGCTTTTTCATGGCGCGCGTCATGCCCACGTAGCAAAGGCGACGCTCTTCTTCGAGGCGCCCCGCTTCTTCGGATGACATTTGGCTCGGGAACATGCCCTCTTCCACACCAACCATAAACACCAACGGGAATTCCAACCCTTTGGCGCTGTGAAGTGTCATCAGCTGCACGGCATCATCAAATTCATCCGCCTGCCCTTCACCAGCTTCCAAGGCAGCATGAGACAAGAAGGCCGATAGCGGCGTCATGTCGTCTTGCACCTCTTCCGGCGCTTCATACTGGCGGGTTGCGGTGACAAGTTCTTCCAAGTTATCAATACGTGCCTGCGCTTTCTCGCCTTTTTCGGCTTCGTACATCGCGCGCAAGCCCGAATGCTGGATCACGTAATCGGTTTGCTGGAACAGCGCCATCTCACGCGTCTCGTCTTCTAACGCATTGACCAATTCAACAAAACGACGCAGTGAATTGGCCGCACGTCCCGCCAACACTTGCTCTTCCAACAACTGAGTACTGGCTTCCCACATGGTCGCGCCACGATCACGCGCCGCCAAACGAATGGTTTCCAAGGTGCGATCGCCCATTCCACGTGTTGGTGTGTTGATCACACGCTCAAAGGCAGCATCATCAAAACGGTTCGCCATCAAACGCAGGTATGCCAGCGCATCTTTGATTTCCTGACGCTCGAAGAATCGCATACCACCATAAATTCGATAAGGCAGCCCTGTTTGAATCAAGGCTTCTTCCAGCACGCGAGATTGGGCGTTGTTGCGATATAGCATGGCACAATCGTTCAATGCGCCGCCTTCGTCATGCCAAGATTTGATTTTACCGACGACAAAGCGAGCCTCATCCAACTCATTAAATGCACTGTATACGGAAATTAATTCACCTTCGTGACCGTCGGTCCACAGGCTCTTACCCATACGTTCCGAGTTGTTGGTGATCAGATGGTTTGACGCCTTCAAAATGTTGCCCGTGGAACGGTAGTTCTGCTCAAGACGAATGGTCTTCGCGCCAGCAAACTCATCAAGGAAGCGTTGAATGTTTTCGATCTTAGCGCCACGCCAGCCGTAGATAGACTGATCGTCATCGCCCACAATCATCACATTGGCTTGCGTGCCAGCCATCATGCGCAGCCAAGCGTATTGAATGTTGTTGGTATCTTGGAACTCGTCGACCAAAATATGCTGAAAACGCGCCTGATAGTGCTCACGAATATGGGTTTTATCGCGCAATAACTCGTGGCAACGCAGCAAAAGCTCCGCGAAATCCACCAGTCCTGAACGGTCACACGCTTCTTGATAAGCGCTATAAACACGTAACCAGGTTTTTTCGACGGGATCGAACTGCGCATCAATATGATGTGGCCGTAAGCCCTCGTCTTTTTTGGCATTGATGTACCACGATGCTTGGCGCGCAGGCCAGTGTTTCTCATCAAGGTTTTGTGCTTTTATCAAGCGACGCAGCAGACGCTGTTGATCGTCAGAATCCAGAATTTGAAAATCTTGCGGTAAATTCGCATCAAGATGGTGAGCACGCAGAATACGGTGACACAAGCCATGGAAGGTACCGCACCACAATCCTGATGACGTCCCCTGCATCAGTTGGTCGATACGCCCACGCATCTCCGCTGCCGCTTTATTGGTAAAAGTCACCGCCAGTACTGAAAACGGCGAGGCATGCTCCACTTTCATCAACCAGGCAATGCGATGAACAAGCACTCGGGTTTTGCCACTACCCGCGCCAGCGAGTACCAGATAGTTGCCGAGCGGCGCGGCCACGGCTTCGCGTTGTTTGTCGTTAAGACCGTCAATCAGGTAGGATACGTCCATCGTTCATTCACTGGTTATTTATACACTGGTTGAGGATTATATACCCAAGTGACTTTCAGGTGCGAACCTAACACCAAAATTCTGGGGCAAAGACCAACATACACCCCGATATTAACGCCGCCTTACTCCGCTCCTTTCACCAATCCAGGTTTCTCTCTCATACTTTTATAAAAATGATGATTCAAACCAAACAAAACTCATACATATCAATACTTTAATCCACCTCTTGGTTCGTCATTGGTTATTTTTAATCAAAAAATAACCGCAACAGCGAAAGTTTTCATTCACTCAACCTATCCTTTTAGGTGAGCACGTTATTGAAGACGGCTCTTTCTTTAATCAATTGATAATCCTAAGGACCTCCGTCCTTACAATGAGGAATTGACATGAAAAAGACTAATTTTGCTGTCGCTGCTGCTATTACCAGTCTGCTTGCTGTGGGTGCAACCACTTTGACGACAACGCCTGCCCAGGCTGCAGAAAAAGAGAAATGCTACGGTGTCGCAAAAGCGGGTAAAAACGACTGCGCAACGGCGACCAGTTCTTGTGCGGGTACATCAACCAAAGATGCCCAAAAAGATGCGTTTATCGTCGTGCCTCAAGGCCTATGTGACCGCCTGTCAGGCAGCGCTAAGTCGGCCTCTTAATCAGAGTAACGTCTTAATCGAAACAGGGGTTAGGCATGGAAAAAGTTTCTCCTTGGATTGGCGTGGGGCTAAGGCATCCACATCATGAGCACTTCATCAATAAATCCCCGGATATAGGATGGTTAGAAGTACACAGCGAGAACTTTTTCCAGCCTGATTCTGATGCTTTTCAGGCGTTAGATACCTTGCGACGCCAATATTCGATTAGCTGTCATGGCGTGGGTTTGTCATTAGGGTCAACCGACCCGATAAACCGCGACCACTTGCGTCGACTCAAACGATTAGTTGATGAGATCGATCCCTTATTCGTCTCTGAGCACCTCAGTTGGAGTTCGGTAAATGGCGAATATTTTAATGATTTACTGCCTCTTCCTTACACCGAAGAAGCACTGGATGTGTTTTGTGCCAATGTCGACATCACACAAGATCACCTCAGTCGACAGATTCTGGTGGAAAACCCATCGAGTTACTTGAGCTTTAACCACTCAACCATTCCTGAATGGGAGTTTCTGGCCGAAGTCGCCAGACGCACTGGCTGCGGATTGTTGCTCGATCTGAATAACGTGCATGTCAGTGCCTTTAATCATGGCTTTGACGCACAGCAATACTTAGCCGCTATTGATCCAGAGTGGGTGAAAGAAATCCATTTGGCAGGCTATGTCGTTAATCCGCTGCCCGAGGGTGAAATTTGGATTGATACTCACAGCCAGCCAGTTTCTGAGCCAGTATGGGCGCTTTATCATCAATGGATCGCCGCAAACGGGCCACGACACACCTTGATTGAGTGGGATAGAGACATTCCAACACCCGAGGTGCTGCTGGCGGAAGCGGCGAAAGCCGATGCCATCTTAAAGGCGCTATATTATGGCCCCTTGCGAGAGGTGGCATCATGACATCGCCAGACTTAGCCTCTCTGCAGCGACAGTTTAGTGACGCGCTGCACTATCAGCCGCACCAATTGCCGGTTGCTCAAGGCGTCACAGCACCCGATGCGCTATTGCAGGTTTATCGCAACAACTTCGTGATGACATTAACTGAATGCCTCGGCGTGGCTTACCCCGTGGTCAATGCACTGGTGGGTGAGGAGTGCTTTGCTGCCATTGCTCGCCAGCACGTGCTGACCACGCCAATGAATAATGCCTGTGCCGATCGTTATGGCGAAGGGTTTGACAAGACAATGACGTCATTGCCCAACATCATCGAAGCTGTCCCTTATCTTGCCGATATCGCGACACTAGAGTGGCATATTCAAACGGTCAGTCAGGCGACGATAACGAAAATGCCGTTTCCAGTGGAAGCCTTAGCGCTAGTGACACCTGAAGATTTTGGCAATATCCAGCTTCAGGTATCCCCCACAGCCAAAGTGATGCAAAGCCATTTCGCCATCTGCAGCATTTGGCAAGCAATCACCCATCATGATGAAGCGGCGCTGCAATCGCTTGACCCTCTTAATTCCGAGGCGACGCTCGTTCAACGCCGTCATAACACGCTAGAAATCACGTTGCTTGATGCCGAAGAAGCCACATTAATCGTCGCTTGCGAGCAATCGCCGTTTGGCAATATTGCTCCTCATTTATTGCAACACGTCGCCAGCGCCATGCAGCGTGGCGTGTTTACTGATTTTACTCTCGCTCACACGCCATAAGAAAAAAGGACATCGCGCATGCTTTCAGTTATTACCAAATTGGACGATATTTTTGCGTCCGCGCTCAAGCCCCTCGCTCCGGTATTGCTGCTGATCAGTCGTCTTTGGGTGGCATGGGTGTTTTTCCGTGCAGGGCAGACCAAAATCGCAAGCTGGGACAGTACGCTATACCTCTTTGAGTATGAATATCAGGTACCGGTATTGCCTTGGGAAATGGCGGCATACTTGGGGACGGCAGCGGAACTTATCCTGCCTGTATTTTTACTATTAGGTTTGTTAACTCGCCCAGCGGCTTTTGCACTGTTCGTTTTCAATATTGTCGCGGTTGTGTCTTACCCCGCCCTTTGGGATAAAGGCTTCTTCGACCACCAAATGTGGGGCGTGATGCTCTTAGTCACCACCGTGTGGGGGCCGGGCTTACTGGCACTCGACAATAAACTTAAACAGCGCGGGTGAGAGTCAAAAGCTGACTCAGATGGGAGATCTCCACATCCGGAAGTAATGTTGCATGCCGCTGCTTTGTCAGCGGCTGTTTTGTTTCGTTAATCCAGCACGCCTTAAATCCTGCCAGTTTCGCACCGCGCACATCCGCTTTTAAATGATCGCCAACATGCAAAATGTTCTCAGGATCAACATCCAGCAAGTGTTTCGCTTTAGTAAACATAGCCAAGTCAGGCTTGGCTTTCCCGTCAGGTCCGGCTTGCAGAACATGCATAAAATACGGCGTCAGCCCCAGCCGATCACAATCAACATTGCCATTGGTGATCGCCAAAAGTGGGTAATTTGCCGCTAATGCCGCTAAGGTTTCAATGGCTTCATCTGGCACGGAAAAGTTGCTGCGCTCGAAAAGAAAGAATTCAACGGCGTCATTGGCAAGTTGTTGCGCTGCAAAGTCGCTCAGACCACAGCGAGTGGCGGCAAATTTGATCTGCGCTCGTCGAATCTCTGTGACAAACCCTACCAAGCGAGGATCTTGCTCCATCACCTGCTGGCGAATGTCCTGCCATAACGCCCAGCTAAATGCTTCCATCGGCGGGCAATGCGAGGCTAGCCAATCCAGCAACTGTTGCTCTGCGCGTACAATCACCACACGGTTGTCGTACAAGGTATCATCCAGATCAAAGGTCAGTGCTGAGACGGGTTGCCATCTGCGGTAAAACTTCATGCGCGTTCCTCTACTCGTTCCGTTGCCTGTATTCACTCGATCACAGTGCTCACCAGATCAAGATCTGGGGGGGGGCTAATCGCTTTTTCGTTTACGCGCTCTGGGATGCGCTGCATCGTAGACTTTGGCAAGATGCTGGAAGTCCAAATGGGTATAGACCTGTGTCGTCGACAAGTCTGCATGCCCCAGCAACTCTTGAACAGCGCGCAGATCACCGGATGACTCCAACATATGCGTTGCAAAGCTATGTCTGAGTTTGTGCGGATTAATGTGGCTATTCACCGCTTGCTTTTGTCCCCACTCAGCCATACGTTTTTGTACGCTTCGCGCCGAGATTCGGCTTCCTAATTTAGAAATAAACAGTGCATTTTCTGGTCCTTTCAACAACAGATTGCGCACTTTTATCCAATTAATCAGCCACTCTTTGGCCATGCCAGTAAACGGGACGATACGTTCTTTATCGCCCTTACCGATGACGCGAAGATCGCCTTTTCGTACCGCCACATCTCGAAGATTTAGGCCGGTAAGCTCAGATAAACGTAGCCCCGCACCATACATCAACTCCATCATGGCGCGATCGCGCACCGCTAAGGGGTCGTCAGAATCGACAGAAAGCAGTTGGTTGATTTCATCCACATCAAGATTTTTTGGCAAGGTGCGCCCTTGTTTTGGCGCTGCCACACCTTTGGCTGGATTTGCACCCAAAGCACCATCGACAATCATAAAATCAAAGAAACTACGAAGAGCAGATAAACGCAGAGCAATGCTGCCCGGCTTTAGGCGTTCACGCTTGGCTTGCGAGGCAATTTGACGCACCCAGCCGGCATCGACATCCTGCCATTGAGTCACACCCGAATCCTGCAAAAATGTGGCGCAAGCGGTCAATTGTTGACGGTAATTAGATTCGGTATAGCGACTTAAGCCCCGCTCACGAATCATGTAATCAAAAAATCGCGCCAGTGGTTTTTCCAAGGCCGACAGCAGGCTCATTCGTCTGACTGCCACTTGGTAAGAAGAATAGCGATGTGCTCTGCAATTTGCTCAACAAACAGGGTGTCCATGCTGGGCTGAAAGTGTCCGCCATCTTTGCTGGCAAACGACAAAAAGCCTAGCTCTTTCCCCTTGTAAACAGGTACTAATGCATAAGAGCCTAGCTCTGGTGCGTGACTAACAAATAGTTCACCATCGGCTTTACGAAGACGACCCAAGTAAACATGCTGACCGCAAAAATGCGCCGCTTTTATTGCGTCGACACTTTTTTTGTTCAAGGCATGATGACCAACATCGTAAAAACGCAAGCTAACTGAGAGCTGCAGCGACGAGGCTAAAGTACGTAACGCCTGATGAATATCCTGCTCACGACTGGCGGCAAACAAAGCTTTGTGCGCCTGCGAGAAAGCACGAAACAGGTTTTCATTCCCTGCAGCAATGCTCATCAATTGGGTGATGTCTTCTTCTAGTTCAGCCACGCGTTCGCGTAATCGGCTTAGCTGAATTTCAACCAAGGAAACCGCGCCACGTTGTGGATGAGAGAGTCGAAGTTGCTCCAGCAATTTAAGCTGGCTAAGAAAAAAGTCAGGATTGTCTTTCAAATAGCTGGCCACGGCATCGTCGGTAAGCGCTTTTGCCAGTGGCCCTTCGAGCTTGGAAAGCTCCGTCATACTGTTATTTGTCCATCATAAACATGTGAAGCTGGGCCGGACATATGCAAAGCATGTCCCGGACCACGCCAACGAATGTGTAGATCGCCGCCTGGCAATTGCACGCGTACAGACTCATCAAGCAAGCCTTGTGCAATGCCGACAGCCACCGCTGCGCAGGCACCGCTGCCACAAGCTTGGGTCTCACCTGCGCCGCGCTCATAAACGCGAAGACGAATTTCACTGCGTGATACCACCTGCATGAAACCTGCATTGACACGCTCAGGAAAGCGCTCATGGGATTCCACCAACGGGCCCAAGGTGTCAACATCGGCCGTATCCACATCGTCAACCACTGTGACACAGTGTGGATTACCCATACTGACTGCGCCAACAAACAAGGTTTTATCGCCTACACGTAAAATATAGGTTTTTTCTTCTGTGTTTGCGCGGAAGGGAATTTTTGATGGTTCCCAAACAGGCTCGCCCATATTGACCGTGACCTGATCGTCACCATCAATATTGAGTACAATTTTACCCGACTTAGTGCTGACTTGGATTTGATGTTTATTGGTCAGCCCTTTCATGCGAACAAAACGAGCAAAGCAGCGCGCGCCGTTGCCGCACTGCTCGACTTCACTGCTGTCAGCATTGAAAATCCGATAGTGAAAATCACTCTCCGGATCATAAGGTGGCTCGACCACCAAAAGCTGATCAAAACCCACACCGGTGTTTCTGTCCGCCAAACGACGGATCATGTCCGGGGAGAAATACGCATTTTGCGTCACGCAATCAACCACCATAAAGTCGTTGCCGAGACCATGCATTTTCGAGAATTGTATCTGCATCCGGTTCCTTTATTCAGGCAAAACCTGTTCTAACTGCCACAGTGATTCCAGTGGCTCTCTCTGACGTACCAGATGGGCTTGCTCACCGTCCACCATCACTTCGGCAGCACGGCTACGCGTATTGTAGTTCGATGACATCACAAAGCCGTATGCCCCTGATGAACGCACAGCAAGCAAGTCACCAGCTTCCAACACCAAGGAACGGTCTTTGCCTAAGTAGTCGCCTGTTTCACACACAGGGCCAACCAAATCATAGGTTTTGCCTTCCCCGTCGCGCGGACGAAGCGGCACAATGTCTTGCCATGCTTGATACAACGCAGGGCGCAGTAAATCGTTCATCGCCGCATCAATGATGGCAAAATTCTTCTCGGCGTTGTGCTTGAGAAATTCAACTTTTGTGACCAATACACCAGCGTTGGCGGCAATGGCACGACCCGGTTCAAACACCAACTCTATGTCTTGATGATTGTCGAGACGATCTAGTAAGGCCTTGGCGTAGTCAGATGGCTCAGGTGGCTTTTCATCGTGATAAGTCACGCCCAATCCACCACCAACATCAAGATGAGTAATGTTAATACCATCTTCACGCAGTGCATCAATCAGCCCCAAAAGGCGATCGGTAGATTCAATAAATGGCGCCAGATCCGTTAACTGAGAGCCGATATGACAATCGATACCGTGTACGTCCAGATTTGGCAAGCCATGGGCGTAATGGTAAACCTCACGCGCACGGTCGAATGCAATACCGAACTTGTTTTCTTTAAGACCGGTTGAAATATATGGGTGGGTTTTGGCGTCTACGTCCGGGTTAATACGCAAGCTAACAGGTGCGACTTTACCGAGTTCACCCGCCACTTGATTCAATCGATCAAGTTCAGCTTCCGATTCCACGTTGAAACACTTAATACCCAACGACAGTGCACGCGCCATTTCTGGGGCAGTTTTACCCACACCAGAGAAAACCACTTTAGCCGGATCGCCACCCGCTGCAAGCACACGCTCTAGCTCGCCTTGGGAAACGATGTCAAACCCTGAGCCTAAACGAGCAAGCACATTGAGCACACCCAAGTTGCTGTTCGCCTTCACGGCATAGCAAATCAGGTGTGGATGATCGCCAACTGCATTATTAAACGCATGCCAATGACGCTCTAGCGTCGCACGAGAATAAACGTACAGCGGGGTGCCATAGTCTTGTGCCAACTGTGCCAAAGGCAGGTCTTCTGCCCAAAGCTGTCCGTCATCCTGATAATTGAAGTAATCCAACGTTGTCCTTCCCTGTCCGATATATTATGGCTGATCAGTTCCCTGAGCTTGCGTATCCTGTGTGTTTCCCGTTTCTGCTGGCGCACTGTTTTGCGCTGGCGCGTCTTCGGGAAAATAGAGTGGGCCTTGTTGGCCACATGCAGACAGCAAGGTAATTGCGGCCAGCACAACAAGTTTCAGGGTTGTTCGCATCATTTATGCCAGTGATCCAAAAGTTAATGCCCTCTATAATCGCATCAACACACTGAAAAGCAATAGGACGGAATACAATGAACACCAGTGAATACCATGAACTTGTCGACGCAGAATGGATGGCCATCGAGGAAGGTATCGATGAATGCGGTGCAGATATCGATTACGAAACATCTGGTAATGTTCTGACACTGGATTTTGAAGACCGCACTCAGATCATCATTAATCGTCAAGAGCCGATGTCAGAGATCTGGCTGGCGTCGAAATCCGGAGGCTTCCACTTCGCTTATAAAGAAGGAAAATGGCTGTGTAGCAAGACAGGCGTTGAGTTTAGCGAAATGGTCAAGCAAGAATGCCGCAAACAATCTGGCGAAGAGGTCAATTGGTAGAGCGCGCATTGCTTACGCACTAAATCAAGACTCACAAACGCAACGTCGCTGAAAGCCATTAGGTTTTCAGCGACGTTTGTGTCGGTACGTTTAGGCTTACAATTTAACGAGAAGCAACCTGTGCTGGCTCACCGCGCGTCTCTGCGCCACGTTGCCACTGGCGATCACTCTTATACGGGATCACCTGCGCCCGACCATCAGCCTGATGGATGATGTCGTAAAACTGAGGTAAGTTGAAATTAACGGCTTGGCCACTAAAGCTCACTTTTTCCTGAGATGATGTGTAGAAGCGGTTCACGCCTTGCACCATTTCTTCTTTATCGCCACTGCATTGACGATACATTTCTACGCGATTATTTTCGTCCAACACATAAATATTGAACCCTTCGCTGCAATCTTCGAAGAAAAACTGGATTATACCTTCACTAGCATACGCATCGACCACTTCTGGCGGATGTATTTCTCCCTCTTTATCCAACACCACCAAGGGCGATCCCGTGATCTTGTTGGTTGAGATAGAACGATAAAAATCCACCGAGTTCTCAAGTTTTTGTACCGACACGCCGCGTCGCTCAAAGAACAATCCGAAGGTTTGATCAGCCACACGAATCGCTTTAAAACGACGACGTTTTTCCTGATCGATAGGCTTTAATCGCATATCAATACATTCTGCCACCAACTGATACACCAAATTACGGATCAAGCCGCGCATTTTTCCAGCGTAGCAAAACACGTCGACAGACTCGGGGGGAATCGCATCTTGGTGCATCTTGCCTAGTAGCGTCTTAAGCACATCCAGCATGGCGTTATCACCCTTAAAATTCAGGGTACGCACTTCATTCCAGCTGTTGCGGTAAACCAAATCAACGCTACCCACCAAGCATTGCTGCTCAGCACCGTAGCTGAAAATGTCTGTGTTTTTGAAATCGAATCGAACTGACGGCTGCTTCAATTCAGAAGTAGGATCGTGCTCAAGGTTGATGAACAGCGCCAGTTTGCGGATTTCACAAGGGCTCGACAACGCCTGCAATGATGGATGCGGTCGACGTACCGAGAAGGTATTTCGCATGTCACTCACCAGCTGATACAACTTGTCGATGTCGACTTCACTGGTACGTGCGACGGAATGCAGGCAAGTCGATTCAGTGAGCATGCCATTGAAATACGCCCAAGCAACAAGCTTGGACAAGTAACGGTTGTGCTCTAGTGGCGCGCGACCAATGATGTCGACAGGTTTAAGTGATTGCTTATACAAATACCAACCCGGCGGATTGTTGCGCCCTTCCGGCACTTGAATCAAGGTCAGGTTAGGTTCGTGCAAATCCGGCGATAATTGAGGATTAAGCAAGGTCACTTTACCCGGCAACACCTCAAATGCAGCGTACAGCTTACGCGCCAAAATACTGATATCTTCAGGACTAATCGCAGAAGTAATGTCATTGCGACGCGCAAAGCGGATCAGGTTGCGATAGCTCAGCATCAAAGCTTCTAACAGCTCGTTATGCGCCTCTTTAACCTCTTCCACCTTCCAGTTACGGCGATTATCCAGACGTGCAATATCGTCTTGCGTCCAACCCCATTCACGGGTCAATACGCACAACACTTCACGGCGCCATGGCACGGAGCCTGGGCCCGGTTCACGGGTCAGTTTTTCATGGGTTTTGAGGTAAAAACAGCGACGCACCAAATCGAGACGACGGTGATCGTCAATGCGTTCGAGGTAACGCGTGACTTTCTCCAACATCAGATAGTAAGCATCAGATTGATACACATCCACCATACCGGAGAAGAAACGGCGCTTACCGTCAACACTAAGAAGCTGCGTGCCTGGGTATTCCCAAGAATACGCTTCAAGCAAAATCGCTTTCAATACCGACTTATACGGGGAGTCGATACTTTTATACAGTTGCCAAAGGCTGGAGCCAAAATACTCTTCTGCTGGGATCGACGGCAATCCGCCAAAATCGACCCAGTCATCACGACGAAGCGCACCGCTAGCGATCATCTCACCCACGTATTCTTCGTAGCAGTTTTCCATCTCTGGCGGCACCAAATACCACAGCAGTTGCTGACCAGCTAGGTGCAAGGCAGAGCGATAAAATTCATCAAGTAAGAGATAGTGTTGACTGGAGCCACAGTTATCAGACGTCATTTCCTGCGCGAGGTTTTGACGGAAACGCTGCTCACACATCACGAAGAAGTTCACTTCTACGCCTTGTGCCATTGCCCAATCAGAAATCAGCGAGCACTTAGCATCGAGCATTGAGCGCTCTTCTTCACTCACCCACTGTTGCACACAAACCCAAATATCCAGATCGCTGCTCAGGCTTTGCCCCATCGACGCGGTGCTGCCCATAGAGAACATCCCTTTAATCGGGAAATCTTTAGAAATGGGTTTTTCCGGCGCAGACGTATTCGATGCCAATGCACAATCATTGACAAAATCTTGATGAATATCTGAAAGGGTAAAGCTGGCAATGCCGTGAACAACACTGCGCTCGAGGTAGCCAGGAACGGCAGGATGGTTAAAGTGCAGCAAAGCAGGTAATACGTTAAACACGTTAACGGCCTGAGAATGCATAGCGCTTCGTGCGCGCTCCAATCGTACTCGATTGAAGGCATTAAGACGCTCTATTTGCTGATCAATATAGTTTTGCAAGATTAACATCCAAAGTTGCCGACATCCTAGTCAACGAAACAGGCCTCAACGAAATACCACTGCGAGTCCCATGGATAAAAACGTGATCAATCTAACAGTTTTTACTCGGAGCGTAAAGCAAGCAACGACACAACATATTTGCTAAACATCGCTCACTATCTGAACGAAACTGTGAGACACACAACGCTTTATCTCAAATTTGATTCGAAATAAGGTGAACCAAGTAGTATTTCACACCCTACAACGACCCTTATTATTTGATCCATATCACACAGGATAGTCTATGGTGCAAAGCTTCGCACATTTTAGACGCCGCTTTCTCTGCCCTATTGCTATGCATTTCCATAACAAGCCCTCCATCCCTTGCACTTCACGTTCACTGTCCTCGTTAATCACTGACGCCAATCACCGAAACAACCCATCTAAGTGATACGACGAATCACAGGGCATCACACGTACCGACTGACTTCTGAAATCCTGCATCTTGAGGTGGTTTGGCAATGAGAAGCGGTGATACGATTAGCGTATGCAAATCACATGGAACCCACTATGAATTCAACGCCCCTACGCATCGCGACTCGCAAAAGCCCATTGGCGCTTTGGCAGGCCGAATATGTTAAAGCTGCTCTCGAGAATACACACCCCGGTCTGGTGGTTGAGTTGGTGCCAATGGTGACCAAGGGCGACATTATTCTGGATACGCCACTCGCGAAAGTGGGCGGCAAAGGCCTGTTCGTAAAAGAACTAGAACAAGCCATGCTGGAAGGACGTGCTGATATCGCCGTTCACTCAATGAAAGATGTCCCTGTCGAATTTCCACAAGGGCTGGGACTCGTCACTATCTGTGAACGTGGTGATCCACGTGATGCTTTTGTTTCTAACACGTATTCGAGTATCAGCGATCTGCCACAAGGCGCGATTGTCGGTACATCGAGCTTGCGTCGTCAGTGCCAACTGCGTGAGATGCGCCCCGACCTCGTGGTTAACGATCTACGCGGTAACGTGGGGACACGTCTGGGTAAACTCGATAACGGTGAATATGACGCCATCATCCTTGCTGCGGCTGGTTTGAAGCGCCTTGGACTGCATGACCGTATTCGCAATGAAATCGAACCCGAAGAAATCCTGCCTGCAGTTGGACAAGGCGCCGTCGGCATTGAATGTCGACTTGACGATGAGCGTGTTCGTGCTTTGCTCGAGCCACTTGCTGATGCAAACACCACCTATCGCGTATTGTGCGAGCGTGCCATGAACAATCGCCTACAAGGTGGTTGTCAGGTACCTATCGGCAGTTATTCTGAAATTCAAGGCGATCAAATCTATTTGCGCGCTTTGGTTGGCGAGCCAGACGGCAGCGAAATCATTCGTGGTGAAGTCACAGGGCCGCTAGAGAAAGCCGAAGAATTGGGAACAGGCCTTGCAGAGCGATTGCTGGCAGAAGGCGCACGCCCGATTCTTGAAAAGTTGTATCAGGACGAAATATGACGGTCGTGGTCGTCCGTCCGGCACCTGCCTGTTATGCGCTGGTCGACAGCCTCAACCAAGCAGGAATAAAGGCGCTGCCCGCGCCTTTGTTATCTTTTTCAGCCGGCGCCGACCTCCCGACACTTCGCGATACCCTAACCACACTGCCTAACGGCAGTGTGGTTGTCGCTGTCAGCCCACGCGCTGTCGAATATGCGCAATTGCACTTAAACGAACATCATACCCAATGGCGCTCAGACCTACATTTCGTTGCTGTGGGCGAAAAAACAGCCTCTGTTTGGCGCGAACTGAGCAATATTGATGCGATGCAGCCCCCGAGCGAAGACAGTGAAGGCATGTTATCCCTGCCCGTTTTTTCAAAAACAACATCGTTATCTGTGCTGATTTTACGCGGCAATGGCGGGCGAGCCTTATTGGGAGATACGCTCATTCAAAGTGGTGCCAAGGTGCGCTATTTTGAAGCCTATCAACGACACTGGAACGCAGACGATTTATCATCATTAGCCAAACAATGGCGGGCAGACGGCGTCGACACCTTTGTCGTCACCAGTGGTGAACAACTTTCACTTTTATGCCAGACAATCTCAGAGTGTGACCAGCAATGGTTACGAGAATGCCATATACTGGTGCCAAGCAAACGGATTTACAATCAAGCAATTGGCCTTGGCTTTTCGGCAATTAACTGCGTAAACAGCGCCTCCAATGACTCGCTGCTGCGCGCTTTATACGAGATGAACAACTCGGGACATTCGGATGACAGACAAGAATAAACCTTCAGGCACGGAGAAAGACACAGCGGCGCCAGCATCCTCAAAAGACACGGCAACGAATGCGTCTGACAAAGCCACCAGCTCTCCTTCTCATACAGATACTAAAGTGTCTGATAAGACTCAAGCAGGCGATAAACCTTCTGTGGCACCGTCTTCTTCAGCAAAAGAAACCCAACCTGCTAAGCCTTCAAAACCCACCGCCTCTGCACCTGTGAAAGAAAAGAAAGGCGGGCGTGGATTGGCTGTACTTGCCATTGTGCTGGTTATTGCACTGGGCGCGGGTCTTTACTACCACGGGCATCAGCAATCAATGCAATACAACGCAGGTATTGCCACACTAAGTTCTCAGGTTTCTGAACTGAAAACGGCGCTGGAAGACAGTGACAAACAAGCACAAGCTGCGGTGCAAAAAGCCACGCAAGATACACAAGTGCTGATCGACCAGCAGGGCAAAACCATTGCCAGTTTGCAATCGGCTTTGGCTGACGTGAAAGGTCGCCGTCCTAATGACTGGTTACTAGCAGAAGCGAACTATTTAGTTAACCAAGCAGGCCGTCAATTATGGCTGCAACATGACGTGCTGACCGCAACAACCTTGATGGAAAATGCAGACCAACGCATTGCAGAGTTGAATGACCCGTCGCTGACGCCACTGCGCCAAGCCATGGCAAAAGACATTCAACAGCTGAAAGCGATTAAGCGCATCGACCGTGACGGCATCGTACTCAGACTGAACAGCTTGCAACAAGAAGTGGATAAACTGCCACTGGCTAATGCGATCATTCCTGAAGGCGAAGCGGTTGTCCCAGAGACAGTTTCAGATAACGTCGATGATTGGCAGCAAAACCTTAAAGCGTCACTGAGCGATTTTGTGAGTCAGTTTATTACCTACCGTAAACGCGATGGTGATGTCGTACCGCTTCTCACCCCTGCGCAAACCTTCTATTTGCAAGAAAACCTCAAAGCCAAACTGGATCAGGCTATCACCGCGGTGTATCGCCAAAATGGTCGTCTGTATGCGGAATCGTTAAAAGCGGCGGAAGAATGGGCCGAGCGTTTCTATAACCAAGACGCCAAGATCACCGAAAGCTTTGTCAGCACGCTAAAAGCACTGAGCCAGCAAACCATTGCGGTGAGCTATCCAGAAGCATTGGAAAGCCAGCTACTTATCAGCGACTTGTTAGCCGATCGCCTACGGCGCGACCTTGCGCCGCTGTCGACGGGGGAGAGCAGCCAATGATCAAAATCCTCCTATTAGTTATCGCACTGATCGCAGGTTTGATTGTTGGTCCTGATTTGGCCGGTAATCAAGGTTATGTGCTGATCTCTGCCGCAAATCAAACCATCGAAATGAGTCTGACTACATTGGTTATCGTGGTCATTGCTGCATTTGCTGCCTTGTTCATTCTCGAGTTTCTCATTCGCAAATTGTTTTCGTTTTCGAACTCAACCCGTGGCTGGTTTTCTGGCCGTAAAAGCAAAAAGGCGCGCACCTTAACTAACCAAGGTTTGGTCAAATTGCTGGAAGGAGACTGGAAACAAGCGGAGAAATTGGTGGTAAAGGGTGCAAACTGCAGTGATGCGCCGCTGCTTAATTACTTAGCCGCCGCAGAAGCAGCGCAGGGCCGTGGCGATGTGGAAAACCGCGATCGCTACCTGCAACAAGCCTCTGATTTTGGCACTGACAGCCTAGCTACCTCACTGACTCGTGCAAAACTTCAATACCGTCAGGGCCAATACGAAGAAGCACTGGCAAGCATGCAAGGCTTGTTAGATGCGAACCCGCGTAATGCCATCTTGCTCAATCTGCTTAAAGATACCTATCTACAACTGCAAGATTGGCAAGCATTGCTTCGCCTGTTGCCGTCACTGAAACGTGTGAAAGCCATTTCTGACGCAGATGCGACCAAACTGGAGCTAAAAGCTGAATGCGGCTTGATGGCCCATATCGCGACACAAAAGGGCAGTGATGGCCTTCTGGCGCATTGGAATAGCCTGTCGCGTGCAGCGCGTCAGCAAACACCGCTGATCGCCTGCTTAGTCAAACAATTGATTGCACGTCACGCCGATTCTGAAGCCTATGTCATTTTACGAGAAAATCTTAAGAAGCATCCTGATGAAACCTTGATTGGTCTCGTGCCTGAGTTGTCATTGCCTGACTATCACCCAGCGATTTTGAAGTTGCAGGATCTGTTGCGCTACAACGAGAGTAATCCGATCACACACAGCGCATTGGGTCAGTTGTATTTCCGCGAAGGAAAATGGGCAGAAGCTCGTCAGCATTTTGAAAAAGCGCTCAATATTCGTGCAGATGTGACCGACTATGCATGGCTGGTTGATACGCTTGAAAAGCTCAATGAATCAGGCGAAGCCAATCACCTCTCACGTGAAGCATTGAAACTCGCGCTACCTCACAAAGAATGAAACATTTTGCGCACAAAAAAACGCCCGAGCGGGCGTTTTTTTATTCACAAAATCCACTCAAAGCCGTAAAAACAACCCATTATGTTTCAATTCGTTAATAATCATTAAGGGCTATTTACCAGCCATTGTTAAGACAAAGTAGCTGGTATCAAATAGGAAGGTAAAATTTTGATGTCAAAAACCTTTATTTGAAAGTGAGCCCGTTGAATCATGGATATGTTACCTTGGATCATTGTGTCAGGCCTGATGGTTTCTGTTGTTACCGGTCTACTGACAGTTCTGCTGGTAAAAGGCATGGAGTAACTCTCTGCCTACTACCAATAACGCCTCCGCTTGGAGGCGTTTTTGTTTTCAGCATCTGACGATGCTGAACCAAAGATATCAAATGTTAAAAGAAGACATATGCCGCTTCAGGGCTTAAGCTCAATCGGCTTACAGAGGACTTTTTTTGTGTTAGCCACCCGTGCACACTTTCGACACACATAATCGGGGGCTGTGACCAGTTTAGCTAACGCTACCATGTCTTTTTCAATGTCTTTACTTTTCCAATCACACAAGGTTTTTGCCAACCCTATGCCTCCTCTGCTCTATCTAGGTCATCTGTTCAACGCTATACGCGATCAACGCATCGCCGCTTTCACGTAAACGTCGAAACGATTCTTCTTGGTTTCAATTTGGGTAGACGGCGTTTTTCCCGCAATGAACTCAGCGTAATCAGGGCGTTTAACCACCACACGCTTGGTTGCCAGCAAATAAGCAGGATCGAACAAACCATCAGCATCATGATCAGCACCAACCAGTGACTGAAACACGCGCATTTCTTTTTTTACCAAGGCTGATTTTTTTTTGTGCGGATACATAGGGTCAAGATAAACCACATCAGGGCGCTCAAGCGTTATGTCATCCACCAACTGCGTCAATGCATCGTGACTGGATGCATGCACCATCGACATGCGTTCGCTGACCCAATGTCCAATTTCTGGATCTCGCTTGGCACGTTCTAAGCCGTCTTCAAGTAATGCCGCGACCACAGGGTGGCGTTCTACCATCTGTACTTTGCAGCCCAGTGATGCCAGCACAAACGCATCTCGGCCCAAGCCCGCCGTGGCATCGAGTACTGTCGGTGTCGCACCTTTGTTGAGGCCAACCGCTTTGGCAATCGACTGCCCCTTACCGCCACCAAATTTACGGCGATGCCCAACAGCACCGCCGACAAGATCAACAAAAACAGCGCCCAGTTTAGGTTCATCCAGCTTACGCAACTCTAACTGTGATTCGGTTAAAACGAGGGCAAACGTGGCATCGCGGTCATGGGTGAGACCCCAACGTTGTGCGATGGTATCAAGGGTGTCTTGGCGCGTTGGCGCTTCGCAGGTTAAAGCAATCTGCACCTGAGTTCTCCGGCAATCTAGTCTCGCCGAGTATAACCTCAAGCGTCGCCTAGTTGGAGCAAAGAAAACGGCGATCTTCTTGCCGCTTACTCTTGCGCCTCTAGAGAGCGTTGCAGATATTCGCTTTTGATAAGCAATTCCATCGGTTTTGGCATACTGAAGTGATAACCCTGCGCATAATCGACACCGAGTGATTTAAGGCGAGTTAAGATGGCTTCGTTCTCGACAAATTCCGCCACGGTCTTCTTGCCCATCTGCGTGGCCAATTCGTGAATAGCCCTTACCATTGCGTAATCGGTTTCATCTTCCGCAATGTCACGAACAAACTGACCATCAATTTTGATAATGTCGACAGGCAATCGCTTGAGGTAGCCAAACGACGATAAGCCAGAGCCAAAGTCATCCAGCGCAATGGTGCAACCTAGCTGCTTGAGTTTGGTAAACAGCTCAATCGCATCCGTCAGATTGCCAATAGCGGCGGTTTCGGTGATCTCTAGACAGATCGAAGAACTCGGCACATTGCTCGAGTTCAGCGCATCAAGAAGAAAAGCAATGAAACCTTCGTCGCTCATTGAACGTCCCGACAGATTAATCGAAATCATGGCGATTTCATTCACGTACTCAGGGTTGCGCTCAAACCAGCCCAAGGTTTTTTCGATGACTCGTTTATCGATAAGATGCGCCATGTTGTAGCGCTCAGCCGCAGGAATAAACAACCCGGGCGCAACATAGTTACCCTCGCGGTCACGCATACGCACCAAAACTTCGAAATAGAGTTTTTCTCTCAGCTTTGAAGACACACTAACAATGGGCTGGGCATACACTTCAAGCCGATCTTCAGCGAGGGCGGCGTGAATTTTATTCACAAATGCCATTTCACGCTCATGACGACGAAGCTCTTCGTCATCAGGGCGATAAAGGTGAACCCGACTACGACCATCATGTTTTGCGGCAAAACAGGCTGTATCAGCCTGTGCATGCACTTGTTGAGGCGTTCCCGCCGTTTTGTCCAACATGCGAATACCCACGGAGCAACTCAATGCCAAACGAGAATTGTTCCAGTAGAAATCCATCTCACTGAGACTATCAAGAATTTGTTTACCCTGTGCAAGCGCCTGCTCTTCGTCGCATTGATAACAAATCACTGCAAACTCGTCGCCGCCTAATCGCGCCAGCGTGGCACCAGTAGGCAGAAGTTCTCGCAGCGCTTGTGCGGTTTGTTTTAACGCTTCATCGCCCGCTTCATGCCCAACCGTGTCGTTAATCACACGGAACTGATCCAAATCGATGTAGAACATTGCGTGAGTAAAACGCTCGTCTGAGGCGGAGTTCAGTGCATCAACCAAACACATTTCAAAATGGCTACGATTTATCAATCCCGTGAGGAAATCATGTTGCGCTTGATACCTCAGTTGCTGTTCCATACGACGGTTTTCAGTGATGTCTTCCCCCACCAGCAGAAGTTGAGATTGCACTTGTGTGGAGCGGACACTTTCACGAATCCAACGCTCTTGCCCGTCACTGGTGCGATAGCGAGTTTCACGACGCCAAATCCCAAAACGCTGGCGATTCGAACTGCCCAGTAAGCTGCGTGGCGGAGGACTATCGTCTGCATAAAAATCAGTGACTTTGTGCCCAAGCATATGGCGTTTGGAAAAGCCCAGCCATTCGGTCGCGCATTGATTAACCGATTGAATACGTGACTGGTGGTCAATGGTCAGCAACATCACAGGTTGCTGCTCATACAACATGCGATACTCTACTTCACTGCGTTGTAATTTCTGTTCGGCCAGTTTGCGCTGACTAACATCTCGCGCTTCAAACAGTATCTGCGCATCGGCATCACTGTGATCGGGCAACGCTTTGAGCGCCACATCAAGTATCACTTCGTTTTGCTGCTCTGATAATAGACAGGCCTCAAAACGACTAGTTTGCCCCTCTATCAGCGATTCAATGTGCAATTTCAATCTGTCACCGCTTAACCAATCGGACCAATGCCAAAGAGGCATAGACTCTCGCGTTTCCCATTGAGGGAATATCCGTTGAAACGCACCATTAGCGGAGACAACGCGGCCTTGATAGTCAAGCAGGGCGATATATTGGTGGCTCTGATCGAACACGCCTTTAAACAAAGCACGACTTTGCGCTAACTCACGCTCGCCCTTTTTTTGCTTATTCATTTGCTTGGCTAATCCAGCAATGATCAAACCAGCAATAAACATAATGGCGACACTACTGAGGATCGCATCTCGATTAGAGACCATAAATGAAGGGGGTTGATTCACCGACACCACGTTGGAGAATAAGGTCAGGTCAATGTGCTTCTTCTTGGCTGTGGTGTACTCAAACATGAGTTGGTTAGCATCAGTGACGATAGGTGGCGTCTTTGAGGACTGCAAGGCTTCAGTCAATAGCTGTGCCTGCACCAAACCATGATGATGACCATCAACCATGATCCCACCTATCACGCCATAGGGCAGCATAAAGCTATTTGCGCCGTAGATAGGAACCGTCGCGGAAGTCGTGATCTTCGTAAGCAGGTCACCGTGGTTCATAAATGCCCCATCGGCATCTTTGAAATACGAGATGAACAACACCACATCACCGGATTCTAATTCAGCAATGCGATTCACCAAATCGTCAAAACGCATCTGATGAAGACGGTTGACCTCAACCCCCAAATCCGTTGCATTTTCTAACTGTTCACTGATCGCCTGCCAGTAATCACGACTGGAATAAGCATCATCAAGCGCTAACCACACACGTTGGGTATCTGGATGAACAGCTTTAATCAAAGCGACGTTATCCGGCACATTGATCAATTCTTCCACGCCCGTTAAGCGTGTAAGGTTTTCAAAAGGTGCATAGGTAGCGATATTCAGGCCTGAAAAAACCACCGGAATATCACCAACCTCCTCCGCCAAGGCACTCACCAACCACAATGCCGCATTATCCGTGGTCAGTATGGCGTCATAGTGATGATCACGCAGGCGGCTCTGATAAAGGGATTTCAATTCCGCCATATAGCCGACGGACTGAACGCGCTTGGTATCGAGATAGGTGTGCTCGACAACAATGTCTTGCCCTTCTATACCCTGCTCTATGCCTTCAACCAGTGATTCTGTCCAAAAAAAATCGGGATGATAGGAATGCACAGCAAGAACCTGATAGGCTGCTAGGACTGCGCCGCTTTTCAGTAAGACGATAGCAAGGAAGAAACACTTAAATATATGGCGCATAGGAATAATTATTAAAATGTTCCTGAGAGTATCATTATCATGACACCCTATTGGTAAGCCTGTCAGTTGGTCAAGTTTCATGCACGGAAACTGCGGGTAACATGGAGTTTAGTGAATACCAATGAATGACGTTGCAAAGTTAGATGATTTAGATCGCCAAATCCTGCACACCTTGATGGCCGATGCCAAAGTGCCTTATGCCGAAATGGGTAAGCGTTTTTCGGTCAGTCCAGCGACGGTACATGTGCGTGTGGAAAAGATGAAAGCTGCAGGTATTATTACGGGGACTGAGGTGTTGGTTAATACCAAAGCGCTTGGTTACGACGTGTGTTGTTTTATCGGCATCAACCTTTATGCTGCCCGTGATTACCATTCTGCGATAGAAAAACTGCAGCAGCTCGATGAAGTCGTCGAGGCCTATTACACCACCGGCGCCTACAACATTTTCGTTAAACTCATGTGCCGCTCCATTGAAGAGCTGCAATATGTCCTGATTGATAAACTGCAAGCTATCGACGAAGTGCAGTCAACGGAAACGCTGATTTCTCTGCAAAACCCCATTAAGCGAAATGTGGCACCGTAAGTAAGACACAAGAAACAACCGTCAGGACTGCCAAAATGAAAAATGCCAGCAAGTTAAAGTTGCTGGCATTTTGGTGTTCTCGGCACAGAACTAATTATTCAGTGCTTTCTTGATTTGGCAAATCAGGGATATCCATCTGCTTATCTTCAGCCAACCAACGCGCAACGTCTTTGGCGAAATAGGTCAAGATACCGTCTGCCCCAGCGCGCTTAAAGCACAGTAGCGATTCCATCACGGTTTCACGCTCATTCAGCCAACCATTTAACGCCGCCGCTTTATGCATCGCGTATTCGCCCGAGACTTGATAAGCAAAGGTCGGCACTTTTAGCTCTGATTTCACTCGGCGAACCACATCCAGATATGGCATGCCCGGTTTCACCATGACCATGTCAGCGCCTTCATTGATATCCATCGCCACTTCATGAATCGCTTCGTCGCTGTTAGCTGGGTCCATCTGATAGGTTTTCTTGTTGCCACCTTTCAGGTTTGCCGCCGATCCAACCGCATCACGAAACGGTCCGTAATAGGCTGATGCATACTTAGCTGAATACGCCATGATTTGGGTATGAATGTAACCCGCCTCTTCGAGTGCTTCGCGAATAGCGCCAATACGACCGTCCATCATGTCTGATGGGGCCACCACGTCCGCACCCGCTTCAGCGTGGGACAATGCCTGCTGGATTAGCACTTGGGTGGTTTCGTCGTTTTGCACATAGCCGTTATCGTCAGTCAAACCATCTTGACCCGACAAGGTGTATGGGTCGAGTGCGACATCAGTGATCACGCCAATTTGTGGCACATGCTCTTTCAACAGTCGCACGGCACGCTGAACTAACCCTTCAGGGTTATGCGCTTCTTCGGCACTGGCCGATTTAAACTCTTTCGGCACAACAGGGAACAACGCGATCGCTGAAACGCCTAACTTGGCTAGGTATTCTGCTTCATACAACATCAAATCAATGGAAAGGCGTTCAATGCCCGGCATTGATTCAATGCTTTCACGGCGGTTTTTACCCATAAGGATAAACATCGGGTAAATCAAATCGCTCGCTGACAGTTGGTTTTCTGCCATTAAGCGACGGCTAAAGTCATGTTTGCGCAGACGGCGCATGCGACGGGCCGGGAATGCGCCCTGAATGGATATGGTCACGATATCCTCCTTAATCCAAGTGCTTTGAGCGAATCATAACGTCTACAGTTTGAATAAGCGACGGGTGTTCTCCACGCTTTGTGTGATCAACTGCTCAGTGTCTTGCTGACGCAATACAGCAATCACTGAGGCGATATGAGGTAAGTAGCAAGGTTCGTTGCGGCTCGACTTAGGTTTAGGCTTGAGATCACGCGGCTGTAAGTAAGGCGCATCGGTTTCTATCATCAATCGGTCATCCGGAATAAGCGGTACGATAGCGCGAAGAGCCTCACCGCGTCTTTCATCACATACCCAGCCCGTGATACCGATATACAACCCCGCCTCTAAGCACTCACGCAGCTCTTGCTCCGATCCGGTAAAGCAGTGCAATACCGCGCCCGGCAATTGTGGCAGCCATGGTGTCAATATCGCCATAAAGCGTTCATGAGCATCTCGGCAATGCAGAAACACAGGCATGTTCAACTCAGCAGCTAAACGAAGATGCACTTCAAACACCGCTTCTTGCTGTGGGCGAGGTGAGAAATCACGATTAAAGTCGAGCCCGCATTCACCGATTGCCACGACATGCGGAAGGCTCGCAAGCTCGCGAATAGTAGGCAATGCCATATCTTCCACCGTTTTGGCATCGTGTGGATGCACGCCCGCGGTCGAATAAGCAAAGTCAGAATACTGGGCGGCAAGCGCCGCCGCTTGAGGACTTGACTCAAGATCAGTCCCGGTCAGAAGCATTGCGGTGACACCCGCCTCTTTGGCACGAGCGACGACGTCATCTCGGTCTTTATCAAACCGGCTACTGGTTAAGTTGACACCAATATCAATCACTGTTTGTCCTCGGTTATCTGTCTTAGCAACGTTGGTGGTTACATTACATTGGGCGCATAAAGAAAAAGCCAGTGTATCACTGGCTTTATTCACTCTGGCAGGGCGTTATCCCTGACTGTGCTCTTCATTCTCGTCGCTGTTTTCTTCATCGCGTCGCTTATAGAAGCGGGAGAAAAACAGCCCCACTTCAAACAGCAGACACATTGGGATAGCCAGCAGCGTTTGCGAAATAATGTCTGGCGGTGTCAGGAACATGCCAACAACAAACGCAGCGACAACGATATAAGGCCGCTTCTTGCGTAAGTCGTCAGGGTCCACAGCACCTGTCCACACCAACAAAATAATCGCGACCGGTATTTCAAACGCAATACCGAACGCCATAAACAGTGCCAAAATAAAATCGAGGTAACTGGCAATGTCGGTGGCTATCTCGACATCTATCGGGGCAATCGACGTAAAAAAGCCGAACACCAACGGGAAGACAACGAAATACGCGAAAGCCACGCCGCAATAAAACAGCAAAGAACTGGATGCCAGAAGTGGCATGACAAGACGTTTTTCATGCTTGTACAGCCCAGGCGCCACAAACGCCCAAATCTGATACAAGATCATAGGAACAGCAACGAACACCGAGACCACCAAGGTCAGTTTGATTGGCGTGAAGAAGGGCGATGCCACATCCGTTGCAATCATACTGGTGCCTTCAGGCAGCCGATCAACCAAGGGTGCCGCCACGAATGTGTAAATATCGTTGGCGAAATACACCAAACCAAGAAACACAACCAGCACAGCTAATAAAGCGCGCAGCAGTCTGTCTCTCAGTTCTACAAGGTGACTAATAAGCGGTTGGGTATCTTCAACAGATGACATAGTTACTCGACAAAAACTTGAGCCCTACGGAATACCGTTACTCGGTTTTATCCTTAGTAGGGCTAGTGGCGCTGGCAACATCAGTGTTCTCGCTCTTACTGGCGTAAGGGCGCTGTACACCTTCTGCTGCTTTTTTTAGCTCATCAACAGATTGTTGTAGGTCGGGCGACAGGTTTTGCATTCCCATCTGCTCGGCTTTTTTCAAGTTATCCTGTAGCTCTTGAATTTTAAGCTCTTGTTCAAGCTCATCTCTCACAGAACCAGCCATACGTCGCGCCGCACCAATCCAGCGGGACACATTTCGAATAGCAACAGGTAAACGTTCAGGGCCGAGAACCACCAGACCTACAACTGCGATCAGGATCAGCTCCCAAAAACCGATATCAAACACGGATTATGCCTGCTCTTTGTCTTTCGCTTCGCTCTTTTGTGCTGTGCTGTCTTTCTCTTCCAGTTTTTCCTGGACGAAGTCAGCGTCTTTCTTTTCATCGTCTGTCATGGCTTTCTTAAAGCCTTTTACTGCCGAGCCCAAGTCGCCGCCGATGTTACGCAACTTCTTGGTACCGAATAGGAGAATGACAATGACGGCAACGATAAGGAGTTGCCAAATACTAATACCACCCATCTAGTGCGACCTCTGTTTTATGTGGTGAATAACTGAAGTAACCCGAGTCTACTCGCATAATGTTACAACTTATTTGATATTGCCAAGCTACCTCAATTTTCGGCTTTCAGCGAGAATAACTTGAATTGACACTTATTTATTAAATGCTCGCCATGCAAACAGCCAACTGAACAACGCAACCGTTCCCGCTATCTGCGGCAAATCTTCCACTTGGTTACTATAGAGTATGGCAGAGGTGACGATCAGTGTTGCCCCAACACCCAACAGGAACCTTGCACGATTGTGTTGCTTTCGCGATTGCATAAATTCTTTATACATAACATCCATGCGCTGATTGACCTGACGGCCTTGGCGCAAACTGTCATAGACCAGCTCAGGGAGTTCCGGTAATTTTTCAGCCCAAAATGGTGCTTTCTCTTTGATCGCGTTAATGACCGCTTGCGGCCCTAACTGGCGTGACATCCATTGTTCGAGAAACGGTTTCGCCGTGTCCCAAAGATCCAATTGCGGGTAAAGCTGACGCCCAAGGCCTTCTACATACAGCAAGGTTTTCTGCAGCAGTACTAACTGAGGCTGCACTTCCATATTAAAGCGACGCGCCGTATTGAACAGGTTGAGCAAGACATGACCGAAGGAAATCTCACACAGCGGCTTTTCAAAAATAGGCTCACACACAGTGCGGATCGCGAATTCAAACTCGTCGACATTGGTATCGTGAGGCACCCATCCAGAATCAACGTGCAGCTCTGCCACTTTGCGATAATCACGATTAAAGAAAGCGAGAAAGTTTTCCGCCAAATAACGCTTATCTTCACGATTCAGCGTCCCGACGATGCCACAGTCCAAGCCAATCCATTGTGGATCTTCTGGGTGTTCATAAGAAACAAATACATTGCCAGGGTGCATATCAGCGTGGAAAAAGCTGTCGCGAAACACTTGGGTGAAAAACACCTGTACACCGCGCTCGGCGAGCAATTTCAAGTCCGTACCGTTGGCTTTAAGCCCTTCAAGATCGGACACCTGAATACCGTAGATACGCTCCGACACCATCAAACTGGTACGGCAGTAATCACTGAAGGTTTCGGGCACATAAAGAATATGGTCGTTTTCAAAATTGCGGCGTAGTTGAATTGCATTGGCCGCTTCGCGCATCAAATCCAATTCATCGAGCAAGGTCTTCTCGTACTCACGTACCACTTCCACAGGCTTTAAACGACGAGCCTCAGGCAGGAAACGGGCAACAATACGCGCCATGCGATACATGAGTTTGATATCGGCTTGAATGACAGGAAGAATGTCAGGACGAATGACTTTCAATACCACTTCTCGGCCATTTTCTTTCAACGTCGCGGTGTGTACCTGCGCAATGGATGCAGAAGCCAGTGGCGTTTCGTCGAAATCATCGAACCAGTTTTCGAGCGGTCCACCCAACGCATTTTCCATTTGGGTCTTAGCAAGCTTGCCGTCGAAAGGGGCAACTTGGTCTTGCAACAGCGCGAGCTTATCGGCAATTGCAGGTGGAAACAAATCACGTCTCGTCGACATCATTTGCCCGAACTTAATCCAAACCGGTCCAAGCGCTTGCAGTGCCAATCTTAAACGTTCGCCCAACGGCATGTCTTGGTGCTCGTTTTTCATCCAAAACAGCATTTTTCGCAGCAAATGTGGGGCGCGAGTGATCGGCTGCTTAGGCAACAGCTCATCCAAGCCATAGCTCAGCTGAACTTGGGTAATTTTATAGAGGCGACGAATTTCGCTCGGTGTCATGCGTTTTCCACCTTGGCGGCTAACGCCAGTTTTTGTTCAAACGCATCAAGGCGCGCATGTAGACGCGATGCCTGACTTTGCACTTCATCAACCTGATCGGCAAAATAAGCCACTTCCAGCGCTCCGGGTGCCAAGCGCCACTCTTCAACGACCAATTCCGCCGCATAGCGCTGATTGCGCTCGCCGAATGCTTTAATAAAAGCCAGCCCTTGCTTTGCGCCGCGCACCATAGTGTGCGCTACTACATCACCGGTGTAGTGAGATAACCATTCGGCAATGTCTAAGTTAAGGCCATTGAGTAAATTGGAAAACTGCTGAGCAACATCGATGTCACCATCAAGATGCAGCTTGTCTTGCTTGATAAGCGCAGTCAGGTTGGCTTTGTCTTTCAGCTGCGGCGCGACAGAGATCGCCAACGCCAGATCGCAATCTGCATCACCGTCGAAATCTGCTAACACATCAATTTGCTGACTGAATACAAACACCAGTTTCTTATTGATGTCTGTCAGGGTGACACGCAATACTTTGCCTTTCAGGCGAGCAAGTCGACGCTGACTTTCCGCATCCTGACGAACCAGCGAGTTAAGGCTAGTCTCAACAACAGCGGTGACTAATGGGTCAAGAGGCATACTGGCACCTTAGAATTTGTAACCACGGTGCAGGGCAACAATGCCACCGGTCAGGTTGAAGTATTTGGTTTGATCAAAACCGGCATCTTCCATCATGCCTTTCAGCGTTTCCTGATCAGGGTGCATGCGAATAGACTCTGCCAGGTAACGATAGCTCTCGCCATCATTAGCAATAAGCTCGCCCATTTTAGGCAGAAGGTAGAACGAGTAGGCGTCATAAATCTTTGATAACGGCTCGACCAAAGGCTTAGAAAATTCCAATACCAGTAAACGGCCACCCGGCTTCAACACGCGATACATAGAACGCAGCGCTTTGTCTTTGTCGGTAACGTTACGCAAACCAAAGCTGATGGTGATGCAATCAAAGTGGTCATCCGGAAATGGCAGTTCTTCTGCGTTAGCTTGAACATAGTTCACGTTGCCTACCACGCCCATGTCACGCAGTTTATCGCGACCCACATTGAGCATGGAGTTGTTGATGTCAGCCAATATCACCTGGCCTTTCTCACCGACAATGCGAGAGAATTTTGCGGTCAAATCACCGGTACCGCCCGCCAAATCCAACACGCGATGACCAGGGCGTACGCCACTGCAATCAATGGTGAAGCGTTTCCAAATTCGGTGAATACCCATGGACATCACATCATTCATGATGTCGTATTTTGCGGCCACATTGTGGAAGACGTTAGCAACCATACCGACCTTTTCTTCTTTGGCGATCGTCTTGAAGCCAAAGTGAGTGGTATTGTCCTCTGTGTCTTGCGTCACGCCCTGTGTCAAATCTGTCATTGTAAACCCCTGAGTAACACCGGACTGGAATAGGAAATGCCCGATATTTTTGCCGCTTAGTGTACTTTACATACTCAAACAACCACAAGAAGCGCGAGTCAATGTGATGTCGCCATCATGTGGTTATTTTAATCAGATCAAACCATGCTCAAAGTGCTTAGTGCGCCAACTACCTGTCCGATGACTCGCGTGAGACGGGTAAGCTAACCACATCTTCGTTTTGTTCAGATTCTTCTGACGTGTCTCTTTTTAGCATAGTCGGGCTGATATCGCGCTTTACCTCTACCCCGAGGGATTTAAAGCCTTCCACCTGACGAAGAATATTCCCTCGTCCTGTCGACAATTTATTTAGCGCGCTGTGGTAGCTGTCTCCCGCTTTATCAAGCGCTGCACCGAGCACTTCAACATCTGCGACAAACAGACGAATCTTATCGTAAAGCTTGGCGGCTTTATCGGCGATAAGACGCGCATTCTGATTTTGATGCTCATAACGCCACAAATTGTTGATGGTTCTCAATGCCACCAGCAAGGTCGTTGGACTGACAAGCATAATATTATGATCAAGTGCCTCGCGGATCAGTGATGGCTCAGCTTCTAAGGCAATCTGGAATGCGGGCTCAATAGGAATAAACATCAGCACGTAATCAAGGCTGTGAACACCATGCAGTTGATGATAATCCTTTCGCCCAAGCCCTCGAATATGCCCGCGAATAGCGGCAACGTGCTCGCGCAACGCGCTGTCTTTTTCCGCCACTGTGTCTGCGTGGAAATAACGTTCATACGCGACCAGCACCATTTTTGCGTCAATCACGACATCTTTTTCTTGCGGCAAACGCACAATCACGTCTGGCTGATAGCGCTTGCCTTCCTCGTTTTCTAAGCTAACTTGGGTTTGGTATTCATAACCATCACGTAAGCCAGATTCCTCCAACACGCGCGCCAGTACAACCTCGCCCCAGTTACCCTGCTGCTTGTTATCCCCTTTCAACGCTTGCGTCAGGTTCACGGCTTCACGTGTCATGTCCTCATTGAGCTTTTGCAGGCTTTTGATTTCATGGATCAGGGTGTGACGCTCTTTGGCCTGCTCACCAAAGCTGTCACTGACTTGTTTATGAAAGCCCTCTAGCTGGCTTTTCAGCGGGCCTAATAACGAATCTAAGCTTTGTTTATTTTGTTCATCGACAGTCCGTGTTTTGTGGTCGAACACTTTGTTGGCCAAACTTTCGAACTGCACGCGTAGGCGCTCTTCGGCGCTTTCGAGTAAGCGGATTTTCTCGTCTGCCGCTTCCAGTTGCTCTTCAGTGCGGGTTTGCTGTTCACGTAGCGAAAGCTCTAGCGCTGCTTTGTGATCACGCAGGGAATCTAACGTCTCAGTAAGCTGCACTTTTTCCGCACGAAGTGCGTCCATTTGACGGAGCTTTTCGGCCGCCGCGGCCAGTCTGCCATACTGCAGGCGAAGTTCAGCGCTGAGTCGATCTCGATCCAAATCCAGTTCATCGAGCTCTCCTTGAAGCGATGTGTTCTCGGTTTGCAGACGCTCAATCGCAGCGCAGCTGAGTTTTTCGTCGGCCTCACGTTGCTGCATATGGAGATCGCGCAGGTTTCGCTGTGCCATACGATGATAGACCGCACTGACGATGAATGTCAGTCCTGCACCTATTGCCGCTGCAAGCCATATCATGCCATCTGAAAACAGGCTTTCGATCTGCATGCCATTAACCTTTTCAATGTTCATCATTACTTGTAGCAAAGGCTAATAAGACACTGGATAAATGTCCAGTCTTTCTGTTTATCGGTAACTGCACTAGACTGCTGCTCTCCTCTTTATTAAGTAAGCACTTCTCATGAATGATCGCCTTGCGATTGGCTACGGATTGGCTGCCGTGTTGCTTTGGTCAACCGTCGCGACGGCTTTTAAAATCACCCTGACTTACATGGACCCGATCCAAATGCTGGCTGCCGCCAGTGTGGTCTCTGCATTGTCACTTGTCGCTGTGGCGGGATGGCAAGGCAATCTACACCTCATTACGTCGACGTTTTTTCGCCGTCCGCTTTATTATTTGATGCTTGGGCTTATCAATCCGTTTATCTATTATTTGGTGCTGTTTAAAGCCTACGACTTGCTGCCCGCATCATTGGCTCAGCCGCTTAATTACAGTTGGGCGATTACGCTGACTTTGATGGCGGCCATATTCTTAGGGCAAAAAATTCGTAAGCAGGATTGGATTGCGGCGGCATTGGGCTATGCCGGTGTGGTGGTTATTGCGACCAAGGGCAATGTCTTGGACTTAAACTTTGATAGCCCGCTAGGCGTTGGATTGGCCCTTTTCTCAACACTACTTTGGGCTGGTTATTGGATCCTAAACGCAAAAAACCAAGCCGACCCTGTCATTGGGTTGTTACTTGGTTTTCTTTTGTCCTTGCCGTTCTCTATCGGTCTTAGCCTATATAGTAGCGATTGGAGTGGTATTCCTTGGCAAGGCTGGCTCGCCGTCAGTTACGTGGGCTTGTTTGAAATGGGGATCACGTTTGTGCTTTGGCTGAAGGCGATGAAGTTGGCGACCAATACCGCCAAAATCAGCAACCTTATCTTTATTTCGCCATTCATTTCACTGATATTACTGGCCAATATTATAGGCGAGCAAATCCACCCAACGACCTTGATAGGCTTGGTAATGATTATTGCTGGTTTATTGATTCAGCAACGAAAAAGTAAGACGTGATTTAAAACAGTTAAGCGTTACGCTGCGCTAGATATTGGCGCAGCTCATCCACTGAAATGCCGTCATCTGCGATTTCTTGTGCCAATTCCTGAACGCGCTCTCCGCGGCGATCCGCAATAACTTTATTAAATTGATGGACCAATTCACGCAATCCACTGATCGGTACTTGGCGAGCCGCACGTTGGACGCGATCCTCACTCATACCGCTTAATTCTGTGAGAAGTTTACCAAACATCATTTTCTCTGGAGATTCTTCAAGAGTCTCCAAGTGACGAGCTAATTCAAGCATCGACATCGACATAGTTATACAACCTATTGTTTTAATTTTCGGGAAGAAAGGAAGTGTTCGCACACTAAATATACTCCCTTTGGTCAATAAGCAACAAAAAAATACCCGCACAAAATAATTTGGCGGGTAAATAGTCGGTAATAAGCACGCCATTATTACGAAGTGAATGCCGTAAACATATCGCCTAGAGGGTCAGCACTTCGTGCTTTGTGCGCTTTTTCACTAATATAGCTTACAGTACTGTTTTCTCGTTTTTAGCACTCAGCCGTATGCCAGCGCTTGCCTGCTCGAGACCAAAGCACAGCCAAGCCCGGCGCAATCAACAGCATATGGAAAACCAATAGGTGAGGCTCAGAAAGACCAGCTCGTTGTGTCAGGCTGACAAGGATACCCGCGCCACTCATTTGAAAGAGGCCAAGCAGCGCCGCCGCTGTGCCAGCACGTTGACCAAAAGGCTCCAGCGCTTTGCCTGCCGACGAGCCCAACACCCAAGCAAAGCCAAATGACGATAAGAACACGGGCACCATGAAGGCCCACGCGGTTTGTGTCGAGCTCAACACGCCCATCAACACACCCGCAAATACCAATATCATCATGCCTGCGTTTAGCGTTTTACGGCTCCCGACGATATCCATAACTTTTGGCGTCGTCATTGAAGCAAAAATATTGAGCGCAGCGTTGATGGCAAACCATCCTGTAAACTGCCCCATCGACAAGCCCAATCCATTGATGAGTCTCACCGGTGCTGACGTTACGTAAGCCAGAATCACCGCCATTGCCAACATGCAAAGCACGGCATGATAGATAAACACGGGTTCTTTCAATACTTGCCAGTAACGGGAAGGACTCAACAGCGCGCCGCTTGAATCGGTATCAGCTGGGCGCGTTTCGCGAAACAGCGTAAATACCAGCACCAAAGCCACTAGCGCATATGCCATCATGAAACTAAAGTTTGAACGCCAGCCAAAGTGAACAGTTAACCAACTGCCCAACAACGGTGCCAGCGCAGGGATAAAACAGATAGCACCATTGAGGTAACTGATCATTTGACCGCTTCGCTTACCGCCAAAGCTATCTCGTACTGCCGCAAACGCACACACAGAGGTTGCGCACGCACCCGCACCTTGCAGTAAACGCGCAATGAGCAAAGCGTCTAACGAAGAAGCAACCCAAGCCATGGCAGAGCTTGCGGCGTAAATAGAGATACCCACTAAAGCGACGGGACGACGACCAAAACGATCGGCTAATGGGCCAGCCAACAATTGGCCCATGCCCAAACTCACCATAAACCATGAAATAGTGTCTTGAATACGGGTCGGCGCAACATCAAATTCTGCGGCCATAATTGGCATAGCAGGCAAATAAATATCAATAGCAAGCGGGCTGAACAGTACAAGCAGTACCATCAATGCAACCAAGCGGCTATCAGGTTTCGAAGAGGGGGTGGACATAAGGAACTCCTGATTAATTGCGCGCAGTGTAGTCTTGTTTTGATATGAATAAAAATGGCTTATAGTCAGGTGAGACATTCCCGTATGGAATATTACTATTGAATCTGAATCATTTATTACGCTACGACCTCAATATGCTGATTTGTTTGCATATTTTATTGGAAGAGTGCAACGTCACGCGCACAGCTCAACGTTTGCATCTGAGCCAATCTGCGGTGAGTAAGAGCCTCGCCAAGCTACGCGAGCAATTTGATGACCCTTTATTTAACCGTACTTCACGTGGTTTACACCCGACAGCCAAGGCACTATCACTTAAACCCGCGCTGAAAAACTTGCTCAACCATTTAGACGGACTGACTGTATCTGATGCGTTCAATCCCGCTACCAGTGATCGTCGTTTTCATTTTGCACTGGTCGAAAGCGCCTACCCTCTTTTGATGCCGCGATTCTTAGGTGAAATACTAGATGCAGCGCCATCAATCACCTTAGATACTCAGGCATGGGGTGCTGGTACGTTTGATGCAATGGCACGGGGCGAAGTGGACTTTGGTATAACAGGAAAAGATCTGAACCCTGCTGATGCGATGCTCACTTTAATGCCTCCCAAAGGCATCGTTTACGAAGAGTTATATCAAGATCATCAAAAAGTGATTGTTCGCCAAGGGCACCCGTTATTGTCAAAGCGCTGGAATATGGAAAGCTATCTCAAACAGCGCCATATACAAGTCCGTTGTGATGGCAGCGATCGCTGGCTACTGGATTACAAGCTCGCCGAACGTGGGCTTGAACGCGACATTGCGATGTATGTCCCTGACTTTAATAGTGCGGCCAGTTTATGCACCCATACCGATTTGGTATTTACCGCGCCATCTCACTTCGCCAACGCCGTGGCCAAGCAACTGGATTTGGTGGTGACATCTTTGCCTGAGCCGTTACCGCCCATGGCATATACCCTGTTTTGGCATCAAAGTCAGGAATCTGACCCTGGTCATCGTTGGCTGAGACAGCTCATTATTTCGCGTTGCCGATATATGACAGAAATTGCAGCGGCTGAGGAAAACAGATAGGTTAGAGCCTTGAGAGAACACGCTAAACCTCATCGCTTTTTGAACATTACGATCAATCAAAACAGATAAAAATAGGACGAAAAATGCACGCCACTTATGCTGATCGCGTCAACGCATTGCGACGCTGGCTGGAAGACCAAGCGCTGGACGCACTGGTTATTCCACATGAAGACGAGTTTCTTGGAGAGTATATTCCCGCCCACAATGAGCGTCTTCACTGGGCCACCGGATTTACAGGTTCGGCAGGCGTGGCGGTGATCACTCGTGAAAATGCAGCCATTTTTGTTGATGGTCGCTACACCGTACAGGTGCGTAAACAAGTCCCTGGCGATATTTTTGAATATCGTCATTTGATTGAACAACCTGCATTGCAATGGCTTACTTCTAACTTGCCACAAGGCAGCAAAGTCGCCATCGATACGCGTCTTCATAGCGCAAACTGGCTAGCTAACGCCGAGCAAACTGTGGCAGGAAAACTGACACTGACCGCTATCGACAGCAACCCGATTGATGCACTTTGGCACGATCGTCCTGAGCCACGTTTAACCACTGCTCGTCTGATGGGCAACGAGCTCGTTGGACAAAGCAGCACAGAAAAACGCGTGCTCATTGGCCAAGCACTGACAAAAGCCGGTGCAAACGCAGCGTTGCTGAGTCAACTAGACAGCATTTGTTGGCTCTTAAACATTCGTGGTGGCGATGTATCTCGCCTTCCCGTCGTATTGGCTTCTGCATTGGTTGAAGCGAATGGCAACGTCATCCTGTTTATTGATCCTAGCCGCCTACCTGATGACTTTACAGCACATGTTGGCGCAGGCGTATCAGTGCAATCACCAGATGCACTAGAAGCGGCCTTGTCAGCTATGTCTGGCAAAACCATTTTGGTCGACCCACAAACCAGCAATGCTTGGGCAAGTCAGGTTCTCGCCAAAAACGGCGCAATCATTGTGCACGCTGCAGATCCTTGCATGCTGCCGAAAGCGGCCAAAAACACCACTGAAATTGCAGGCATGAAAGCGAGTCATATCCGAGATGGTGTGGCAGTAAGTCGTTTTCTAGCATGGCTAGATGCGCAAGTCGCAGCAGGCATTCTTCCAAACGAAGCAGCGCTTTCTGACAAACTCTACAGCTTTCGCGAATTGGACGAAACGCTGGCAGATTTGAGCTTTGATACCATTTCAGCCGCAGGCGGAAATGCGGCCATGTGCCACTATAACCACCTCAATCAACCGAAGCCGGGCGAACTGGAACTGAATAACGTGTATCTGGTGGACTCTGGCGGTCAATATCCAGATGGCACGACAGATATCACGCGCACCGTGGCAATCGGTGAATGCTCTGATGGCGTGAAGCAAGCATTTACGCTGGTTCTCAAAGGTCACATTGCACTCACCACAGCACGTTTCCCGAAAGGCACCGCTGGCAGCCAATTGGATGCATTAGCTCGCCAATACTTGTGGGCAAACGGCTTTGATTACGATCACGGTACAGGTCATGGCGTTGGTCACTTCCTCAGTGTTCACGAAGGGCCACAACGCATTGCCAAGGCGCCAAATACCGTTGCCTTACTGCCAGGTATGGTGCTCTCCAATGAGCCTGGCTACTACCGCGCAGACGCATTTGGTATTCGCATTGAAAATCTAGAGTTGGTGGTAGAAGTACCCACAGCGGGTGACATGACGGTAATGGGTTTTGAGTCACTAACTCGCGCGCCAATTGATCGTCGTTTGGTGGATGTGAACCTGCTGACTGACAGCGAGATCGCATGGTGGAACGATTACCACCAAAAAGTGTGGGCCGATATCAGTCCATCACTGCAAGATGATGATTTAGCTTGGCTTGAGCAATCCGTGGCACCCTTGTCTCGTTAACCAAATCACCGCCAATCAAACAATGAAAAAGGCTCCTCGGAGCCTTTTTAGTTTTCAATTTTGGCTACCCTGAATACCCGGCTTGCCAATCCTTCCAAACCACGTCAAAGCCTGCACTTTTCACCGCATTGGCGACCTCTCTGGCGCTACGCTCATCAGAGACCGCAAACTGTTCCAATTCAGGCTCATTGTCGGCATATCCTCCAGGCTGAGTTTTTGATGCCGCTGACATAGACGTAATCCCAAGGGGTAAGACTTTATCGCGAAACGCAGGCGATTCTCGGGTGGATAAGGACAACTCCACCTCTGAATTGAGCAAACGATATGCACAAATGAGCTGAACCAATTGCCTATCTGTCATGACGGATTTTGGCTGCACAGCGCCTTCACACGGACGCAATCTTGGGAACGATATGGAATAACGACTGCGCCAATAAGTTCGCTCCAAATAGTCGAGGTGAGTCGCGACGAAAAAGCAATCCGTTCGCCATTCATCAAGCCCAATTAGCGCACCAATACCGATTTTATCGATGCCTGCTCGCGCCAGCCTATCTGGCGTATCAAGCCTAAAAGCAAAGTCGGTTTTATTACCTCGAAGATGATGCTCACCGTAAGTCACCCGGTTATAGGTTTCCTGATAGACCATCACCGCATCCAATCCCAACTCTTTGAGTTCAGCGTACTCTGCTTGCGCTAACGGCTGCACCTCCATCGCTAGATAACTGAATTGACGCTTAATTTCAGGTATCGCCTGACGAAAATAGTTCATGCCAACTTTGGTTTGATGCTCACCCGTGACCAGTAAAATGCTGTCAAAGTTCATCGCCTTGATAGCACGACACTCACGGCCAATATCATCCATCGACAGGGTGCGTCGCTTGATGCGATTCTCCATCGAAAAGCCGCAATAGGTGCAAACATTGGCGCAAAGGTTCGACAAATACAGCGGAACATAAAAATTCACTGTGTAACCAAAACGGCGGCGAGTTAACGCCGCTGCTTGTTGCGCCATGTGTTCGAGATAGGGCTCGGCAGAAGGCGATATCAAGGCTTTAAAATCCTCAAGATCTCGCTTAGGTTTCGCCAGCGCACGCAAGACATCCGCTTCATTTTTACTATAGATAGATAGCCGAATATCGTCCCAATCTAGCGTTTCCCAATAGGCTGAAAAACTCATTTTTTCTCCCGTCTATCAGGTAAGTTCATCAAGAAACGACGTGAGTGGACTCGATGCAACAGCATGCTGTACTTTGCCCGCCAACCCTGCTTCATAGGCCATACGACCGCTTTCTACTGCCAACTTAAACGCCTGCGCCATGGCAACCGGATTGTGTGCCGCTGCAATGGCTGTGTTCACCAATACTGCATCAGCACCTCTTTCCATCGCTTCTGCAGCGTGAGAAGGCGCGCCAATCCCTGCATCGACGATCACAGGCACCTTGGCTTGATCGATGATGATGTCGAGAAAGTCCCTCGACACTAGCCCTTTATTACTGCCAATCGGTGCACCTAGCGGCATCACTGCCGCGCAACCCACTTCCTCTAACCGCTTACAAAGCACAGGATCAGCATGACAATAAGGCAATACTATAAAACCCTCTCTTACCAGTACTTCTGCCGCCTTCAAGGTTTCTATCGGATCGGGCATGAGATATTTAGGGTCAGGATGAATTTCAAGCTTAAGCCAGTGAGTACCAAGCGCTTCTCGTGCCAATCGCGCAGCAAAAATGGCTTCTTTCGCCGTTTTTGCGCCTGACGTATTCGGCAATAAATTGAGATTGGCAGCGATAAGCGGTGCAAGAATATCGTCTTCGCGGTTTTGAACGTCAACGCGTTTAAGCGCCATAGTGACAAGTTCAGAGCCACTTGCCGCAATACTTTGCGCCATCACTTTGGTTCCGGAAAATTTTCCGGTGCCCGTAAATAATCGAGATGAAAACGTTTTATCTGCAATTGTTAACATGGTCATCCTCCTGCAATAGCTTGAAACACGGCGACCTGAATACCTTCGGTCAATGGTGTCTGCTGCCACTGACCTCGCGGGATAATCTCTCCATTGATGGCGATGGCCACAGATTGCTGTGACAATGACAACTCGTGTATCAAAGCATCAAGATCACTTGAACCGGCTGGAGAATACGCCTGTTCATTAAGCCAAATGTTCATCGGGCACCTCGCTGACATGTGATGAATTATGGGGGTGACAGACGGCGCAATCACTATCAATAGGGATCGACATAGCGCGAAGCGACAAGGATTGACCATCCAACTGATAGAAACGGCTGGGGATGCTTTTTGTCTGTGTCAGTAGCTTGAGCGCTTCCAAAGCTTGTAGGTTGCCAATCACCCCAGCAACGGGCCCTACGACACCAGCGCTTTGGCAATTTCGTGGAGAAGCATCCTTGCTTGCAGGAAACAAACAGTGATAACAAGGCGAAATGCTCGCAGCGAAATCAAACACCATCAACTGTCCTTGCCATCCAATAGCGGCACCTGCAACCAATGGTGTGCAAGATTTCCTGCACACTTCATTCACCGCTTGCCGGGTCGCCATGTTGTCACTGCAATCGAGCACGACATCGGCCAATGACACTTCGAGGTCAAGTGCTCTATCAACAAGGTAGCGTTCCACTGCGCGACATTGAATCAGTGTGTTCAGCGCCATTAGCTGCGCACTCAGTGCGCGCGCTTTGCTCTCACCCAGATTGCCTTCACGGTATGCCACTTGGCGTGACAAGTTTGAACGCTCTACTGCATCATCATCAGCAAGCACCAGGTTACCTACACCCGCACCAGCAAGGTAGAGGCTGGCAGCAGTGCCTAGGCCGCCGCATCCCACAATAAGTACCTTTGCTTGCTTCAGGCGAGACTGCCCTTCTTCTCCCCACTCAGACAGCATAATTTGACGGCTGTAACGCTCAAACTCGCTATCAGACAGAGGCGGAATGCTCATGTCTCGCCTCCTCGGTCAAAATGCGTGAAAACGACTGCAATGTCGAAGGCAGATCGCCCGATTCGGTGACAGCTCGAACAACGGCAATAGCATCCACACCTGTTTGCCAAACCTCTGACGCGACAGACAAGTCAATGCCACCAATCGCGACAGTCGGGAAGCGACCATCGACGGTTTTCAGGTGTTTAGCCAACTGTTCAGTACCTTGAGGAGGTGTTGGCATGACTTTGGTTGGAGTGGGAAAGATATGTCCGATAGCCAAATAGCTCGGCGCAATCGAGAGGGCGAGATCCAGCTCCTGCGCCGTTCGAGTTGAGATCCCCAAGCGAATCCCCGCCTGAGCAATGGCCTCGAGATCTGCATCTTTCAGATCATCTTGACCAAGGTGTATACCGTATGCCCCTGCTGCGAGTGCTTTCTCCCAGTGGTCATTGATAAAGATCTGCGCCTTAGCGGTCTTTCCAGAGGCGACAGCCTCTTCGATCATTGCGTCTAGATCAGGTTCATTGGGATCTTTGATCCTAAGTTGAATGGTACGCACGCCTAGCGCCAACAAACGCTGAAGCAATACAATGTCATCAACCACTGGATAAAGAGGGCCAATGCCCTCCTCCATGCGCGCAAATGATACGCGACAGTTAAACATAGAAGGTTTCATCACACCTCCTACGCTTTCTGGTGGTAAAGTTCACTGCCTTTGGCCAAGAACTCTGCCGATTTTTGTTTCATGCCTTCCAGCGGATCATCCAGCATCTGAACTTCTACCGCTTGGCCTTTCTCTTGGTTTTTAGCGCTCTCGTCTTTAGCAAAAGCAAGCCGGACTTCTTGGCTTATCTTCATGGAACAAAACTTAGGCCCGCACATCGAACAGAAATGCGCCACCTTGCCAGACTCTTGAGGCAGTGTTTCATCGTGATAAGTGCGTGCAGTATCTGGGTCAAGTGCCAGATTAAATTGATCTTCCCAACGAAATTCGAAACGCGCTTTAGACAAGGCATTGTCGCGAACCTGAGCACCAGGGTGGCCTTTTGCAAGGTCTGCAGCATGCGCGCACAATTTGTAAGTGATCAGGCCGATTTTGACATCATCTTTATTCGGCAAACCAAGGTGTTCTTTTGGTGTCACATAGCAAAGCATGGCGCAACCGAACCAACCGATCATTGCGGCGCCAATACCAGACGTAATATGATCATAGCCCGGTGCAATATCGGTAGTCAGAGGGCCAAGGGTGTAAAATGGCGCTTCATGGCAGTGCTTGAGCTGCTCGTCCATGTTTTCTTTAATCATGTGCATCGGGACATGACCTGGCCCTTCAATCATCACCTGTACATCATATTCCCATGCAACTTTGGTCAGCTCGCCCAAGGTTCGTAACTCGGAAAATTGCGCTTCATCGTTTGCATCAGCAATCGAGCCAGGGCGCAAGCCGTCCCCCAAAGAAAGCGCGACATCATACTGAGCACAAATTTCACAGATTTCACGGAAGTGGGTGTAAAGAAAGCTTTCGGTGTGATGAGCAAGGCACCATTTCGCAATGATAGAGCCGCCGCGAGAGACAATTCCCGTCACGCGCTTGGCGGTCATTGGCACATAACGCAGCAAAACACCGGCGTGTATTGTGAAGTAATCAACACCCTGCTCGGCTTGCTCAATTAAGGTATCACGCATGACTTCCCATGTTAGGTTTTCAGCAATACCGTTAACCTTCTCAAGCGCTTGATACATTGGCACTGTGCCAATAGGTACAGGGCTGTTTCGCAAGATCCACTCTCGGGTCTCGTGAATGTTTCTTCCCGTAGACAAATCCATCACGGTATCGCCACCCCAACGGGTCGACCAAACCAACTTTTCAGTCTCTTCTTCTATCGAAGAACTCACTGACGAGTTACCAATATTGGCGTTAACTTTCACTAAGAAGTTACGCCCAATTATCATGGGTTCAGATTCAGGATGGTTGATATTTGATGGGATGATGGCGCGACCTTCTGCGACTTCTCTGCGCACGAACTCAGGCGTAATTTCTTTGGGTAAATTGGCACCAAAGCTTTGCCCTGGGTGCTGATGATTGAGTTGCTCATCGGCATATTTGTGGCGTCCCATGTTCTCACGTATTGCGATGTATTCCATTTCTGGCGTAACCATACCCTGACGCGCATAGTGAAGCTGAGTCACTCGCTTACCTTCTTTTGCACGACGAACATCGGGCAGTCTGCCAAAACGCAGTTCATCTAATGTATCATCATCCAGGCGTGTTTGTGCAAACTCTGAGCTTACTCCCACCAACGCTTCAGTATCGCCACGTTCTTCAATCCAACGCTCGCGCAGCTTTGGCAACCCCGCGTAGATATCAATGTGGTAATCAGGGTCGGTATAAACACCGGATGTATCATAGATAAGTACAGGTTCGTTATCTTCAAACTGTGGTGTTTCTTTATTTCCGCCGATCATGCTTGGCGACAACGAGATTTCACGCATTCCAACGCGAATATCTGGACGAGATCCTACAACGTGAACTTTTTTGGAATTAGGGAAGGGTTGTACCGACAGGTTGTCGATAAAATCTTTAGCTTCGTTTCTGGCTTGTTTACGGGTCGACATAGCATTACTCCATTAATTGTGGGAATAAATGCTTGCCGGATTTGCTCTGCAAGAGGTGTGTCACGCACAGATACAGTTACCCCGTTTGAGGTGACGTAATCTAAAACACGATTGTATTTACTTTCTCTTGTTTCCTTCGCAGGTATTAGCCTGATCAGGTTCAACGGATCCCGCTTTCGCGGTCTCAGCCAAATGGCACTCCGACAAGTATCAGTTGCAGTATAAGAAATGCGCTATGTCTTCTCAACCTCAATGTCTGTGATTAGCTGCGCATTAAGAGCTGAAAGCCTGCCCATGCGGCAAAAATACACACCACGACATTCAATACGATGTTTAACCCCATCTTGAACCACTCGCCTTGCTGAAGCAGCAAAACATTGTCCATTGAAAACGTGGAAAACGTTGTCAATGCACCAAGAAAGCCAAGGCCGATAAGATGTCGCCATGGACCAGGACCAAAAGTCTCTTGTTCAAGCGCCGCCACCAAAAATCCCATGAACAATGAACCAATAATATTCACTGTCAAAGTCCCATAGGGAAAACCTCGCCCTAACAAAACAGCGCAAATCTCAGAAATGAGATAGCGAGAGCAAGCACCCGCCGCGCCACCAATAGCAATATAGAAAAGCAAAACCGCCTGATTCATGGTCTAAAACCACTCGTAGCTTAAAACAGTAGCAATATGATACGCCGTAAAAACGACAAGCGCTAAGGCAGGAACAAGAATTGGATGTGATTGCGTATAACTGAGATTCATAAAAATAGCATTTATATCTAAAGTAAGGCTGAATAGGTAAACACACTGCTTCTCATGACACGCACAGAATGTAGCAGGTATAAATAAATCGACATTACTCTTCGAGGCCTTAAATGTGGCAGGGTGGAGAGATTTGACTGGGCTGGTATTCCAGCTCCCAACATCACTTTAAAAAAGTGACAGATTCGAAAAAGCCCCGACATTACTGTCGAGGCCTTAAATGTGGCAGGGGTGGAGAGATTCGACTGGGCTGGCATTCCAGCTCCCAACATCACTTTGAAAAAGTGACAGATACAAAAAAGCCCCGACATTGCTGTCGAGGCCTTGAATGTGGCAGGGGTGGAGAGATTCGACTGGGCTGGCATTCCAGCTCCCAACATCACTTTGAAAAA
>NZ_JBGONO010000021.1:0-777 GCF_041439165.1 Enterovibrio sp. FF113 | reverse complement strand
AAAGCCCCGACATTGCTGTCGAGGCCTTGAATGTGGCAGGGGTGGAGAGATTCGAACTCCCAACACGCGGATTTGGAATCCGCTGCTCTGCCAATTGGAGCTACACCCCTATACGAACGCTATTTTAACGACAATCAGCAAAATAGCTAGGGTTTAGTAAAGCTTCATGCTCCAACTGAACAGGAATTAGGCAATGTCGTGTTTTTCGGCAAGATTTTGTTTGTACTTATTAAATACGAGCAATGCTATAACTGCAGGCCCAGCTACCGCCGTTGCGACTGCTGTACAAAGTAACGTCATTTGAATTAATGCTGATAAATCATTCATTTGATGATTCCCCAAGCCGTTAAATATAAGTTTGATAATACCGTGATGGTATAAAAAAAAACTCTCAATAGTAAGAACCCGCGCGACTCAATTCGATAGTTGCATAGCGTAATATGCAATAAATAAACACTGATCACTTATGGTATGGATTTCTATACAACAAGTTTTAGACGTCATACCACGATAAATCAAACTATTAGTGACATCATTAATAAAAATGCGTACTCGAAGATATAGACAGTGCCCAAGGGAATCTACAGAAAAATTTCTAACAAGGTTTTTAATTGATACTGGAGTGTATGGGACTATACGAAGGTGTAACGATCAAAATTGTGTAAGACTTTCTGATGAGCATAAACGATAAAAAGCCCCGTCATTTCTGACGAGGCTTTTTAATAAATGGCGGAGCGGACGGGACTCGAACCCGCGACCCCCGGCGTGACAGGCCGG
>NZ_JBGONO010000020.1:0-107055 GCF_041439165.1 Enterovibrio sp. FF113 | reverse complement strand
CTGATTACCTCGACTTGGAAAGCCAAAACGCAGAGAACGACGGCACGGCCTTTGATATGGCCGCCAGTGACTTTGCGGCGTTTGATTCCAACGGCGATGGCATGCTCGATGGCAATGACGAACTCGGCGGTCACGACGTCAACAACAACGGGGTCGATGATCGCGCAGAAGATGCGGACGGCGACGGCCTCTCGAACCCGAACGATGACGACGATGACAACGACGGCACGCTCGATGTCGATGATGCGTTCCCGTTCGATCCAAATGAAGACACCGACACCGACGGTGATGGCGTCGGTGACAACGGCGATGCCTTCCCAACGGATGGCTCTGAAACAACAGATACAGACGGCGATGGCGTGGGAGATAACCAAGATATTGACCGTGACAACGATGGCCTAACCAACGACGGTGAGTTGAGAGTGCCTGAGGCTGTATTAGATTGGCTTTTACTCACTGGGAACAGTAACGTCTCCAATGGTCTACTCAATGCCAATGGCGGCTCGTGGACTTGGCAGGCTAATTCCTCACGTTTTTCTACCTACGGTTTTGAAGACAATTACCGCCTGAGCTTCAACGTTAAATCGTTGGGGACTTACAACATGATTGGTCTTGGAAACGTTGAGTCTTCTGCCAGCTACACTGATATTGACTATGCCTTCTATATCGTGGGGTCATCGTTAAGAATCTATGAGAATGGGTCGAGTCAGGGAACCTTTGGCACGGTTTCCATTGGAGACACATTGACGATTGATGTTCTGCAAGGGGTCATTGTTTATCGAAACAACGGCAACATACTCAGAACAACCACCTACAACGGAGGAACGCCAGACTTCTACATTGATACCAGCTTTTACAGTGGTGCATTGAGTTTGGGAGACTTCCAGCTGATCCCATTGTCACCCATGGCCAGTGTTGCTTTCACCATTGACACCGATGGCGATGGCTACTCAAATGACGTAGATTTGGATAGTGACAATGACACCATTCCAGATGTCATTGAGATTGGCCTGACTGATAACGATGGTAACTTACTGGTGGATAATCCTGGCTTCCAAGGACTCATCGCGTTCGCCCCCGACTCAGACAATGACGGCATCCCTAACTATCTAGATTTAGAAAGCCAAAATGCCGCTAATGACGGAACAGCCTTTGACATGAGTGCTAGCAATTTTGCTTCTTTCGATACAAATGGAGATGGCCAATTAAACGGAGAGGATGAGTTTGGCGGAAATGACGCAAACGGAAATGGTGCGGACGATCTGATCGAACCCTCAGGCGCGTCCTTATAGCAAATAGAGAGTTTGCAAATGGCCACGATTCTGTGAATTAAGCAAAGAGGTAAGTCAAATGACTTGCCTCTTTTTCCTTTGACAAATTCAATCAAAAACACCCCTATAAAGTGGCGAATTTTGAAACAATTGCTGATCACTATGTGCGCCAACATTTAACAGATTACATTCACAACGACACCCGTCGAAATAAAATCGTCAAATTCGAAAATTAGACTATTAATATCATGGCGTTACAAATCAACCCCCCAAATAACTCACGTGGTTATCCACAGATTCTGTTGATAGGTTCACGACAGGCCAAATGCAATTTTTTTCATTTAAAACATAATGTTAAGGCAATAAAATCAAAATAATAAATTTTTCTTGACCTGTTGGTAAATTACGATGTCATTACGCCATGAAATAATATGAAAATTATTGGTGCATTAAGAGTGAACAAACAGTATGCACATCACTATGTTACACAAGAGTGTCTGCTTGATAAGCAACTGTGATTTGAGGACTCAAACGGATGGAAAAAGGTAGGAAAGGACGATTCGTTGCATAACATTAAGATCAGATAAACCAGCGGCCCGCCGCTTCAAAAAGCAAACGATCTTCACCAGGGTGAGCAAGTAGAGAAACTCCCATAGGCGTGCCATTGACGTTCAAAAAAGGCAGCGTGAGTTGTGCTAGGCCTGCCACTTCAGCAATGGCATATAAACGGCGTTGATTTAAAAGAAACGTGTCATCAAGAAACATATCGTCAGGCGGTTGCCCAGGTGAAGTTGGAATCATTAACAACTCACCGCTAGAAAAAAAGCCTTGGATGCTGTCACTAAATAGTTCTCTTTTTTTCTTCGTTTCAACAAATTCTTTAAAGCTATTCCCTCGAATACGGCTCAAAAATTCTGCGGTTTCATCTGAAAATTTAGGCTTGTGAACATCAAACCATTGACCATACTGCAGATCAATTTCTCTTCCCAATATCACGGTGTGTATATTATGGGCTTGAGTTAGTGCAAGCTTGCCAAAATTTGGCACATCTTGGCTACGAATCTTCGAATCATTCATCGCCACCTCCCATTCCAGCATCGCTTCAATAGGTAACAATTCTTGAAACAAGGTCGGTGCATATTTTAAAGCCTTGAAACGGACAGCTTTAGGCGGTTTCGTCCAACATTTCTCTGCTATTTGCTGCAGTATAGGGAGCTTTTTGGACATAAAACCAACGGCATCAAATGATGGTGATAGTGCCGAAATGCCTCTCAAATCGACCATACCCTGTGAAGGTCGATAACCATAGAGATGACAGTAAGACGCGGGAATGAGTACACCACCACAACAATCGTTTCCAATCGCAATGGTGGCTGCACCTTTAGCTACCGCTAGCGCCGCTCCGGATGATGAACCACCAAGACGAGCGTCCGGTGCAATGGGGTTTTTCAATCTCGCAAGGAAAGGATTCTGCCCACTGATACTGGTACCAAAATCATCCATTTGCGCTTTGCCGATAAGACGACAACCTGAATGCATCAAAGCAGAAACCACACTTGCATCATTCTTAGCGGGTTCATTGCCATCAGACCAATCTGGGACACCTATTCCCGTGACCAGCCCTTTTATGCTAACAGAATCGCTCACGACGAGACGCTGTCGGGTCAGTACACCAACCGGAATATCCTGCCGTTCAGGCTTTATCGCTGTGAGAAGGTAATTTTCCTCTATCATCGATACTATTGACCTTTTTTCCGTCCAATATTCATAAGGTTATATCTAAACTAAAGATCCTGCTTATTACAGCATCATTTTTTGACATTGATTGACTAATGCAACACGACTCGTTCTGAAAGATTTACTCGTAAACAGCTCTTCATTGATTTCGAGTTTTCGACTTTGCAACCAGCTTTCAGGTGACGAGCCTTGACCATAAGGAATTTTATAAACATGAAAATGTTGATTCTGATGCTGATAAATTAAGTTTGCAGCAACACGAAGTGGCTTTAACTGTTCGTTAAGATATAAGCGAAAATCGCCAGTACAATCATTGACGATGTATGACCCATTGTCGCTGCGAATAGCGATATAGGGTTTATCAGATTCAGTATAGGATGCTAGCGCCCATACACCTGTTTTCTGAGTCAGCTTAAGGAACGGTAAGCTGCTAGTACCGGTGTCATCGTCTTGGGCTTCCAGTGCACCACGTTCTATTTTCTGCACCTCTTTTTCGCTGGGTTTAGCATGAACGACGCGTACTCTAGGTGGTGCAACTTCTGGTGACGTATCATCAAGCCAGCCAGTAACGAATGACCAATCCAACATTTTCATACCCAAAGCAACGACAACAACAAGCGACGACATCGCCATTGCAGGCAGCCAAAACTTCTGTGCCCAAAGAAGTAATCCCGGTGTCTTCACACCGGATTTTCTATCGAGTTCTGTTTCCATCACCTCGTTGTCGGAAAGCGCGCGTCGTAATTCTCCCGCCAATTTATGCTGTTCGGCAATGGCGCTGTCTTTTTGATTGGAGAGTCTGTTACGCTCTTCTTTAAGTAACACCAACTCCCCCTCCAACTGCGCAATTTTTCTCGAAAAGTCTGCGCCAGATGCGCTACTTGTGTTCGCACCTACGCTTTTGCCTTTTTGTGCCTGACTGAGTTGGACTTTAAGTAACTGATTTAATGCGGTGAGCTCATCTCGCTCTTTCTTTGTCTTGAGCAGTTCTCGCTCTAACGCGCCACCGTCACTGAAACTCGCAGACGCCGGTATAGACAACGCGTTTTCACCGCGTCCTTTAATGGTGTTGTCATAAGCGTGACGCACAAGTTGCATCAGGGCTTTAGACCCACCTTTGTCTGGGTGTACGCGCGTAGAGAGCAGTTTATATCTCTGCTTTACGGTCGATTCAGCGTCACCTGGCTTTGTGCCTAAGAGTTCATTAAACGTCGTCATTTCTTATAGGTTATTTACTAATTGGTTAATTTATAAGATGAAGATTTATCGGCGGAAATAGGGAAAACTTGAATGCAGATGACTCACTAGTTCTCTGCATCTATCACGAGCTCATGTGTATCATAAATAAGATAGTAACCTGTGGTACTTTCTGCCTCACGAATTGTTGACGTTTTGTACTGCATCTCCTTTTAATGTATCAATGTAACCACATCCAGTTAACACACCCTGCCAATTTCACCTTGTTTAAGTTCAAATTCGCCTAAGAGCCTTATTTATCATTGCATTCGTATTTCTGTGATCTATGATGCTTTCGACAATTTGACGTTCCGTTGAAGACAGCAGGAGAGAGATGGCATTGCCATCCGCCGAAGAAGTAAATCTTTCAGGCACCCAATATGTGCATTTGCACGTGGGTATGGACTGTTGTTGGAGGAGCCTCTGGAGAGATCCGTTAAATCGGGCGCCGAAGGAGCAAGCTTGCGTATTCGAGTACATCCACCGTGATATCGAATAACTTCAAGTGAAACTCTCAGGCAAAAGGACAGAGGAGATAACCGCAATAAAGTACCCACTTTACTGCTGCTTTTTGCGGCTATTCTCCTCCTTTTAATCAAAGCCTGCTTTTTCTTACATTTACTCAAGAAAAGTGGATATTAAAGGGGGATAAATGAACTATTCACTACACAACCTACTTGAGATCATCGATAACCTCGTTTGGGGTCCACCACTTTTATTACTGCTAGTTGGCACGGGTGTATATTTCACATTTCGCCTCGGTGCAATCCAGTTTCTTAAACTCCCTTTAGCACTAACGTATCTTTTCACCAAAGAGAAAAACGTAAAAGACAAAGGCGATGTATCCAGTTTTGCCGCATTGTGCACCGCCCTCTCCGCCACCATTGGTACAGGCAACATCGTCGGTGTAGCCACTGCCATCAAACTTGGCGGCCCAGGTGCGCTTTTTTGGATGTGGATGGCAGCCTTATTTGGTATGGCGACAAAATATGCCGAATGTCTACTCGCGGTGAAATACCGTGAACAGGATGCCAACGGTAATATGCTGGGCGGTCCAATGCTTTACCTTGAAAAAGGTGCAGGGCAAAAATGGCTCGCTCGCCTATTTGCATTCTTCACTATCGGTGTGGCGTGTTTCGGTATTGGTACTTTTCCACAAGTGAATGCCATTGTGGACGCGGGACATATCGCATTTAACATTCCCCATGAAGTCACTGCCATTGTGCTGACCTTGTTAGTCGCAGCAGTCACTATCGGTGGCATCAAATCAATTGCCGGCATGGCGAGTAAGATCATCCCAACCATGACGGTCATTTACGTCACAGCGTGTGTGGTGATTTTATTCAACAATGCCAGCGCGATTCCTTCGGCAATGAGTTTGATTGTTAACTCAGCATTTACTGGCGCAGCGGCAACAGGCGGTTTTGTTGGTGCAACCATCATGCTGGCAATTCAGTCGGGTGTGGCGCGAGGGGTATTTTCAAATGAATCAGGCCTTGGCAGTGCGCCTATGGCAGCAGCTTCTGCCCAAACGAACTCCTGTGTTCGTCAAGGTTTGATCTCTATGGTCGGTACGTTCCTTGATACCATTGTGATCTGCTCTATGACGGGTCTTGCTCTGGTTCTAACCGGCGTATGGTCAATGGACATAGAAGGCGCGAGAATGACCACCGAAGCCTTCTCTTTGGGACTTAACCAAAGCTATGGCCCGATGGTAGTCGCCATCGGACTCATGTTCTTTGCCTTTACAACTATCCTGGGCTGGAACTACTACGGCGAGCGCTGCGTGGTGTATTTGTTTGGACAACGCGCAGTGCTGGCTTACAAAATTGTGTTCTTAGCGCTTGTGCTGTCGGGGGCTTTTATTAAGCTGGATATGATTTGGTTAATTGCAGACATTGTTAACGGATTAATGGCAGTGCCTAACTTGATCGGCCTGATCTTACTGCGCCATGTCGTTGCTGATGAAACGAAAGCTTATTTTGATTCCCTGAAGCAAAATCTGAGCGAAGAATCTACACATGTGAATGTATAATTCCGCCTACCAACTCATGATAACTACACAAATAAAAACAGCGCCAGATGGCGCTGTTTTTACTTTAAATCATGATGGGAAAATCAGGCTGATTTAGCATTTAACATGTTAATTAGCCCAAGTTTTCCGAAAATAGCATCATAATGAACGAAGTTAGGAATCCGCGTGTGGTGCTGTACTTTTGTTCCCACCGCAACAAATTCATACCCTAACGTATTCGTCGCCATCTTGTCCCACTCACCATCACCAAAATACACGCGACGGCTAAACACGGCGCCAGTATCTTGCTTGGCGCGAAACGCGGCCAGTGCCATTATCTCACTGCGCGTCATCGCATCCGAGCACGAAGCAAAGCTCACACCACTCACGTCAAAACCTGCGGCTTTGAGCTTCATTCGTGCAGACTCTTCCCAGCCGCCCGTCGCAATAGCGAGCACGACATTTGGATGAGACTTCATATCGTTCACAAATTTAATGGCACCAGGCGTTGCTACCAGTTCATTCGCATTTGACGTGATGTAAGCACGCAGTTTATTCAGAAATAGGCTTTTTACCTCACGAAGAATTCGCATTCTTTCGTGACGCATACCTTGCTGTTCAATCAGTTCTTCTAAAATGCCTACGTCAGTCACATTAGTGAACGCGCCCCAGTCTTCTGTTAACTGCAGACCTAGCACTTCTTCGACGGCTGATCGAAAGCAGTCGGAATCGAAATCATAACTATCGATGAGCGTACCATCGACATCGAGCATAAACAGGTTCATTCGCGCCTTTCCTCAAATCTTGTCATTACTCTGTTCTCAAGGCTGATTTGATATCGCGCTTGGCTTTCTCCACACAGAAAAATCAACATTGTATTTACAATCGCAATCTCATGGCAACATTATTTGTTGGCTTCTAGAGATAGTAGACCGTCATCAAACTCGACGCACCATGTATTGAAAACTGGCGAACAGACAAAAGGTTGCGCTTTAATACAGTAAAAATAGCCATATGTGTTGAACGATTCCCTATCATCACGAGGAAATCACACTATTTTTTGTCATTTTGACGGAAGAATAGAGGTAGGATGACAAAAAAATTCAGCGCGCCGACTAAAAATCGCTCTTCTTTCAGCCTTTCACCTTGGTGTTTCTGATCTGACGAATATGGCTAATTTCCGGTCATTGTCTCTCTAATTGGTTTCATGATCAGAACAGTTTGAACACACAACACACTATACCGTAAAGAGAAGTAAAATTTGTTCCATAAACTCTGCTTGTCAAGACTTGAAGATCACACGATATAGTGGTTTGATCTGCGCCCTTGCCAATCAGAGACACAATATAGTGTCTTTGGCCAAGCTTCGCTCAACAAGTCGGCATTACTCTCGAGGTGCAATTCATAATGGCCAAAACCAAGTCAGCTTCTGAAATCGAACCTACTGGTGTTCTAGCAATTCCATACCAAGATACGTCTATGGAAATCTGGGACAGCAAGTACCGCTTAAAAAGCAAACACGGTGAAGCAATCGATGTCACACTCGATGACACATTCAAGCGTGTTGCTCGTGCACTTGCCGATCTCGAAGAGAAATCGGTACAAGACAAATGGTACCAAGAATTTTTGTGGGCACTTCGTCACGGTGCAATCCCGGCAGGACGCATCACGTCTAACGCTGGCGCTTTCGAGCACAAGCCTGCAACGTCTACCATCAACTGCACGGTAAGTGGCACCATTGAAGATTCAATGGATGACATTCTAGGTAAAGTTCATGAAGCAGGCCTGACCCTAAAAGCGGGTTGTGGTATTGGCTACGATTTCTCTACCTTACGTCCACGTGGCGCGTTTGTATCAGGCGCTGGTGCGTACACATCAGGCCCACTGTCGTTCATGGATATCTACGACAAGATGTGCTTTACCGTGTCGTCTGCAGGTGGTCGTCGTGGCGCACAAATGGGTACCATGGATATTCGTCACCCTGACGTGATGGAATTCATCCGTGCCAAGCGTGAAAATGGCCGTCTGCGTCAATTCAACTTGTCACTACTGATCAACGAAGAATTCATTGAAGCAGTGAAGAACGACGGCGAATGGCAGTTAATCTTCCCTGTCACTGAAAAAGAAGCACGTCAGGATAAAACTGATCTGCACAACGATGCCAATATCGTGTGGGCAGACTGGCCAAGCAGCGAAGGATTTGTTGAAGACGAAATCGGCCGCATTGCGTGCAAGATCTACCGCACCATGCCAGCGCGCAATCTTTGGAACGTCATCATGACGTCAACCTACGACTACGCAGAACCTGGCTTCATTCTGATCGACAAAGTTAACCAGATGAACAACAACTGGTTCTGTGAAGAGATCCGTGCAACGAATCCTTGTGGTGAGCAGCCTCTTCCACCGTATGGTGCGTGCCTACTAGGTTCAGTTAACCTGACCAAATTCGTTCGTGACCCATTCACAGAGAAAGCACGTTTCGATTGGGAAATGTATCGTAAGGTTGTCGCGACTTTCACCCGTATGTTGGACAACGTGGTGGAGATCAACCAACTGCCGTTAGCAAAACAGCGTGAAGAGATCGAAACCAAACGCCGTCACGGTATGGGTTTCCTTGGTTTGGGCTCTACGCTGACGATGCTTCGCCACAAATACGGCAGCGCTGCGTCTATCGCGTTCACTGAGCAAGTTTCTCAGGAAATGGCGATCACCGGTTGGGAACAAGCTGTTGCACTTGCCGAAGAGAAAGGCGTTGCACCTGTGATGGACCAGGAATTCGTTGTTACCGCTAAAATGCTCCGTCTACGCCCAGAGATGGCAACAGACGGCATTAAGATTGGTGACAAGGTGAAAGGCAAAGTTCTTCACGCCAAATACAGCCGTTACATGCAGCAAATTGGCGATATTCGCCCAGATTTAATTGCAAAGCTGGTTGAGAAAGGCGGTCGCTTTACGCACCACAGTTCAATTGCACCAACAGGAACAATTTCACTGTCGCTAGCGAATAACGCGAGTAATGGTATCGAGCCAAGCTTTGCGCATCACTACACGCGTAACGTGATTAAACCGGGTAAGAAATCGAAAGAAAGCGTCGACGTGTATAGCTTTGAGTTGCTGGCCTACCGCGAGATTATCAACACCAAAGCGATGCCATACAGCACCAAAGAAGACGAGCAATTACCTGAGTATTTCATCACCGCCGACGACATTACACCAAGTCAGCACGTAGAAGTTCAGGCTGCTGCGCAACGTTGGATAGACTCTTCAATCTCGAAAACCGCCAATGTGCCAACCGACTTCCCGTTTGAAGACTTCAAGAACATCTACATGGATGCGTATGATAAAGGTCTGAAAGGCTGTACGACCTTCCGCTTCAACCCAGAAGTGTTCCAAGGTGTATTGGTGAAAGATGAAGATCTTGAGAAAACCACGTACGTGTTTACGCTGGAAGACGGCTCTACCTTCGAAGCCAAAGGCAACGAGAAGATTGAGTACGACGGCGAGATTCACTCAGCAGCAAACCTTTACGATGCGCTGAAAGAAGGCTACTACGGTAAGTTTTAATCCTATCCCCGAGTAACCTCAAGATACTCGGGGATACACATTGTCAGGATGGCTTGCGATCAAGCTGTCCACTCTGAAGAAGTAATTCGTTATGACACGTAAAATCGAAAGCAAAATTGTTTCTTATAAAGTAAAAAGCAAAGACGTCGTTCAAGAATCACCGGTTAAATTGGTAGAAGACGTCGCGCCAGTGCTAGAAACCATGCATGAAGAAATGCCACGTCCAGAGGTTTTGCTGGGTACCACCTACAAGCTGAAAACCCCTGAGCACGTTTCTGAGCATTCTCTGTTCATCACCATCAACGATGTCGTGTTGAACGAAGGCACCGATCATGCAATGCGTCAGCCATTTGAGATTTTCATCAACAGTAAGAGCCTTGAGCATTACCAGTGGATTGTGGCGTTAACGCGCATTATCTCTGCCGTATTCCGTAAAGGTGGCGATTGCACATTCTTGGTTGAAGAGCTTCGCTCAGTGTTCGATCCAAAAGGCGGTTACTGGAATAAAGGCAAATATGTGCCTTCGTTGATTGCAGAAATCGGCAACGTTATTGAACAACATCTGATGCAAATCGGCATGCTGGATAATCCAGAAATGGATGAACACCAAAAAGCATTCCTTGAAGCGAAGCGTGCTGAAAACACAGCGAAAGTGGAACCAAAAGCAGAAGAAGAAGTGAACACAGGCTTCCCGCCAAGTGCGACGCTTTGCTATAAGTGCCACAACAAAGCGGTTGTTGTAAAAGACGGCTGCCAGACTTGCCTAAACTGCGGCGATTCTAAGTGCGGTTAAACGCATAATTGCTCGAGAAGGGCTTCCTGTAGGAAGCCTTTTTTATAGGTTCACATTCAGCAAGCGTTATCTCATTCAATATTTTCGAACACTACCCCCAGATTTTTCCGCTTTTTTGCCTGCTATCCTTTCTCTATAGTTGTTATCACAATAAGACACAGTAAACACGAATATTAATAGGGCATGAAATGGCAAATGTACTGGTTCTAAAATCGAGCATTCTTGGCGAGTATTCTTCTTCAACAACATTGATTGATGGAATGGTTGACCAACTTGGCCGCGACAATTTCATTATCGAGCGTGATTTGGCCGCGCACCCCGTTCCCGTGCTGGATGGTGAACTTGCGACAGGTTTACGTGGAGCGAAAAACCCCACTCAGAAACAGCAAGATGCGCTAGCGCTGTCGGACCAATTAATTAACGAAATCCAAGCCAGTGATACGTTGGTTATCGCTGCGCCAATGTACAACTTTTCCATTCCAACACAGCTAAAAAACTGGTTCGATTTTATTGCACGTGCGGGAGTGACATTTGCATATACAGAGCAAGGCCCGCAAGGTCTATTGACTGGCAAGAAAGCCATCATAGTGACAACGCGAGGCGGCATTCACAAAGACACTGAAAACGACCATGTCGTCGGCTACCTCAAAACGGTACTTAGCTTTGTTGGTATTACCGACATTGAATTTGTTTACAGCGAAGCCTTAGCAATGGGTGATGAACCTGCCAAGGCTTCAATGGAGCAAGCTGCAAAAGACTTACTAGGCTTAGTTTCCTAGCCCGCGCGTCCAATTCATTGCAAATATATTGCCAACATCAAACGCGAGAAGTAGCCAACACTTGGTCACGTTTCGCGCTTTGATTTTCTTTATTTGGGCTCCCTGAGCCCCCTTTTTTTACCTTATCCCCGAGCAACCTCTCAGCCTTGTTTATCTCCCATTTTCTTTTGTCCTTAAATCCCGTTTTATAAGCCATCAGCGAATTCATACTGTTGGAGTCATAAATGATTAAAAGCAATCCATTTTCAGATAAAGATCCCGATCGCGCAGAAATTTGGGACATGCTCGTCGCCAAAGATATTCAGGCTTACACCCAAGCGAATTGGTCAATGGTGGAAAACGACTTTCTGGAGCATGAATTTTTTGCCGTGAATGCAGGATTCGATCAAGACCCGGGGAAATGGAACTTGGCATTTTCACGTTTCGGAGATTACCGAGACTCATGGTTAGAAGCTGCGCGTGCAAGTCTTGATACGAAATACGCAGAGCCTCTAGAAGACGCTATTCATAAGCTCACCACGCTTGAACAAATCGAAGTAAAAGACGGCAAAGCCATCGCGCGTAAGCAGTTTGATGGCACCATTCAGGTTGTCGGCAAAGAACCTGAGGTGCTGAAGTGGCAAACGCTGTATTACCTGAAGCAAACCGAATCAGGCTGGAAAATTGTAGGCTTCACGGGTTACCTTCCCTACACTGCCTAAATACCAAACATAAAGAAGCGGGCCCTAAAGCCCGCTTCTTTGTTCATCAGATTGACCATCGCATACATTCCAACACGTAGGTCCTAGCTTCTTAGTCTAGAAGTCCATCTGCAAGTAAATCGTGTTGTAGTTACTGCCACCTTTGATTCGACCAAACTGGCTCGCTTTCTCAAAAATCGCCGAACGGTGATGAATTGAATAACCCAACCACAGATTGTTCAATTTCTTCTGACCAATCAAATCACCGACATTCACATCAACAGAAAGATCAATGTAGTTGAGCAAATGGCTTGGCTCATAACCTTTGCGCTCCATTTCAGAGCTTTCTACATAGGTGATGTTATTGACGTATGACAAACCTTCTGCCGCACCGATTCGCCATTCTGTTGGCCAATCGAACGTGTAATAGGCCTTAATCGCCATCACAAACTCGGCTGACGAGGCTTGTACCTCAGAACTCCAGTGCCAAACAACGCCAGGCGTCAAGTAAATATCCAGTGGGACGCCAAACAGAGAGTCAGTCAACGGATGCCCATAAAACACCGAGGTTAACGTATTACCATAGGGGTCTTTTTCCGTACCACCTGCAATGATCTCACCAATGTTAGAAGGCGTTGCCCAACCATACGCTAATCGCCAATATGGACGAGTCGAAATCTCTCGTTCGCCATCGCGTTTGTGATCATTGAAGAAACCGAAACCAGCGAAAACCTCCCCTTGCCAATTCTTGTCGATGGTAGCCGCATGGCGAACATTCTTATCAAAATACGTCGCGTATGCCGCCCCGACGAGATAAAGATTGGAATAGACGTGGTAACGCCCTTTCATGCCCGCTTTGAGATCAACGCCAGCTCCAATGTGTACCCCTTCATTTCGGTATTCTGACAACCCGTAATAGAAGCTATTGAAGTCTGCATCTTTGTAACGTGCCGAAACCGTCGCGTCGAGGTCAAAATCCTCTGTATGAATTGTTTTACCGAGCGTGGCAACACTGTGGAAACGATAATCTTTATCCGATAACACATCGAGATCTGCATACCAGCCATCACCAAGTTGGCGTTTTAGTTGGAAACCAAAGTCGCCGGTATCACCGCCGATATCGTTCTGCACGGCCGTCGGCAAATCAATAAATCGCATGCGAAGGATAGCATTGACCCGCCACTCATCTTCTTCCCAAAGACGGATGCCGCCTTCTGTTCCATTGATGAAAAACGCTTCATCTTGGTAGAACATCATAGGGACGAAGCTGGAGACATTCGCGCTGCCACCTTCGGCGTAAGGAACACCAGCAGAACGTAACGTGGCGGCTATGCCCCAGTTTTCGCTTCGCTTAAGGCGCAGTGTTTCGACAGTATCGACGTCAGGCTTCTTTGTCTCTATCGCCACATCGAGACGAGTTTCAGTGGTATCTGTGGCGTCAACAACTTCAGCCCAACACACAGGGGTTAATAAGGTTGCTACTAAAGCGAGGTATTTGGGAGTATTCAACATTAAAGACGCGGTTTATTAGTTCATATTGCGACCAGTTTAACTTAAGGACAAGTAACTGTGTGATTTTAAAGATAAGAATAAGCAAAATTATGGTTGATTCCCTTCGGGTCAAGGCTAGCAAAACTCATCATTTCACTTGCCCTAACCCGAACAGGAGAAGGCATCAACGTTCGCGCGCCGTCAACACAAACAAGTCAACATGTCCCAGCAAGGAAGGGTTAATAGGCCGGATCGGGTTTGCGTTGTGCCAAACGGCATGATCGTCGAGCAGCGCCACATCTCCGTCGTTCATTGCCAGCGAAAAGAACGGCTGCTCGGCTTTGTCTTTGTACACCAAAATTTCCCCGCCTTGCACGTTTTTCCGATGAATTGCCGCTATCGCAATATGATCAAAGCCATCCTGATGCACTCCTTCTGGCGACACGGGAGTGATGTCATTTAGGGTAATCACTCTCATTTGATGGATCTCGATGTCCTGCTGATCGTCCAGTTCATTGTTGTCTTTAAACAATCGACAAAGCTCAAAGAACCCTTCCGAATGAAGAACATTCGGCGACAAGTCTTCAAAATGGCGAACAACACCACCTTGGTGTTGGTTAATGGATCGGCTTTGCACAAAGGTGTGTTGGGGCATTTGGCGGACAGCGCCAGCATCACACTGCACGATGGAATAGCGTCTTAATCTGTATTGACCATCGGCGTGTGCGGTAGTTGGCAAATGGTCAAACGTCGGTTCGAGTTCTTGTACTGCTAGGTCGCTGATATGACATAGCTGCATAAGATAATCTGGATGATACATGTTACGTCCTCCATATCGATCTCTTAACGAGCATCTCTGGGTAAGAAACACACGATAACTGTCATTACATTAAGTTAACGTCACCACATCAATTTTGACAAACATTCACAGAGTGATTAATTAATCGATATGGGATATACGCACAGATAAACTATACATATTACAAATGCCAGAATAATAATTTGCATAATTTGATCTGCGCCTCGTGTAAAAACACAGATTGAGAACTTCACCTCGAACCTCGCCCTTCCATTCAGCTAACATTCATCTTCAGTCGATATGATGAAGTTGTAGTCACTCACAGGACGCTAACCGAGTGACCCTCAACCAACAGAGGTATTTAGATGGGAAGAATGTTTAAAGCGCTGATTATCGTTCCAATTCTGGTGATTCGTGTGCCGGCTTATGCTGAGCAACTCGACGTAAAAGTACCCGAAAATAGCCAGAGCATTTCTTATCAGCAGCCACAAGCCGGTCACGAAGCGAGCCTTTCAGAGCTGTTTTCTATTCCTTCATTCCGCGCCCAAGCCATCGCACAACCACATGCCGATTTAACCAAGCTTTATGCCTCAGCCCCAGCTGCTCAGGCAGAACTAGAACAACTTGCCAGCGATATTGCCAAACAAAGTAACGGCAACGTGTTATCCGCTGGATTGAAAGGACTGGAGCGCGCAACCGAAAAGGTCAATAAAGAACTCGATGGTGATGTATCACGCCTCACTGACCTTGTTCGAATCACTGTGGAAACGGACTCAATAGAAGATTTGAATATCGCTTATGAGCAATTAGCCGCGTCAGCGAAAACAATGGAAGTCATCAATCGTTTCCATACTCCTCGCCCGTCTGGATATCGAGATATTAAAGTCTTGGTTGCTTTGCCAGAAAGCAAAATGATTGCTGAAGTTCAACTTCACTTAAAAGCCATTTCTGGGGTTAAAAATGGTAAGGAACATGAGAACTACGAGCAGATACAAACCATCGAGCGCAGTGCGACGTTGAATGCTCGCGATTTGAGCCAATATGAAGTGGCAAAAATTGAAAAGCTACGAAAAGAGTCTCGTGCCTTGTATGACCATGCATGGCAAGGTTATGAACCGTACGGTATTGCCATTTAGTGCATTTCAAATACTTTAAGGGCGCACTTTGCGCCCTTAAACTGTTCATTAACCCCGCCGCGTCACTAGAGCCCACTAGCCTCAAACACTTTCGATCCATCCAGATAATCGCTTGGCTTGCACGTAAGCATTAAAGCTATCAACGACTCGCTTGTGAGCGTGGTAGCCCATTTTTAGCCGCTCTTGAAAAGTAAGCCGAGCAAACTGAGCCAAGCTGGTAGCTAACTGTTGTACATTTTGCTCATCCACTAAATAGCCTGTTTCTGGAGTGACGATTTCTTTACAGCCCATGATATTGGTCGTAATGACGGGCGTCCCCACCGCCATTGCTTCTTTAAGAACCAACGGCCCTGTATCAACACATCCTGTTTTGGAAAAGCAGAACGGTGCCACTAAGCAATCGTAGTCAGCCAAATGTTCTTTCACCCAATCATGAGGTTTTGCGCCGAGAAAAGTTACACGCTTAGAAAGTCCGTGCTCGCTGACCTGCTTAATTAGGTCTTCCTCCATATCGCCAGTGCCTACAATATCCAGTTGAAACTCAACCCGATCTTTCAAGGACGCTAACGCCTCTATGAGGTGATGCACACCTTTTTGTTCAACCAAACGCCCCAAGAACACAAGACGAAGGTGAGAAGAGGGCTGCTTCCCGCGAAGGATAAATTTATCTGTTGTCACACCACAATGGAGTAATTTGACGTTACCGCGCGCCACGTTATCAAAGTCATTGAGCATGTCTTGGCAGACTGCGACAACGAAATCACTCGCTTCGATTTTGTTCTTAATATCAAATGCTGCCTCGTACACATCGTGTCCATGTGCCACAAACGAACAACTGATATTAAGCAGTCTCGCTGCAACAATAGCGTGTGCAGCGGTATGTTGAGCAAAATGGGCATGCACATGATCCACTTTTTTCTCCGCCAATTGCATTGCAAGTTTAAGGCCATAGTAGAACAGTGAACGCTTAGGCAAACCAACTTGACCATGGACGAAATGCATAGCCTTGAGCAGTCCCCGTTGAGAAATCTGAGTCCAAAGATTCCAGTCAACATCTTGCGCAATTTCTGCCAAGTCGTAGTCAAAACGCTGCTCACTTTTATTGATATCAAAGGCAAACACCATAACCTCATGACCACATGCTTTAATGGACTCAACTTCGGTTTGAATAAAAGTTTCGCTCAGGACAGGATACGTAGGGGCGATAAAGGCGACTTTTTTCATTGGGACACGCTCAGGCTGCTGCTTTTTTATGTGTATTCAGCCAATAGCAAATAAAGTGCCAACTAAAGTTAGTGATATTTATTAATCAGTTAGCGTTAATAGAAGCTAACAACACTACGAAACCTGCATCGTTTTGTCAGTTTGACATTCAATATGCATCTTTTCGCCCGTACTAGGTACGCGCCCCTATCGCCCTTCTATAAAAATACTTATAAGTCAACAGCTTGAAATAATGGCACATTCTGTGCTGTTGTTGAGTTTCGTCTGGCCATAGGAGCACATCATGGACAAGGTTTCGGTTATCACCCCCTCACACAACTGTTTGCCATTTTTACCCAAAGCAATGGAAAGTGTGCTCAATCAAACGCACAAGAATCTTGAACTGCTGATCATTAATGACAACAGCAGTGACGATACAGAGGAGTACCTCACCACTATTACAGATAGCCGGATACGCGTATTCCATACCGCAGTTGGCAGTGCGGCCAAAGCACGCAACATCGGGCTTAGGCATGCTAAGGGCGATTACATCGCTTTTCTCGATGCAGACGACTATTGGTACCCCGATAAATTGGCACTGCAACTGAACTTACACAAACTCCACCCAGATATCGCGTTAAGTTTCACTAATTACGAACATGTTGATGAAGAGCTTCAGCCGATTGTCGATTGCTTTGCTTACTGGGGCCATTATCAACACGCAAGTGGCCAAGCCTTTCGGATTGACAGAGCGCTTGAGACGATTCTTATCAATAACATCATTGGTACATCAACCGTGATACTGAATCGCCACCAACTTGCACACCCCATTTGGTTTGATGACTCATTAAGCTTTGGCGAAGACTGGGATCTCTGGCTTCGCATTTGTGAGCAGCACCCTATTGGTGTGCTCAGCTCGGTGCAAACCGCTTACCTGATGCGGCAAAACTCTCTAACCCAAACCCAAAATCGCAAACTCGATAATTTGCGACATATAGAGAGGATATTTGACCAATATTGCCGAAAACATCTACACAGTGAGGTTTCGTATCAAGGGCTTACTAAAGGTAAAGCTCGCTTGCTTGAAGGCTATGCAGACTATTATCGCAGCAGACATCAGTACGCTAAAGCCATCTGGCTTGGACTAAACTCGCTTCGTCTTGATATGCACAAACGCCGTGTTCGCAGTCTGTTGGGTGATTGCAGAAGTGTACTCAAAATTGCTTGGTAAACCGTGATGGCTTGGATGACACAATCTTTCTACTACGCGATAGGCATTATCATGATGAAGGGCATTTCATTATTAATGTTGCCCTACCTGACGCATAAGTTATCACTCGTAGAATATGGCTCGTTAGAGTCACTGATCCTACTGGCAGATATCGGCACGATTCTATTCAGTTTTGGAATTGTCGATGCGATGTACCGCTATGTAGGAACCTCAGAAGGAAAGCAGCGCCAGCAGTTAGTCTCAAACTGTTTCACTCTCAGTGTCATCATTTGTTTTATTGGTAGTGGGGTAATCCTCTTAGTGACGCCATGGCTGCTCACTTTAATGCCAGTCGAGTTTGCTTGGTATCAAATCGCTTTGTTACTGATCCCTACTATGCTCGATGGCGTGATCGCCATACCGCTAACCTTGATGCGAATGAATGCTCTGGCCAAGCGCTTCTGCTATCTCAATGTAATCAAAGCTTTTGTGCAAGCCACTCTCACCGTCGTCCTGCTCGAGCTAGGATATGGGCTAGACGCCGTACTGATCTCAGGGGCCATTTCAAGTCTGCTTTTAACGCTCTGCCTTGTTGGATATCAACGAGGACAAATGGGAAAAATTGGTCACCTTGCAGATTCCAAACAACTCCTTTCTTTTGGCGTTCCCGTGCTGATTGGGGCAGTCTCAATCTATCTCGTCCAAGGCGCAGATCGCTGGTTCCTTGCCCATGGTGTCGGTATCGAAGAGTTAGCTGTTTATGCGGTTGCAACCAAGTTCACGCTGATTTTGGGCTTGCTGATGCAACCCTACGCACTATGGTGGTTCCCTACCCGAATCCCCATGTTGCAGAACCCAGATGGCAAACAACAATGTGCGGATAAGGCAATACTTGGCACTAATCTCGGTATTATGCTTGGGACCTTGCTCATCCTCACGGCGCCAATGGCAATTCAGTGGCTACTACCCGAAGTCTACGCCGATGCGAGTGTCGTTCTCGTATTCCTATTGTTGATAGCTATGATCAAAAATGCTGGTGATTACATGAATCTAGGCTGCTATTGTGGCGATTCCAGCCAAGCTCAAATGTGGATTCAGGCAGGGTGCGCGCTGTTTGCACTCATCGGATACAGCGTGCTCACTCCACAATGGGGTGTTTTGGGAATTGTCGCTGTGCTCTTTAGCGCCCATTCACTTCGCCTCATATTTTTCTATGTGATCAGTCAGCGAAAACAACCCCTCCCTTACCGACACGTCAAATGGCTTGCCTGTCTTGGAGTTTCGGGGCTTATGCTCACGCTGAACAGCATTTTGAATCAATGGCTATATCATCTTCCTACTATTGTCTTAACGCTACCGGTTGCCCTGATGACCTTGGTGTTTTACCTCAAACTCAATATCATCGACATACCGGTGACATTGCTGGTTAAATTGCGGTTAAAACGAAATCCGGCTCATTAAAATACACTTTGGCGACCATAGAGCACTCAGTGGAGCTCTAAAATGACTCCGCGCGTACTAACAGAGATAAGGCGTTTCGTCAGTAAAGAACAGCAACGTCAAATTAGAAAACTGAGTTGATCGGATTGCAGATCTGCAAAAACAGAATGGCATTGAACGAAAGGGCACACAGGGCCCTTTGTCCTGTTCATGATCACCGTGTCACCGGATAAGGTCATGACCATAGCTAATATTCAAGCGGTGCTATCATGCGTTTCCTATGCGATGTGAAATTCTGTCACTGTCACTTGCTCACCAACCATTTCAACAAAACTTTGAGCTGGAATACTTTTCCACTCATGTCTGTCTAGCTCAAACGGCTCAGATGCAAGTACAACACCGCTGTCGACACTTTTATAAAACATGGTTGGTGGCGTACCGAACGAGGCGTAACGCAAAGCCCAGTATTGATGACCATCGCTGATACACAATGCCGCCTTGAAAGGCTGATCATTAATGCCCTTATTGCCCATCTCTACTTCAATCATGCTAATCACTCGTCTTAATGCCAATTTGGGGTTTTGATCTAACCCGTGCTGCATTAAAAGGAGGAATATCAGCTCGCTATCTGTTGTACCTTTACGCTTTAAATAACAAGGCTCATCGAGCTGTCGCTCAAGTTGATAACGAACTCTTTCGAACTCTGGGATTTGCCCATTGTGCATAAAGAGCCAATTTTTAACGTTGAACGGATGGCAATTCTCTCGAGATGTGTTTGCACCTGTTGATGCCCTCACATGTGCCATGAAGCGATGAGATTTAGTATGTTGGGCGAGAGAACGTAGGTTGGCATCAGACCAAGCAGGTAACACTTCACGATACAACGCAGGCGTCGGCTTTTCACCATACCAGGCCGCACCAAAACCGTCAGCGTTGACCGCCGTCACTGCTTTCGACGCTTCCATGCTCTGCATCACCAATGAATGGTTAGGCTGATGTAGCATTTCATCCAGAAAACACGGTTTACCTTGGTACGCCAGCCATCTACACACGACAATTACTCCTTGATTATCATATCAGTAGTATGACGCAATCTCGGTTTATTGCAGTGCGACGTGCCACAGAACATTGACGTGCCGTAGATTTCTCAATAGCCGCTACCCTGGGTGCCCGTCTACGCGCGCCTTAATCAGCATCGGACCGAAACAAACAACAAAGCCACCAAAAGCCATACTCCAACCTATTCCCGCGATAACGACCCATGTTTGCAAATGTTCGGGCCAGACTATTGGTCCCAACACTCGCACCAGCGTCGCCAATACCAATGAAAAATACGCAAAGCTAAATGATGGGCCTTGATAAATCGCCCTGCCAGTATGTCCCATACTCACACGAGCAATCATTGCCAGAACAACACCAGCCAATGTGCCCATCGCAAAAAGGTGAATCAATGAATGTGAAATCCATGCATTACCGATATACAACGCTTTCGCAATCAAGCCGACAGGCAGCGCAAGATAAAACAGGTGCAATGACCAAACGAGAGGCTCACCGAATGATCGGACTCCTTGCCAACGGTATAAACGAATACACTGAGCGATACCCGCGACCCATAGTAACGACGCGTTGAACCACGTTGGCACCAAAGGGAAAAATGAGATAACAGCAAGCATCACAAGAGGAAGTATGGCCAACATCTCGAGCCATAATATGGGCTTGGGTGCTTCAAGCTGGAAACGCTTGGCGGTGAAAAACGGTATCACTCGCCCCCCCATGATGGAGATAAGAATCATGAACCACCACAACATCGCCTGCCACAGCGCATTAGCGGAAAAGGGTGGCATGCCCTTTACAGTGGCATAACTCGCCAAATTCGCACTGATTGCCACCAGCAACATCGGAATAAAAAACAGATTTCGCCAGCGTTTAGTGATCACCACTCGATAACCGATCTCCCACCCTGTCAGCACAAGAAATGACGTATCAACTAATGCGATGATAGATAAAGGCGTGTCCGTCCAAAACAGAACCCTCGCTGCAATCCACAGCATCACAATAAAGGCCAGCCGCCCACCGGAGGTGCCTTTCACACCCGTCCACGTCTGCACAGCGGTCATGAGAAATCCCGCGACAACAGCCATCGCAACACCAAACAACATTTCATGGGCATGCCACCAGATCGCAGGCACGTTAAGCGGCGATTGGCTTCCAGAGGTAAACAACCATACCCAAGTGCAGATCGAAAAAACGGCATAAATACCCGCCAGCAGAAAGAGCGGCCTAAAGCCAAGACGAAGTATGGGCGGGATTCTCTCTTCTTTTTCTTTATCAACAATATTGATCATCATGGGCACCTAGGAAGTATTGAAACTATAACATGTATAATATTTACATGTTTAAGGCTAATTAGAAAGAAGAGGCTGCAATTCGAGTACAAATCATTTCGACGAGAAGATTTCGGTGGGAAGATATATCTCGCTAATAGTCTGAATAAAAAGAAAAGCCAGCATTCGCTGGCTTTTTATTGAGTTTGAAAATCAGTTACCCGATTTAGGATCGAGCGCGTCTTGCAACGCATCACCGAGGAAGTTAAACGCCATCACGGTCACCAAAATGGCGATACCGGGATAGATCGCCAACCCTGGAGATTGCCAGATGACTTCTTGCGCATTTTGCAGCATGTTGCCCCATGAAGGCATCGGCGGTTGAATGCCTAGACCTAAAAATGACAACGCACTTTCCAGCAAAATTACGCCACCCAGCGCCATGGTGGTTGCGATGATCACGGGCGACAACACATTCGGCAATACATGACGACGAATGATCCGCCAAGGCGAAGCGCCATAACCGACAGCCGCTTTCACATAGTCACGCTCTCGTAATGACAACGTACCAGAGCGCACCAAACGCGCTGTCGTTGGCCAGCCAAACAAGGCGACAATCACAATGATGCGAATGAAGCTAGCGTTCTCACCTTGCGCCCAGCTTTCAGGCAGACCCAGTTTACTTAGGTCGACCGCCGCCATCACGATCATCAAAGGTAATGTCGGCAGCGACAGCGTGAAATCAGCAATACGCATTAGTACAGCGTCAAGCTTACCGCCAAAGTAACCCGCAAAGACGCCAACTAAGGTGCCTAGTATTGCCGTCATCAAGGCTGCAACCGCACCGACTGATAGCGACACTTGACCGCCATAGAGTAAACGGAGGAATACATCTCGACCTAGCTCATCGGCGCCCAACCAGTGAGCATCACTCGCAGGCTCAAACCGCGCAAAGAAATCCACTTCAAATGGGTCGTGTCCAAACCAACTCGCAAGCAGTGGTGCGCTAAAGCAAAGTATCGCAAACAGTATGATAAATACCGCACTCACCAAGCCGGCTTTGTGTTGACAGAACCGGTGCCACACAAGTACCCATGGCGAAGAAGCTTGGCGCTTCGGTGCTGCAACGGGAGCAGCATTGGAAACATGTTGTGTCATGCGGATGCCCCTTTTGTCAGGCTGATACGAGGGTCAAGTTTTGCATAGGCAATATCTGCAAGCAGGTTACCCAATAGCGCGGTAAAAGTGATCACCATGAGTCCCAACAAAGCGAGGTTATAGTCATTCCCCATGATGGCATCGAAGATCAGCTTACCCATGCCCGGCCACGCAAACACGGTTTCCGTGATCAATGCACCAGACAGTAAGAAGCCAATGTCCAACGCAATAATGGTTACTAAAGGGATCATCGCATTACGCAATGCGTGGTGAAAAATCACACGGGTTTTTGACGCCCCTTTCGCAATCGCTGTTCGAATGTAATCCTGACGCATGACTTCTAGCATGGTGCCGCGAACATAGCGGGAATGATTCGCCACATTCAAGACAGTCAACGATATGACTGGAAGGATAAGGTGTTGCAGTTCCACCCAAAAACCACCCCCTTCGGCCTCACCCGTGCCACCAGCTGGCAGCCAGCCAAGTGTGACTGAGAAGACAAGAATTAGCATTAGCGCTAGCCAAAACGCAGGTGTTGAGAAACCCACAAAGGCACTAAAGCTGATCACGTAATCCACCCAAGTACGATGTTTCAATGCAGCAATCACCCCAACAGGAATAGCGATCAGCAGTGAAAGCAAAGTCGCAATGCCCACCAGCTTTACCGTATTCCACACCGCTGGAATCAACACGTCTTCCGCAGGTTGGTAATACAGACGCGAATAACCAAAGTCACCCTGAACGGCGGCAGATAGCCAGTGCCAGTAACGTTCAATCAACGGTTGGTCTAATCCCTGAAGGGCTTTGAGTCTTGCGACATCTGCTGCTGTCATTGTCGGATCTGACGTTGCCATCAAATCAATCGGGTCTCCGGGCATGAGACCAATCAGCGCGTAAGAAACAAATGAAACTAAAAACAGGACAAATATGCTCTGTAGTGTGCGGCCAATAATGAAACGCGTCATACCGTGGCCTCCTTGCAATCAAACTTTTTTGCGTCAATCACTTCACTGGGGAAGTGGCAAGCAACAATATGCTTTTCATCACCGCCATACATCAACGCCTTAGGCGCTTCAGACTTGCATCGATCCGTCGCTTTCGCACAGCGCGGATGAAACGCACAGCCACTGGGCGGGTCTATCGGGCTTGGCACATCGCCTTGTAACGATAACCCTCGCTTGCGTTTCCCTCGCCCCACCTCAGGTACAGCGGCGAGTAGTGCCTGACTATATGGGTGAGCAGGGTTAGCAAAAAACGCATCGCGCGGTGCTTGCTCAACAATCTGACCGAGATACATCACAACAATGGTATCGGCGAGATAGTCCACCACGGCCATGTCATGGCTAATGAAGAAAAAAGACAGGTTTCGTTCGCGCTGTAACTCCGCAAACAAATTCAACACTTGGCTTTGCACCGACACATCGAGTGCCGACAGGGGTTCATCAGCAATGATCAACGAAGGTTCGAGCACCAAAGCGCGAGCGATACAGATACGCTGACGCTGACCACCGGAAAACTCATGCGGATAGCGATCGAGTGCGTCTTCACTCAAACCCACAGCGATTAATGCATCAATCACCTTGGCTTTGCGCGAGGCTTTGTCGCCAACGTTATAAACATCAAGCGGCTCCCCCACCAGTTCAGAAACTGGCATGCGCGGATTCAGTGCACAGTACGGGTCTTGAAATACTAACCCAAGTTTACGGCGCAACGCTTTAAGCGCCTCGCCTTTCAAGCCCGCGGTTTTCACACCGGCAAGCTCAACCGTGCCTTCAGCTGGCGCTTCTAGTAATGCGACCATGCGACCTAACGTCGATTTCCCGCAGCCTGATTCGCCAACAATCGCTATGGTCTCCCCTTCATTCAATGACAGGGATATCTTGGTCACCGCTTTCAGTTCTTGCGCAGGTTTTCCAAACCAACCTTTTTGACCAATGGGATAGCGCTGACAGACATTGTCTAGTTTTAATAATGTCATAAAGTCCGTCCTTATGTATGGTGGCACGCCACCGTGTGAACGGTGTTGAGTTCAACCGATTCAGGCATTGCAGACACACAGGTCGGCGTCGCTTTGCTGCATCGATCGGCGAACGGACAACCAGAACCGCGTAAATCGAGCGGGGGCACGGCACCTGGAATCGCAGGCAACACATCACGTGCAGCGCCAATTTTTGGCAATGTCGCCATTAGCCCTTGCGTATAAGGGTGCTGAGGATTAGCGAACAGTTCTTCAGCGGTTGCTTGCTCAACAATGCGTCCCGCGTACATTACGATGACGCGCTCAGCAAGCTGAGAGACAACACCCAAATTGTGGCTGATGAATTGAACCGCTGTGCCTGTGGTATCACGAAGCTCTTCCAGCAAATCGAGAACCTGAGCTTGTACCGTGACGTCCAATGCCGTCGTGGGTTCGTCAGCGATAATCAGTTCAGGTTCACATGCCAGCGCCATGGCGATCATGACACGCTGCCGCATCCCACCAGAGAGCTCATGTGGGTAAGCAGTTGCACGTCGAACTGGATCGGGAATGTGCACCCTTTCGAGCATGTCAATCGCGCGCTCTTTCGCTTCCGCTTTATTGTTACCACGGTGAAGTTCAAACATCTCCGCAATTTGATCCCCGACCGTCACAACAGGGTTAAGCGCAGTCATGGGTTCTTGAAAGATCATGGCGATACCTTCGCCGCGCACTTTCTGCCAATCCGCATCGCTGTTGCTTAGCAGGTTTTCACCACGAAAGACCACTTCACCACTGGCTTTCATGACGTTTGGTTGCAGCCCCATTAGCGTCAACGCAGCAAGGCTTTTGCCACACCCTGATTCACCGACAACGCCAAGGATCTCGCCTTTGTTGATATGAAAGCTGATATCGTTAACCGCAGGGTAGCCTTTAAAGGCCACCCGCAGACGACGAACATCAAGTATCTTGTCGTCCATGTACGGCTCCTACTTCTTAGTCGTGTACCACTCTTCAACCCAGTTGGTGGATGGGAACATATGACCCGTCGGTGTCACACCTTCCAACCATTTCGGCATCACGAAGCTGTCTGCACGGAAATACAGAGGCAGTGCTGGCAGGTCTTCCGCATAGATATTCTGAATTTCATGGAAGATCTTCTTACGCTTTTCGGTATCCAGCTCTGCTTCTACCTTGTTTAGCAAATCATCCATCGCAGCGTTTTGGTAACCAATGTAGTTTTGACCAGACCAACCGTTTTCTTCCGTTGGGATGTTAGTAGAAAGCAGCGTGGTACGCGGTGGACTCTCAGGTGATGAGTACCATGCAAACATGGCTAGGCCTTTGTGCTTGCGCTTGTTTAACGTTTCACCGAAATAGACACGCGCTGGCTGGTTATTGATGCTCACCTTCACACCAATCTGTTTCCACTGGGATTGAAGAACTTGCTGCACCAGCTCACGGGTTTTGTTACCCGCTGTCGTCATTAATTCGATGCGTAGCTCATTACCTTCCGAATCAACCATCACGCCATTTTTTAACGTAAATCCAGCACCTTCGAGCAACTGCTTGGCTTTTTCAGGATTATATTCGTAGCGTTTTACGTCAGCAAAAAAGGTCGTATCACGTGGGCTCACGTTCGTATCTGCGACTGGCTGCTTACCAGCGAAAAGCTTATCCACCAATTGCTCTCGATTCGCGCCATAAAGAAGCGCCTGACGAACTTCCTTAATGGCCAGATGCGGGTTGTTCATCGTGGTGTCTAAGTGCTCGTAAAGCAGACCAGGCTCGTAGTGAACCTTGTATTTATCACCGTGACGCTTTTCAAGTTGCAGCACTTGATCCAATGAAAGGCCGAGTTCACCGGGCAAATAGTCCACAGAGCCAGAAAGAAGATGCGCTTCTAGCGCTGAGGTGTTTTCAATGGCTTTAAATATGATTTCGTCAATGACAGGAGACTTACCTTTCCAATGCGGGTTTTTCTGAGCGGTGATGAAACTTCCTGCATTGACTTTCGAAATCACAAAAGGACCGAAATACAAACCTGGGTTTGTTGGTTCAGTGGCGTACTTGGTGGTTTTTGAATAACTCGTTGGATCCTTGCTATACACATCTCCTTCCACATGAGCAGGCATAGCAGTAGGAATGAACGTATTGTATTTGAATGTGATTTTGTTCAGAACGACTTCAAAGTTCTTGTCATCAAGCACAACCAGCTTTTCCATGGTCTTGGCTTCTTGAAGACCTGGGTTGCCGACACGCTCATCGGTTTCAATCGCGTAACCAAGCGCGATATCTTTGGTGGTGACAGGAACACCGTCCCCCCAAAACAAATCATTTGGAATTTGCACTTTGAGTTTGATGCCTTCACGACCATCATCAAGCACTATTCGCTCTGCTAATCCGTTTTCAAAGCTGGGCACGTCGACACATGCGTTACATTGTAACAACCAGTCTTTGCCATAAATCACCGTGCCGCGGTGCGCTGTACTCAGAATGTATGATGCCGCGACGTTCGAAACGAGGATCGGGTGAAGGCCCTCTGGGTATTGAGACATCCCAATTTTTAACGTTTCAGCGCTTGCTGATGCAGCCGAAAAAGCCAGTGGCGCAGCCATCGCCAACGCGAGGATTGTTTTTTTCATTTTATCAGTTCCTTTGTATGCAACAGGGGCAGTTCCGTTACCCAAAAACTATGCGCAATAAAGATGGTTTTCTTAGCCCCAAAACTAAATGCAGCGAAAAATTGCGCATATTCATCCAATGTTAAACATATGTTTCATACAAAGTCGACAGCATACTGTTTAGTATTTATGCGGAATGATAAAATAAATAGCCGAAATGCTTGGCTGAGTCGCATTTCAACATATTTAACATTTTTTATACTTATTATTCAGTAGGTTACAAACTAAAACAAAGCAAGTTATTGAATATAAACCCATACGATACGCCTTTTTACCCAACACTAGATTTCAACATGTTATGCCGAGAGACACACACAACTGGCGTTCGCCCTTTTATAAAAGGGGGCATAAAGAGAATAAAGAAGAAAACGTCGACAGATAGACAGGAAAGCATGGTGCATAGATAGGCTGAACACACAGCAATAACACTTCTCGAGTTTTAGCATCACCTTCTACATTAATGTTATCAGGCAGCACATCCCTCTTAGCTCTCTGATGTAAGACGTCGTTTCACCCACCCTATTTGTCACATAAACAAGGATGCTAAGGAGCGATAAGCCCCCTAGAAAAGAAAGACCATCAAATGCAGCGCTTAAGTAACGGGATACGTGATAGGCACCATGCAGCAACGAGCGAACCGAGGTAAACGACGAAAGTAATAACAGGAATGGAAATCAAAGGTGTGAACGACATTGCGCCGATTCCTGCAAAATTGAGTATTTCTAGAACCATCGGATGGATCAGGTAAACGCCTAGCGTCAACGAAGCGAGCGCTTTGGTAACATCAGTAGTCCAAAGCGGTCGGTTTTTTCGCTTAAACATAAACATCACACTGATCGACATGGGAATGACAGTAAGACTCAAGTAATCGTAGAAATAGAGACCTATTTTTACAGATGAAGCGGATGCCAAGAGAAAGAAGCCTAATGATGTAACAACAAATGTAGTCACAAACACGCCGACAATCATGCGAAATGGCGGATAGCGTTCTGTTTGGCGTAACAAATAACCCAAAAAGAAATAGGGTACATATAACAAAAACCAATTGATGAACAAACCCGCGTCTTGCCCATTCAGCTTTTCAACACCTGAATTAATCGCAGCGATCGACATACCCGCAACAACGAGCACCCAAAGCGCATTTTCAGAGGCTTGCATGACAACCATTCGAAAAAATGGTGTAAACAGATACAGCCCTACGATCATGTAGAGAAACCACATGTGATAATAAGGTGTACCGTTCAATACACTAAGAAGAAGCGAAGACACCGATTCAGGCTGATTTTTAACCACCCCTTTAACAACCTGCCAGCCGAGATAGACCAACGTCCAAAACACTAACGGGATAAGCAGCCTTGAGACGCGCTTTTTGTAGAAATCTTGCAGGGATTCCGTTTTAGAAGGGTCAAGTAACAAAGCGCCACTTATCATGACAAAAACAGGCACGCACCACCTGACTGCGCTGTCATACACATTCCCTATCCACCAAGAGATGCTACCCAGTTGTGCATCAAACACAAAGTCTGCCGCGACATGCAACATCACGACCGCCAGAATCGCGAGGATCCTAGCGTTATCTAACCAAACCATTTACTTGTCCTTGCTAACCAATAAAAAATTGCGAGCTTCGCCAACCGATTTTGGGTATGTTTTTTGATTAACTATAGCCCAATATTTACGCTATTTTTCCAAGGGTTAGAGAGACAATAACATTCTGTGATAATGACACTCACTGGCTCTGTATGTTCACAACGTGCTGTAAGCCTGAGGCTCATCGCCTTTTACGACGACACGATGCAATCTTCTTGGTTCGTCACCGTAATCGGTAACAGCGAAATGTTGAGTACAGCGATTATCCCAAATGGCGATACTTCCTGTTTGCCAGCGAAAACGTACCTGAAATTCTTCAACATGACTGTATGAAAATAGCGACGATAATAATTCTTCACCCTTTTCTAAGTCTTCGTCATCGACACGCTGGCAAAATTGCTCGTTGATATAGAGGGTAGGTTTTCCTGTTTCTGGGTGTACTGTCACTAAAGGATGATGAATATCCTTTATCCCGCTTGAAATGTTACTTACTTTGCTCTCGCCCTGCGCATCCACTTCATCAAATCGACTCCCTGCAAATCCATGCACAGCATGGGTTGCTGTTTTGCCGCGTAGTGACTGTTTCAACGCATCGGGCAGTGCTCGGTAAACCGCTTCCATAGAAACCCAGATAGTATCTCCCCCAGCAGAAGGAAGATGCTGCGCGCAGAGCACCGAGCATTTGGGTGGTGCTTTCTGCCACGTCATGTCCGTGTGCCAGTAGCTCTTACCAGGCGGATTTCCGCGTGTGGTTTCGATAACGCTGACTTGAGGGAAGCCCTCGACATGAGGGAAGAATGGGTGTGGTGCTTCCAATTCGCCAAAACGCGCTGCTAGCTCAAGCTGTTGTTGCGGTGAAAGGTGCTGTTTGCGAAAAAAGATCACTTTGTGAGTTAAGAATGCCTGATAGATTTGCGCAAACTCATTCTCACTACAATTGGCCAGACTGACATCATCAATGCTGGCGCCAATATGCTGGGACAGCGGCGTTATTTTCATTTTCTTCCCTTAATGTTGAATTCGATATTTATCGCTATATTTCCAATAGAACGGACAACAACCGCTTTCCATTCATCGATGATACCGCGTTACGCGTTATGAGCCATACGCAGACGCTGACCAAATCACACAGATGAACAATCAGATGAATGCCATGGGTAACAACGCTCGCCCTGTGCAACCTCTGAACGCAAGGTTAGTACTCGACGGCGATTAACGTCATTTAGGGCCTGCGCATCCGGTCGTTTTCTTTTGCATTGCAAGATTTCTCACCAATTTTGCGGTAACATCCCCACGTCTTTCAAACCCTTGGATACCACCGTGGCAAACACCAACGAACCAACTTTTTTCTTCTTTGATTACGAAACCTTTGGCATCAGCCCTGCTCTAGATCGACCTTGTCAGTTTGCAGGCGTAAGAACAGACAAAGACTTCAATATCATCGGTGAACCGTTGGTCATTTATTGCCAGCCACCCAATGACTATTTGCCTCAGCCAGAAGCGTGTTTGATTACCGGAATTACGCCTCAAACTGCCGTTTCTCGCGGATTGCCTGAGCCAGAGTTCATTGCCAAAATTCATGAGCAACTCTCTATGCCAGGGACATGTTCAGTGGGCTACAACAATATTCGATTTGATGATGAAGTATCGCGCTATACGCTTTATCGCAATTTCTTTGACCCTTACGGGTGGAGTTGGCAAAACGGTAATTCAAGGTGGGATTTGTTGGACGCAATGCGTGCCGCGTATGCACTTCGCCCTGAAGGCATTGAGTGGCCAGTAAACGCTGAGGGTGCCACCAGCTTTAAGTTGGAACATCTTTCCGTTGCCAATGGTATTGAGCACGCGAACGCGCACGATGCAATGGCTGATGTGATTGCCACCATCGAAATGGCGAAGAAATTCAAACAAGCCCAACCTCGTTTGTTTGATTACCTGTATACACATCGCAATAAAAATAAGCTAACAGCATTGATCGACATCGTCGCGATGAAACCGCTTGTGCATGTTTCAGGCATGTTTGGCACTGAGCGCGGTAACACCAGTTGGATTGTTCCCGTTGCGTGGCACCCAGACAACAAAAACGCCGTTATCGCCATTGATCTTGCGCTCGACCCATCCCCATTGTTTGACTTAGATGCAACGGCACTTCGTGAACGTTTATATACAAAGCGTGCCGACCTCGCACCTGATGAGTTACCTGCTCCTATCAAACTCATTCACATCAATAAATGTCCTGTCTTAGCTGAAGCAAAAACCTTGCGTCCAGAAGATGCTGAAAGATTGGGTATTGATCGCCAACGCTGTCTTGATCACTTGAAGAAACTTCAGGCACACCCACAGGTAAGAGAAAAACTGGTCGAGCTTTACGCTGAAAAGCCCCAGTATGGCGATGCTAACAATGTGGATGCGGCGCTCTATGATGGTTTCTTCTCGCCGTCTGATCGCTCCACCATGGATATCATTCGTCAAACCAAACCGGAAAATCTCGCGGCGCTTGAAATCAATGTCGCTGACAAGCGTATTCATCCGCTGTTGTTTCGCTACCGTGCCCGCAACTATTCTTGGACGCTGACTGACAGCGAGCAAAAGAAATGGCACCTTCATCGCCGAGATTATTTCGAAACACACTTGCCTGAATACATGGCGCGATTGGAAGATCTCGCTGAAGAAAATCAAAGCGACACAAAAAAATTAGCGATTCTAAAATCCATTTATCACTACGTCGAATCGCTTGTATCTTAGTGATTATCACTAACCTTTGCTGAATACCGCGTGATGTACGCTATACACCTCCAAAGAAACAGAGGTGTTACATTTGAATTTCCGTGATTTGAGTCCACACTTTTCTAATAAGAGATAGTGAGGTGGATGAGAAAATGGTAACCAAAGTAAACAGTCGGTGCTACCGCTTTTCTAACGTCGATTTTGAACCAGAAAGCCGTTCCTTGTTTTGGCAAGACAGTACAGTAAGCACACTCACCTATGAAGAGTGTCGCTTACTAGAAATGCTTTGCTACCATGCTGGAGAAGTGCTGTCTGCTCGTATTCTGTATGCTTCTACATCGTTACCCGACTCTTCTTTTTCTCAGCACCAAAATAGCCTGTGCTCACTGCTGGCTAAATCTTATCGCCATGGCGAAAAAACACTTCCGTTAGATGTGGTGGGCGATCATGGCTACCGCGTTGCGTTGCCTCAAAAAACCTATCAACGACAAGCTGAAGTGATACCCAATCCCTCAGAACCTGACCCTCTTGACATTCACATCGATGAACCCGTACAAGAATTGAAAACACAACGTAACGTTGTGCCCATCATTACAGGTACGCTTCTTTCTGTGCTCAGTGCTGCTGCAGCGATTATCTATCTGATGTAACGCCCTTCACGTTGCCTAACTATTGTGCAATGGTAGGAATTACCATGTTTTGAACAAGATTTTCATAGCGAGCTCAGTCTAGAATAGTTTCACGACTGTCTATCAGGGTCTTCGACGTGAAATATCTTCTTGGTTTCGCACTCATCGCGATTTATACCCTTGTGGGTAGCTTACTGACTCAACTGTTACACCTTCCTATACCCAGCAGTATCATTAGCATGCTGTTGCTTTTCGTGAGCCTAACAACGGGCATCGTACCGGGACGTTGGGTAAAAGACGCCTGCACGGTACTGATTACCATCATGCCACTGTTCTTTATCCCTGCCAGCATGGGGCTAATGGATCACTTTCATCTGTTGATCACCGATTCGATGCCTCTATTGGGCGCCACGATATTGAGCTCTACGGTGGTGCTGATTGTTATGGCAAAAATTCTGGATAAATATCAAGGGGAAGATAACTAATGTGGCTTATTGCAACCCTTGTGGTGTACTTCATCGCCCGTCATATTGCCTTAAAACTACGTCATCCTATTTTCAATCCTTTGCTGATCAGCTTACTTGTACTGATGCCAATGGTGATTTATTCAGGCAATACCTACAAAGAATACTTTGACCAGAACAAAGCCATAAATTTCATGCTTGGCCCTGCGGTAATTGCATTGGCGTATCCCTTATACGAGCAAATGCACGTGATTAAACGACACTGGAAAACCATCTTACTGGCATGTCTTGGCGCGAGTTTGCTCTCAATGACTCTTGGCACCACATTCGCGTTGCTGGCGGGCGGAGATCTCCAGATAGCAGCATCTGTGTTGCCAAAATCTATCTCAACGCCTTTTGCCTTGGGCACGGCTGAACATATAGGCGGTATTCCCGCGGTCACGGCTGCACTCGTGGTGGTTGCAGGGCTTTTCGGTGCACTGATTGGCTATCCGCTACTGAACATCATGAAGATTAAATCCTCTCTTGCTAGAGGCCTTTCAATCGGCGCGGTGTCTCACGCCATAGGCACGGCAAAAGCAGCTGAAACTCACTATCAGGAGGGCGCATTAAGTTCATTAGCGTTAGTGATATGTGGGATCATGACAGCCATTCTTGCCCCGTTTGTTTTTCATGTCATTGAGTTCTTTGTTAATTGCAGCCCAATCTCGACCTGTATCAAATGAAATCGAATTCATGTGAGGTCACTTATATTTATGAAATGATACGTTTCATTGCACTATTTAAGTGATCAAAATCACATTAATAGGCAGGCGTTTGCTCTTAAAATGATTCCCCATACAACAACACTTGGAGCAAGCATGCGAGTTAGCATTCAAGACGCGATTGCAGCCCTACCCTCACCACTCAAAGAGGCTATGGAACAACTCTGCACCTCGCCAGATTTTGACGCGACAATCAGTGCCCAAGACTATGAAAACCTACTCAAGCTAACGGGCTTAGCAGACAAAGACCTGCGTGTTGCCATGCTGCCTATCGCTGCGGCTTACTCTATCGCCCCTATTTCAAAGTTCTATGTTGGCGCGATTGCTCGTGGCGCGTCGGGTCGTCTCTATTTTGGTGCGAACATGGAATTTGAAGGTGTGCAGCTCAATCAAGCGGTACATGCCGAACAATCTGCCATTAGCCACGCTTGGTTGAAGGGGGAATCTGCGCTTAAAGACATCACCATCAACTACAGCCCATGTGGCCACTGCCGTCAGTTTATGAATGAGATCAACGGTGCGGATACACTAAACATTCAACTTCCCGATCGTGAAGCCAAGTTATTACACGAATATCTGCCAGAGCCTTTTGGCCCGATTGATCTCGGTATCGACCAGCCACTGCTGGTTCCTGTTAATCATGGTTTAACGGCCGAGGAAGACGATGCACTTATTCAGGCTGCTGTCAGCGCAACGAATCGCAGTCATGCACCGTATTCACACAATTTGAGCGGTGTGGCTATCCGTGACAATAACGGGCAGATCTTCTCAGGTATGTACGCAGAAAATGCCGCGTTCAACCCTAGTCTTCCCCCGTTGCAAGTCGCGCTCATCGCCATGAACTTGGCAGAAGTAGCATTGAAAGACATCCAAGAAGTTGTTTTGGTGGAAAAAGCCAATGCCGTGATCAGCCACTTGCAAGATACACAAGCGGTTTTGGAGGCCCTAAACCCAGACATTCCGTTGGGTTATTTGGCCATTTAATGCCCAGTTGATGCGTTTATCGTCATAACATTGAAAAACGCTGGGTAACGCCGGCGTTTTCGTTATACCCCGCAGACAAAGTTCGCTACTATCACGTCACTTTTCCTAATTTCTGTACACGCATGAGCCAATCTCACAACCCCGTTCTTGGCGCTTCTTGGATGCTCACCGCTGGCGTATGCTTTGCGATGATCAATAGCCTTGCGCAATATGTCAGCTTCAAAATGCAACTACCTTCCACCACGGTTGCGTTTGTTCAGTACTTTATTGCGCTGATTGTGATGATCCCTTGGCTGAGAAGCATGGGCATTCGCCAAGCACTTAAGACCGACCATCTCGGCATGCACTGTTTACGCGTTTTCTTCTCAGTCATTGGTATCCAACTTTGGCTATGGGCACTCGCTTATCCCGTTCCGATTTGGCAAGGCATTGCGTTACTGATGACCTCCCCACTGTTTGCCACAATTGGTTCAGGCCTATTTCTGGGTGAGCGAGTAGGCCCTGCCCGCTGGCTTGCTACATTGAGCGGTTTTGTAGGCGCAATGATCATTCTTGAGCCTTGGTCAGACGATTTTAGCTGGGCAACCATGCTACCTATCGGTGCTGCGTTCTTCTGGGCAACTTATTCCTTGATGGTTAAGAAACTGTCGCACAACGACTCACCCACCACCATGGTCGTTTACCTGCTATTGCTCATCACGCCGTTTAACATCTTGCTAGCGATACCAGATTGGACAATGCCAAAAGGAGAAATGGTGTGGCTTATGCTGCTTGGTGCAGGCCTGCTCACTGCTGTTGCTCAATGGGCTATCGCCAAAGCGTATGCCGCTGCGGATGCGTCATTCGTTCAGCCTTTTGACAATGCCAAACTGCCTTTGAATGTGTTGTTCGGATTTTTGGTGTTTGGTTGGGTCCCGCCGGGTCGCCTTTGGTTGGGCGCTGCGATCATCGTCGCTGCGGTGTTCTTTATTACCCATTGGGAAACGCGTAAAGCTAAAAATAGCTAATACGACTTTTTGTCGTTTTCCGCCGCCTTTTTAGGCGGCGGTACTTCTATCGACCACTTATCACTGCTAAGCATTAATCACCCCGTCATCGTCAACCCGTCGCCAATAAACACTCACTTAGTTCATTCTTCCTAAAACCTTACAAACCACACAGGCAAACGCTTGCGCAAACGATTGCTTAAGGTAAAATCACCAGCAGTTATTTGCATTGATGGAAGATAATCATGATTGGTACAGCAACTCGTCCGGGCGCCACACGCGTCCTGCTGTTGGGCTCTGGTGAGCTAGGTAAAGAAGTAGCGATTGAATGTCAGCGTCTTGGCATTGAAGTCATCGCGTGTGACCGTTACGCGGATGCACCCGCGATGCAGGTTGCGCATCGTAGCCATGTCGTCGATATGCTCGATGGCGATGCGCTTGCAGCCATCATTGCCCAAGAGAAACCAGATTACGTGGTGCCAGAAATCGAAGCCATTGCCACTGATCGCCTCGTTGAGCTTGAGAAATCCGGCGTGAATATTGTCCCTACCGCTCGCGCAACCCAACTCACCATGAACCGAGAAGGCATTCGTCGTCTTGCGGCAGAAGAACTTGGTGTGGCAACCTCCCCGTATGCCTTTGCTGATACCTCAGAAGCGTTTCACGCGGCAATTGAATCTGTTGGTATGCCGTGTGTGGTTAAACCTGTTATGAGCTCTTCAGGCAAAGGCCAGAGTGTTGTGAAGACCAATGCTGACATCGAAAAAGCGTGGAACTATGCACAAGAAGGCGGTCGTGCAGGGCGTGGTCGCGTTATCGTCGAAGGCTTTGTTGATTTTGACTATGAAATCACCCTTCTTACCGTCAGTGCCATAGATGGCATTCATTTCTGTGCACCCATTGGCCATCGCCAAGAAGATGGTGACTACCGCGAATCATGGCAACCTCAAGCGATGAGCGTAAAAGCCCGTCAGGCAGCCGAAGAACTCGCAAAGAAAGTGGTGGCGGCATTAGGCGGTTATGGCTTATTTGGCGTGGAATTATTCGTAAAAGGCGATGATGTGCTATTCAGCGAGGTGTCCCCTCGTCCACACGATACCGGAATGGTAACGCTGATTTCGCAAGACCTTTCTGAGTTTGCTCTTCACGTTCGCGCGTTCTTAGGTTTACCTATCAATGCGATTAACTTGTATGGCCCTTCGGCATCTGCCGTGGTGTTAGGAGAAGGCAGCTCAAACAACATTGGTTTTGATGGTCTTGCACAAGCACTACGTTACCCTGATACCCAAGTCCGTCTGTTTGGTAAGCCGGACATTGATGGCCGTCGCCGTCTTGGTGTGGCATTGGCAAGAGACACAGATACTAATTCAGCAGTGCGTAAAGCCGTTACCGCAGCATCTGCCATTCAGATTGATTTTTGATCTCGATTAATCTGTTTAGCGCTACATCTAATCGGACAAAACGAACCTAGATTGGCGCTGCCGAAATAAACCAGCCACCCAATGGGTGGCTGGTTTTCAATGAGAGAACGTCAAGTTTTCTTGTTTTATTTCGACTCGATCATCCACACTTCTTCTACGAAATACGAAGCCGCTTGCCCTTTCGGTGGGCGATCGCTGTTTTCATCTCGTGCTAACTGCGTAATTTTATAGCCGTCATACAGTGACATCACCTCTTCCGTCGTCACACTAAAAGGAGGGCCATCCATCTGATCTTGTGGGTAATCCAATGTCACTAACAATATTCGACCACCCGGTTGCAGCAAAGAAAGAAGCCTATCAACATATCGCTGTCGCATGCTTTGGGGCATAGCAATCAGTGCTGCGCGATCGTAAATCAACGGATAGGTGTCTAACGGCGCGGTAAAATAATCACCGCTGTAAATGGAGACCTCATCAAACTGATAAAGCTTCATGATAGGGCTGATCGCCGTCACCAGCGGCGTATAAAGGTGCTCCGAGAAAAACGCACGCACGGCGATCTCACTCAATTCCACACCCACCACGTCATCATGTTTTGTCGCCAGCCAGCCAAGATCCACTGACTTTCCGCACAGAGGGACAAATACCGCTTCTTCGCGTTTTGGGGTTAATGCTGCCCAATATTTTGTCAGCAGAGGGTTCGTGTCGGTAAGGTGAAAACCAATACGATTCTCCGCCCAGCGGCTATGCCAGAATTCCTGATCCATATCCAGATCTCATTATGTATTTCCATTGTGAGGCCATTTTAACAACGCCGTCAGGCCACATAAACTGATTTTTAAACCGATAAGATCATCAATATTCGTGATCACCGTCTCGATGTTCTCTTCATTCCTATTGTTTTTTGATAAATATATAACTACTGTATGCCTATACAGTATTGGATATACACACAGGACTTTGAGATGAAACAATCATATGCAACGCTTCATGCGGTATCTCATTCAGACCATTCTCGCTCTGCGGTTCGCCAGCATTACGCACGTATTGCGGCAGGCTCTAGGAGTTTTCATGAAGCTGACTCAAGTACCCTGTCGGCTAGCAGCACAACGTCGGGAAACCTGGTGCCAGTTAGCGTATATCAAAACAATATGAGTGAATTGGCCTACCTGCTTCGTTTGTTGAAAACGCATAGCAGCAGCCAAAAATGGATCACCTTGATTGCACCGCCTTCAAATTTTTGTTTATCCCTTTTTCAGCAGGCTGGCATTCAAGCATCTCAAATCCGTATTGCAAGACCAACAGCCACTTATGATGCGGCAGCGCTGATGCAAAAAGCGATGGCGTCAGACACATCATCCGCGGTTATCGCATTTGGTGATTTTCGCGATTTCGAACAAGCTTCAATGCGCAGCGAGGATCAACGAGATTCGGCGAAAAGTATGTTTGCACAAGGTTTCGTGATTAACGGATTGCCCGAACACCTGCACTAAAGCTGTCTTCAAAAATTACTGCCTCGCGGTATTTTGTGTATTAAATGCACTCAATGCCGCGAAACCTTTCCTATTTCAAGACATCTTGTGATTCTTCAATCGCATCCAATAAATTAGCAATCATTAATCCCATTTCTGAACAAATGCTCCCTATAAGTTCTTAACTATAATGACCCACTTCTGAAGTAGATTTTGTGGGCATTATTTTGGGCAAAAAACTGGACTTGAAAGCGCTAACGGCGCTAGTGATTGGCTCAATGATTGGCGCTGGTGTATTTAGCTTGCCGCAGAACATGGCTGCTATTGCGAGCCCTGCGGCCGTGACGCTAGGCTGGGCAATCACAGGTTTTGGCATGGTGTGTTTGGCTCTGACCTTTCAAGAACTCATCGTCAACAAACCGGAAGTGACGGGGGGGGTATTTGGTTATGCCCAAGCCGGTTTTGGTGATTTATGTGGGTTCTTCTCTGCTTGGGGATATTGGCTCAGTGCCGCCGTGGCGAATGTGTCTTATTTGGTGATAGTTTTCAGTACGCTGGGGCTTTTCTTCGACACCAGTTCGTTAACCCTATTTGGAAATGGCAACACGCTACTTTCCATTGGCTTGTCATCAATACTCATTTGGCTTGTACACACCTTGGTGTTACGCGGGGTGCAAACCGCAGCTATCGTCAACTATGTCACCACTATCGCCAAACTTATTCCCATCATCATTTTTATCGTCGCCGCACTGATTGCTTTCAAATGGCATACCTTTACGTTCGATTTCAGCGGCAGACAAATCGCCAATGAGCCCAGCTTATTTGATCAAGTCAAACAAACCATGCTGATCACTGTGTGGGTATTTATCGGTGTGGAGGGTGCCGTAGTGGTATCCAGCCGCGCTAAAAACCGAAAAGACGTTGGTCGTGCCACCATCCTTGGGTTACTCACCTGTTTGTTCCTCTATGTGTCTGTCACGTTGCTCGCTATGGGTGTGGTATCGACGCCAGAACTCGCTAAATACCCAAACCCTTCTACGGCAAAAATACTCGAAGCGCTGATCGGCAAGACTGGGGTTGTGATTATTGGAGCCGGTTTGATTATATCTGTGTGCGGGGCTTATCTAAGTTGGACCTTACTGGCCACAGAAACGCCTTATAGTGCGGCAAAAGAAGGTATGTTCCCCAAGTGCTTTGCCGAAACCAACAGTAATGGCGCGCCAACACGTTCACTATGGCTAACCAGCTCTGTCGTACAACTTTGCCTGATTTTTATGTATCTCATTGGTGGCGGGTATGACGATCTCCTCACCATCGCGTCGGAAATGATTCTGGTGCCCTATTTACTGGTTGGCAGCTACTTGTTGAAGCTATCTTACTCAGAACTAAGCAGTACGAGAGTACGGATTATATCAACACTGGCGACGGTTTATGGCGTGTGGTTGCTTTATGCCTCTGGCTTGCACCACCTATTGTTAGCGGCGCTTTTGTATCTTCCTGGCATCGCATTTTACATCTATGCAAAACGTGAAGCAGGCCAGCCCGCGTTTGAAGGAAGGAATAGAATTCTATTAGCGTTGGTGATTGCAGCAGGTATGGTGGCCGTTTATCTGCTCGTGCAAGGGGTAACACTGTAACTGCTGAATGTTCAAATAATGTGTTTCATGCAATACGGTTTTGCTTGTTGTGCTGATTTCTCAAACCACGCCATCTTTTCAGTGAGAGATGGCGTTTTTGTCTTCTAGAAAATAGCCTGAAGCTAGAGAGTAACCTGCAAAATGTCTCGCTCTTCTTGGAATTGAACGATCTCTACCTGTGTTTTCCGACGAATTTTTTCTAGCTCATTGGCATCGAGGGCATATGGCAGCATGATATTAAGCGCTTCAATATGCTGCTTTTTGGCTTCTTCAATCAAAGTGATAAGGTTTGAAACATCGCTGTAAAGCGATGACAGTGAGTGACTAACCTCGACAGTAAATGCCTCGCTAGGAAAGCGGCAACCTTCATCACTGATTACACTTGTGTTCCGACGTCGCCAACGTGCAATTTGCACTCTCAGCACTTGAAGAAATGTCCAGTGTTCACGACTAGACTCGCAGAGAAAGTGGGTATAATCAAAATTCACTACGCTGCTGGTTTGATTTTCACTGCCGCCAAAATATCCTGTCATCGCAAATCCTGCTGCTTTGTTTTATTGGATACATTCCCAGATAACGCCGAGACCACAACTCTTTCACCACCAACTTTCAGCATCTAGATGACTGTTTAGACACTTCAAACATTAATCTAGATTTGCAGACAACATGACGAAAAACCGTCGAATACTGCGACAATGAAATTCGTTGGTGCATGTTCAAATTACCACCCACTATATGCACTTTTCGAGATTAGTCTCGCAAATAAAGTAGAAGTTTGGGTTGGATCAGCGTTTCATTTTAGCGGCCTAGAAATACAACTAAACTCGGCTACACCGTTGTAACAGGCGATTAAATTTTGGCTATTTTTGACTACAAAAAAACCAGCTCGAAAGCTGGCTCCAAAAACCCGTGAAACGCAGAGAAATTTAAAGTGCTTTGTAGAGCACTTTGCTTCCCATTTGTAGGCGTTCAACCACACCTTCTTCAGCCAGTTTCTTAAGACCAGCAGAAGCCCAAGATGCTGCCTTAGATTCTTCCTGACCTGCTACCAAGCCAATTCCTTTCGGATTGATACCTTCAGCATTCTGACGAACGATGTCGAGAATTTGCTGTTGTTTTGGCGTCAGCGAAGCGTTTACAACCGCTTTGGGTGCGGCGTCGGTTTTTGGTTCAACGACTGCTTTCGCCGCTGCGACGACTTTCACTGGCTTTTCTTTTTTCAAAGACGCCACTGAAGCAGACTTCACTGCTTTAATGTGTTTTTGAAGTTTGCCTTGAACTTTACGTTTATGAGAGATTTTCATTAAATCGTCCTACTCCGATGCACTGCGTTAAGCATCCCCTGAATACAGCAGGGTGAAAAACAAAGCGCGTTTTATACCAAAATCCGGATGGGTTTTATAGCGCTAACCGTGTTTTCGGACAAAAGTTGCGCCAACTGTCGGAAAGTGTTTATCTTTTTGTTTGAAATATAAACAGCGCGCTTATCGCACTCCCGTTACCAAACGGCGTATTATGTTAAGCAACCGTTCATTAAGTGATCGCACTATGCTTTGAATATGTATCGATAGGAGGAAGCACAACAAGGTGAAAAGACAATTGCTGATCTATCCTCCCCACCAACATATTGGTAAGTACTTTACGATCGCTGTCGTTGTGCTGGTGATGATTGTGCTTGCCGTTGTTATTTTGAACCCTCAGATTAACCTTGCCCCAGCCTTACTTGGTCTGAGCTTGATTGGCGGCCTCGGGGTGTACATTTCGCGGATTATTGACCAACAAAATCTGTCGTTTTCGTTATCCGAGATGCACCTCCAACATCACACGCCAAAAGGCGGGTGGAGCGTTAGATGGAGAGACATTCGAGAAATTGGAATCCCCTCTGTTTCTCAAGAAGGCTGGCATCAACCCATGCCTTGGATTGGTATTCGGCTAAAAGACTACGAACCCCTGCTGGACGGCATCAGTTTTCGACTGGCCAGTCATATTATTATGGAGCAACGCAGTTTGCTGTTGGTGGCCTATCGCCGATCAGAGTCTCCGCCCAACACCAAACTTGAAGACATGATGTTTGACGATACGCCCTATGTCAGCGCGAGTGGGAAAGTCTACAAAGGCTTAGTGGCAATGCTCGCTAACAGAATGAAATATACCCGCGAGTTATTGGGTTTTGATGTCTTTGTAAGTGAAGACCTGTTGGATAGACCGTTGGAGGATTTTGTTGGGTTAACACGACAGTATTTGGCTTCTGCGGGCAGAATGCCCACAGAGACCACAAAGATAGAACGGTGATGACTTACCAAATAGGCATGCTGTCTGCAACGTAAGGGTTTTGCTGGCGCTCAACACCAAAGGTAGATGTTGGACCATGACCAGGAACGAAACGAATGTCATTGCCCAGCGGGAACAGTTTGTCTTTGATCGAACTGATCAGTGTCTCGTGATCGCCTTTGGGGAAATCCGTCCGACCGATGCTGCCGTTAAACAACACGTCACCAACCCAAGCCAGACGATCTTCATCGCTCACAAATACCACATGACCCGGTGTATGGCCTGGTGTGTGAACCACATTCAATGTGCTATCACCAATAGTTACGCTGTCGCCATCATTTAGCCATTGATCGGGCTCGAATGACTCGGTGCGCGCAAATCCAAACATTTCACTTTGCTTCGGTAATCCCTGCAGCCAAAACGCATCCTGTTTTTCTGGACCAATCACAGGCACTTTATAAGCCTCTGCAATATCAACCGTGCCACCGACATGATCAAGATGACCATGGGTAAGCAGAACCTTGGTGACTTGGACACCCAGCTCATCAACTTTGGCAATCAATTTAGCCACATCACCACCGGGATCAACCAACGCAGCTTCTTTGGTTTTATCACACCAGATAATTGAACAATTTTGTTGGAAAGCGGTAACAGGAACAATCTCGAACTTCAAAGCCATAATACAATCCGTATAAATGCGAAAACGCCCAAAGCATACCACGCTCTCCCGCGGATTTTCACGCTCTCGTCATGGTCGCCTCGCAAATAGCATGCCCTTGATTCGGTACTCTCTCACTGGCACTAAACGCCTATTGTCATTCCCTTGCCATCAATATGACATCGGGATGTCACCGTATTGACAACATTCTTTCATCCAAACCCAGTAGCCTAGCTTTCGTAGAGTGACTTATTTTGATCATTAGACGGAAGACTATGACTCCAATCTCAGTGCGTACTCTGTGGATTTCAGATCTCCACTTGGGCAACAAAGATTGCAAGGCTAAATATCTGTTAGATTTTCTGCAAAGACATGAAGCAGAAACCATCGTTTTAGTTGGCGACATCGTGGATTTCTATTCGATGAAATCAAGCCGACATTGGCCAGAAAGCCACAGTGAGATTCTCTCACTCCTCATCCATCGGGCTCATACAGGTTGCAGGTTGATTTATGTTCCGGGTAACCATGATGCGGCCATCCGAGACTATCTTAAATTCGATTTTGGCCGTATTGAAGTTCGTGCGCGATTTATCCATGAAACCGTTACCGGAAAACGAATTATCGCCGTACATGGCGATGAATTTGATAGCGCAGTTTGTCATAGCCGTTTAACCGAGATAGCGGGCTATATCGGCTACGACTTTCTGCTATTTCTCAACCGAGGATGGGCATGGACAAGACGTAAGCTTGGCTTTCCCTATTGGTCGCTCGCTTCTTACATCAAATCGAAAGTTCAATCCGCCAATATCGCCATTGCGCGCTTTGAACATGCTGCAGTGCAATATGCACAGAGGAAAAACGCTGACGCCGTTGTATGTGGACACATTCATCACCCAGACATTAAAACACTGAATGGAACGCTATATCTCAATGACGGTGACTGGATTGAAAGCTGCACTGCGTTAATTGAACAACATGAAGGCACGATTCAGCTTATTCGATGGACAGAAAAGCCCGAATTACTGGCGGAATCAACAGCGTTCGCTGACCACACTAAATGGACCATAAATACAACAAACGGGGACGCCTCAGATCGAGATACCGAAGCCGCGTAGTCACATACAGTAAGGACGCCCATGTTTAATATTGACGATGTTATCACCCATCATTACCCCACCTTGGCGGAAAAGCCATGGATCGCCCGACCGGTTTCATCCACACTTCGACGCTTACTCCACCAGCAAGCTTTTCATGATTTCGGCCACAAATACCCTTACCTCAAGGGCTTTGAGTTTATCGAACAGGTCTTGGATTATTTTCACTTTAGTTATTTCACCAGCGACCGAGAAAAAGAGCGCATTCCCGACTCTGGACGAGTGATTATCATTGCCAACCACCCTATCGGTTCGCTTGATGGATTAGCGCTACTCAAGCTGGTGAGAGAAATCCGCCCTGACGTTAAAGCCGTCGCCAATAACCTGTTAATGCAAATTGCTCCTCTTCACAATTGCCTGCTTCCGGTTAATAACATGTCGGGTAAAACGCCAAAAGAAAACTTACGCAAAATTGATGAATGGCTAAACAATGAGGGTGCATTGATCATCTTCCCCGCTGGCGAAGTATCGAGACTAGGCCCAACCGGTGTTAAAGACATCGACTGGCACAGTGGCTTCTTAAGAATGGCGACAAAAGCTAAGGCGCCGATCCTTCCCATTCACGTTGATGGCCGAAATTCTGCGGTTTTTTATGGCGCGTCGATGGTTTATAAGCCGCTTTCAACACTATTGTTGGTCAATGAAATGTTTGGGCAAGAGAACAACAACATCACCTTTACCATTGGCGAAACCATCCCTTTTTCAAGCTACAGTACCAGCGCAAATTTACCGTACAAAACACGAGTAAAGCTTTTTAAGAAGCACCTTTATAACATCGGCAAAGGGAAAGCCGGTCTCTTTCCCACGGAGTCTGCCATTGCCTCGCCAGAACCTCGTCTCACGCTAAGAAAAGAACTTGGAAACAGTGAGCGGCTTGGCGTTACGCCTGACGGTAAGGAAATCTACCTGTACCGATACAAAGATGAATCTTCCGTGATGCGAGAAATCGGCCGATTGCGAGAAATAGCATTTCGCGCCGTCGGTGAAGGAACCGGTCAGCGGCGTGACATCGATAAATATGACGAGCACTACTTTCATTTGGTGCTTTGGGACCCCACCGTGATGGACATTGTTGGCGCTTACCGTTTTTGTGATACCCAAGCGGTCATTGCCCAGCAAGGTATTGAGTGCTTATACACCCACACTTTGTTTGACTATGACCAAGGCATGACGCCCTTCCTTGATGCTGGGTTAGAACTGGGGCGAAGTTTTGTTCAGCCTAAGTATTGGGGCAAACGCAGTTTGGAATATTTGTGGCTGGGGATCGGCGCATTCTTGACTAAGCATCCACACTATCGCTACTTGTTTGGCCCAGTTTCCATCAGTAATGCCATGCCACATGCTGCCAAGGAGCTTCTCATCTTCTTCTATCGCACCTATTTTGGTGCCACGAACAAGGTCGCACAGTCTAAACAGCCATTCAATTTAGACACCCAAAAAGAGCATGAATTGCTAAGTCATTTTTGCGGTAACGACTATCAACAAGATTTGAAAACATTGAAAGTGTTGCTCGATAACCTCGGCACAGGCATTCCCACACTTTACAAACAATATGGTGAGCTTTGCGAACCCGGTGGTGTGCAGTTCTTGGATTTCGGTATCGACCCAGATTTCGCGAATTGTATCGACGGATTAGTGATGGTGGACATGACCAAACTCAAAGAGAAAAAGCGCCAGCGCTATATCCGAGCTGACCAAACCATAGCGAAATCAAAAGAAAAAGAAGCAGAAGCAGAAGCGATAAACGTCTAGCCGAAAAAAACAAAAAAGGCGCTAGCTCGAAAGCTGCGCCTTAATCTTTCACTGAGTAGCCTCCACAGAGGCTTGTTCAGGGAAATCTATTACCACGTTCTTACTGGACCAGTATCAATGTGGACAAACCCACTATTGGGGTAATAGCCAACGCCGCCCGCTTTGAGCGATCGCGCCGCATTACGAATATCTGCCAATGGCACGCCTTCAATATAGAAATCGAGAGCCTGCCCCGTCATGTGGTAACTTTTCTTCGCTTGACCGCCACCATTTTTACGCAGCATTTCATTCGTCGCCGGTGAACGATACCCTGAGATCATGGTAATCGGATTCTTCGCGCCGACCTGCTGATAAATCGCGGTTAGCTGATCGTATAACTTCTCATCCATATCTGTAGAAACGTTTCTGCGGTGATCACGACACAAATTGTTCAGCAGTTTCAGTTCATCTTCTAGATACTTTTGGCCATTAAAATAGCAAACATTAAGGTGTTCGCCGGTGTTTATGCTTGTCATTGCCAATTCGCGTGGCTCACCAGACGCCAAAGGCAACGCGAATGCAGCTTTTGGCAACGAAGCCGCCACAATAAACGCCGCACCGCCCAGCAAAAAGCGGCGACGTTGAGTATCCAAACCGTCCATAAAGCCCACTATTTCCCAAAATAAAAACTCAAAAAAAAGCCGCTCTCTGCTTTGACTCAGCAGTTCAGAGCGCTTCAAACATTTTGGAATTTAACGGCAGAAGAAGCAGGAATCAAACGGTCAAGTGTCTCTAAAATGAGCGAAACGCTGTAAAAAATACCGCTTCGTGCTGATTTTAAGTTGGTTTTTATCTTTGTCAGCGAAGTGTAAAAATATGTAATTGTGGCGTAGGTCTCAACTGACCTACGCTATCACACGGGTTCGTGTTACCCGCTTTTCAATTCGCTAGGCTAGGATTACAGGTTTTTTGCGGTTAATGATGCTGAAAGTGGCGTGCTGCGCTTGGGTCGTGCGTCATAATGATAGACATCATTGCGGAACTGCACTTCCCCATCTTCGTTAACCCATGCGGTTTGATAAATGGTGTGTACCGCGATTTTTTGTCTGAGTGATACCCACTTGGTTTCTGGGATCCGGCGATAATAGTCATAGTCACCAAATTCGAGTCCGGATCGGTTCAATAGTACTTGCGCTAATATCTCCGCTTTTTGAACCCGAATACAACCAGAACTAAATGCTCGGCTTTCTTTGTTAAACAAGCTTTTAGCTGGCGTGTCATGCAGATAAATCGCATTCCCATTAGGCGTATTAAACTTGTAGCGGCCCAAGGCATTAAAATTGCCAGGAGATTGTTGCAATCGATAAGGGAAGTTTCTCGCGGTCACGTTTTCCCAATCAATGTCTTCATGAGGGATCACGCTTCCATTCACCCAACTGCTTAACACTGTGTAACTGTGCTTTGCCAAATACTCATTATCTTGGCGTGCCTTAGGCAAAATGTCCTTTCGCATGATAGTCACGGGGACATTCCAACTTGGGTTAAACACAACGGAATCTAAGCGAGAATCAAACAAAGGTGTGCGTCGACTAGGGCGACCAACCACGACTTTGCTGTCGAGGATCATTTCGCTATCAATCCAAAGTTCCATTTCATAATTTGGAATATTCACAAGGATGATTTTCTGCCTTTCAGTCGGCCACAACCGCAAGCGCTCCATGTTCAGCGCGAGGATTTGAATCCGACTAATAGCCGATTTATTCAACCAGCGGCGTGTTTTGTCTCCAATCACCCCGTCTTCTTTTAAGCCATGGCGAGCTTGGAAACGCTTAACGGCCTGAGAAAGAACAGCGTTATAAAAACTGACCTGTTCGATTTTCAAGCGCTGCGCTTCAGTGACACTCAGCACCCCTTGCCGCTCAAGGTTTGTGATCAAACTATCTGCATTATCTAACTTGTCACCCGGACGAATCAAACCACGTTGAATGAGCTTAGGCCAATACGTTTCTTCGTCATCTTGGAGTTTGACGATGGCCTTAGCCATCTGCTTGTACTGTGAGGTGCTAGGGCGCAGCTCAAAGACGAAGCGATAAAGCTTATTCCGGCTAGCAAACGCAATAAGCTTGTTGGTTTGCGTCACCGTCGGCGAGGGAAGAGATTCTGTGATATCAGTACCGAAAAACCAGCTTTTTCCATTATCTGGGATCGATTCAATATAGCTGATCAAGGCAAGCAAGCTGTCGGTTGCAAACACATCATACGCACGCCAATCACCGCTGCTTCTTAGATCTCTAAGCACGACGGCACGCCATTCAAAGTTTTCACTTAGGCCCGCAAGAGAAATGATATTGATCTGTGTTTCGAGCTCATCTTTTGCACGATAATCATGCCAGATAGGTGAGAAAGAAAAATACTCATAAATATTCGCAAGCTCATTCGTGTTAGAAACCAATCCAACGTCTGACTCTGCTTGTTTTACCCAAGTGACTGCCGCCAATGAAGGCTTTTTTTGCATATCAGAAGGCTCTGATGCGCATAACGACGGTGCCCACAAAAACATTGGAATGAGTGCTGTTACCCACAATGTCTTGAAAAGCGTACGAGCTGAAAACATGCGCTACCTCCCATTTGAGATCTTAGTATGGCAAAGGACGCGGCTTTCGTTAGCGGATTTTTTATGATTCTAGAAAAACAAAGGGTTAGAAAAATGTCATTCTAAAGCATGACCCAATGATTATCCCAGGCCACCTCAGATGTCTGAAAAGTAATACTTTTTCTCGGTTCTTGTATTACCACTCTTCCTGTTCCCGCACTGATCGCGAAGCCTTCCCGTTGCGCTGACGCACCAGAAGCATCCATCAATGAAGAGATCGCCTGAAGCTCACCCGTTTCTATGTCCCATATTCCAAAGCAATTTCCACGAGGAGAAGTTGCAATAACCTGCGACCCCGTGCATGCCACACTGCCAATGTACTGCTGAAAACGCGTCCAGTGTTCAGTACCCGCCTTTAGTGCAGTAAAGTCACCATTATTTCTTTTTATCGCTAACAAAGGTGCGATGTGGTCAGGGTCACCTTTATATTGCTGCGCAATCACCACGTCCTGATTAGGGCTAACAGCAAGATGACGAATGCTAAGTTGGTTGTCTGTAAGTTGATGCTTTTCAACAATGCGGCCTGATGGAATGTCTATCAACACCAGTGACGGCGACATCGAATCAAGGTTTGTCGCTGTTCGATTATCGGTACGAATACCACCAACAGCGACAGCTAACGTCGTTTCGTTAACCACTTTTATCTCATGCGGCCCGATCCCAAACCCCGCTATTTCACGCTCTTTTTTAAGCACGCCATCTGGGTGAATGTGATAGACGCCGACAATACCCTCACTCGTCCCCTTAACGCCTTCGGTGGTAAACAAAGTATTTCCGAGCACATCACCATGACCATAGAAATATCGATTAATATCGGAAAGATAGGTCGAGATTGTTTGTCCCGTATCAATAGATAGCACTTGGACAAATGCCCCGGGTCGACGTGCGAACACAAAGCCGAACCGAGTGAGAGGATCGACCACCAGCCCATGCCCCCGAGAAGGCAGTGGCGAGGTATAACATACCTCCCCCGAATCATTCATTGCCATCACGGCGAACGTCCCATCGCTTTGCCGAGCACAGCCAATATAGGCGGGCGAGGATTGTGCAGCTGACGTTCCGCGAAGGGTTAACCCGCCCGCTATACTCGTTGTTGCCATTACGCCAAGCGCAGACAGCATTACTCTTCGGCGTTTTTGGCTTACTTCTGTTTGCTCTTCATTGTTCGGGCGCACGAGCTAATCACCATCCGTCGAATTAAAACCAACCACCATGCCAAGTGCAGGTGCCGCTTCATCGGCCAACGCGATCTTCAGGTACTCCAAATTGTTCGAAAGCGTCATTAATTGACGATAACCCGTTTGGTTGGTCAGAATGGGTTTCATGCCATTACCTGTCGGCACACTCTCTTGCGCGGCCTTCCAATGCTTAGTTAATCTATCAGCTAACTCAGACTGATCCCTATCACGAAGAAGCGTATCGAGAGTGACAATATAACGCGCATTCAACGCTTCAATACTGCTACGCAGCAAAGCCAATGATTGCGATGAACGCCAGGCTTGCGCTTGATACGGCTTAGGGAAACCTGGTTTCCCCATAGGGAAGGACAACGTTTTGATGGTGGCGTCTAGCTGCCCCGCCAAAATGCTGAGTGCCGCTTTCTCACGTTGATCTTGTGACGAAGTTTCCCAAGGATTAGTTTGCCAGATAGCCTCCATTTCAAGGGTTGATTGCTTCAAACGTGCCGCTACCGCTTGCATCACTTCGCAACGGGTGGCCAAAGCAGAAACATTTGCTTTATCAAACAACAACCATTCCAACGCACCAAGCCCCTGAACCGCAACACTGCTGCCGGCTAAACTCTCTGGCGTGACGTCACCAGCGCTATCAAGTAGCTGCGTAAGTTGTCTACCTGTGGTGTTTTTCTTGTCAGGATAGAATTGGATTTGCCAACTCAAAGACATGGCGGCTTCGTGACCAAAATTGGCGCCTGCTAACGGTTGCCACGCCCTCATGGTTTCCGTCCATTGTGCTTGTGCGTTCGCTAACGTCTCTGGTGTTGCTGTTTTACACAAAGACGACACGTCTGCTTCTAGCTTTTTGGCGTGCAAAGCAAACGTTAACGCAGACTGTTTTTGCATATCCCAAAGCAAACTTGAGGATATTCCAGAATTCGCTGGATTATCACAACCCGACAAAAGTGACAGCGTCATAATTAACGCGAGCCACTTGGTACCATCCGTGTATCCGTTCATCAAAAGACTCTTCATCATTCGTTCCTATAACGACTTTAGAAACGCAATCAAAGCTTCGCGCTGTTGTGTGTTAAATCCCAACACGGCTTGCTTGCTAGCTTGCGCTTCACCGCCATGCCAAAGGATCGCTTCTAATTCATTTCGAGCTCGGCCATCGTGCAAATACTCGGTATGACCGTTCACTTCTTCGGTGTAGCCAATACCCCATAGCGGCGCGGTTCGCCATTCGCGGCCATTCGCAATGAACTCACCGCGGTTATCTGCCAAACCCTCTCCCATGTCGTGCAACAATAAATCCGTGTATGGGTGAATGATCTGATCACTCAGGGCTGGTCTGTCTTTTCGCTCACCGGTTTTTAATGAAGATTGATGACAGCTTGCACACCCTGCACCTAGAAATAGTGCCTCCCCTTCGATGACACGCGGATCATCGATATTTCTGCGCATGGGTACAGCGAGGTGTTGAGAATAAAACTCAACGAAATTGAGGATTTTCTCACTGACTTCTGACTCTCCACCATTGGGGAGCCGCTCACAAAGATCTTGTGACGCTGAGCAATTTTCCTCTGGGAATAATGTGCTGGTTAAGCCTAAATCACCATTGAATGCAGCGGCATTTTGTTGCATTAATGACGGTTGACCCGCTTTCCAGCCAAAACGTCCGATCACGGTCTTAGCTTTTTCCACATCCCAAACGTAGTTGGGTCGACCCGACACACCTTTGCCCGCGTCTTCTTGCGCCACTGCTATCGCCAGTAGCGTCGAATCAGGAATGGATTCCAACAATCCCAACCCAATCATCGGTGGAGCAATGCGTGCCGACATTTCAGTGTCTGGGTCCATTTCACCGTAGTTTAAATCTTGAATACTAATAATTGGCTTACGCAACGTGACAGCGTGACCATCTTTAAACGTTTCGGTGTGGTATTCGTAGTCGACCACAATACGGCCTTCTGGCTTTTCACCAGAAAGCGCAAAATCTTGAAGCTGGCCGCCATAAATAGGCTCAGAGATGTTTCCGGTCATAATCAGCTGTTTTTTCTGCGCATGGGTGATTGCCGGAATACTCAAGCGGATCAACAAGGAAACCGCATTCTGATCGCCCTTCTGCGGCAGGTGTCCGCGACCATCTTTTATGTGACAGTTCTGGCATCCGTTGGTATTGAACAGCGGACCAAGTCCATCTCTTGCATCGGTAGATGCAGGTGAACTCACCCAAGGGTTGCGAAAGAAACTGTTACCGACACTGAAATCAATGCGCTCACTCATCGGTAAATTAGTCGCGGGTTGGGAAAAGGCATTCGCGCCTTGTTTGTTCGTCGTGGTATCGCCGCCAGTTTTAATCGCACTCGCCGCTGACGAAAAAGAGAATGATGAAAAGACAACGAAAGTGAGGAGTAAAAGCGAATATTTCATAACTACAATCCATACAAATAAGCGCGCAGCCAACACAACAGATACTTTGCGTTGGCGACGCCCTAATTGGCGTGACTAAAACTGATGATCAGCGCTGTCTGGGTTTAAGTTGCTAATCTCTAGCAAGCCAGCGATAGACTCAATGCCTCGCGTTTGCTGCACTAACGCGGCAATCGCGTCATTGATCATTTGATGTCCAGCCGTGTTGTTTGAAGCAATCAGTTGGTCAAAATGAACATTGTTCACTTCAGCTGATTCCACCAACTTAAACACAGCGCTTCGGGCTGAATCAAAATCTGATTTGATCGCATTCGCTTTTTCTGGATTGGATTGTTTAACCATGTCGAACAATGAAGGGCCGTTCAAGGTCGAACCATCTGCACGGGAATATGTCCCAGTGAAGACGTTATAAATGCCTTGTTCGTTGTAGTAGTGAGAGTTATGCGTATTGTCAGAAAAGCAATCATGCTCATCTTCAGTCGAATTCGCTTCTAACGCGACTTTCATACGCTCACCCGCCAATTCGCCTAACGAAAGTGAGCCCATACCAAACAACATCTTACGCAGGCCGTTTTCACTGCTTTCACTCAATAATGTTTGACGATAATTATTCGACACGCCCTCTGCCCATTGATTTTCCATCCATGCCAAATCCGTGATCAGCAATTCTGAAGCGGCCTTTAAATACGCTCTGCGACGGTCACAGTTATCATTTGTGCATGACGCTTCGTAAGCAAAATCAGTATATGAGCGATTACCCGCGCCGCTGTTTGTACCGTTAAGGTCTTGCCCCCAAAGTAGAAATTCGATGGCGTGATAACCCGAGGCTACATTGGCTTCAGACCCACCCAATTCGTTTAAGGAAGCAATCAACTCCGGCGTTATCTGCTTAACATCCAGCACGTCATGACCAATGCGAAGCGAATCATTCGCCACAATGTTCGCCACAGCGCCGTCATTACCGAGTTCATATTGATAATCCTGTGCAACATAATCGATCAGCCCTTCATCCAACGGCCAAGCATTTAATTGCCCTTCCCAGTCGTCCACAATGGCATTGCCAAAGCGAAACACCTCAGATTGCTGATACGGCACGCGCGCCGCAAGCCATGCAAGTTTTGCCGTCGCTAGAGTTTGCGCTGAAGGTTGCTCAATGAGCGCATCGATAGCGACATCGAGTTGAATCGCTGTTGTGTGTGAATCACTGTAAACAGCATGGGCAACATCTGCATAATGCTCGACAACCTGCTCGGGCGTTGCAGCCGCGGCATTGAATGAAACAAATGAAAGTGAACATACGGAAAAGGCAAAAGCCCGTGATGAAGGCGTCATAATCTATCCTTGATGAGTGATGTGTAACAAGTTATTGCGAATGAGAGTGATTATTACACTCAACAATGCATTAGTTCAAATGATAATGAGATAAAAAATCATTTAGATACGCATCTAGTGACAAGGAAACACTAACAACTCTTTATCAAAACGGATAATTCGACATCAAAATAGATTCTTTGACGTAGCAACATCGCATCTTTGGTTTCCGGTGTGTAAGGTTGTTTAAAAAGCCTTTTAATATTTGCTTTTTACACAGATAATTTCGCGGAATTTCACACTCTGCACAAGGTTAAGGAGACGCTTCGATGGAGAAGCACGAAGAGGTACTGGTTGCGCTTAGGCAAATTATTCGAGCCATCGACCTGCATTCACGTAAGCTCAACAAAGTCGCTGGTCTCACCGGCCCTCAACTCGTGTTAATGCGAGCGATTCATGATTTGGATGAAGTGACTATTCGTCAATTGTCGAATCACACCAATATGAGCCAAGCCACTGCAACAACCATTCTCGATCGCCTTGCTAGTCGTAACCTTATCGTGCGTGTAAGAAGTAATCTTGATAAGCGAAAAGTGCATGCGCACCTCACACCAGAAGGCGAAAAAGCGCTTGAGCAAGCGCCAAAGCCATTGCAGGAAAGTTTCATCTCTCGCTTTCAATCGTTGGAAGAGTGGGAACAATCTTTGCTGATTTCTTCGGTGCAGCGTATTTCATCAATGATGAATGCGGAAAATATTGATGCTGCTCCTCTCTTAGAGGTTTCAGCACTGACCACCGCCGAGTCAGAGAAAGCCGAATAAGTATTTTTCTTTAAGTCATGAAACCATGATTTTCTCAACATGCTTATCTAAAACAAAGAGCCCTTTTAGGGCTCTTTGTTTTTTTGAACTCTCTTACTTTTTCTTATCAATCTAACTTAAACTCCGCATCGGCACTTCGTCGTCTAAATACTTTTGGCCGCTTTCCTGCCTTTTAACATCCCCGTAGCCAGTGCCGTACCTGAGAAGATGGCTAACGCCCCGATCAGCATTCTTACCGTGATGGTTTCATCGAGGAACATTGCCCCCCAAACGGCCGCAAATAGCGGTATGAGAAAGGTCACCGTAATGGTATTCGCGGGCCCAACACGGCTAATCAATCGGAAAAAGATCACATACGCAAAACCTGTCGACGCAAAACCAAGTACCATGGCAGACATCCAGCCAGCAGCACTTGGCATTGTCTCAGGCCAAAACAGAACACCGAATGGCAACAACACCAGTGTTGAACCCAACTGACTGCCCGTTGCGGTAACAAGTGGCGGAACACCCGTCAAAAAGCGTTTCGTGTAGCTTGCCGAAATACCATACATTAGCGTTGCCCCTAATACTGCGAGAACCGGCCACCCTAGACCTTGGTCACCAAAATCCAACTTACCCCACACCAAAATCACAACACCGACCACACCCATGAGAAGACCAAGTATCCGGTTTTTCGTCATGGATTCGCCAAGCCAAAAATAAGCAATAATCGCCCCCCATATTGGGGTTCCCGCATTAACAATCGACGCAAAACTACCTGACACACTGATCATTGCATATGCGAATAGCAAGAAAGGAAAGGCCGAACTGAACAATCCAACGACACAAGCATGAAACCAATGTGTTTTGAATTCACCTAATTGGCCTTTCACGATAAGAATGGGTAAAAGAAGCAACGTCGCTAAACCAACGCGAACCAATATCAGTGCAAACGGGCCAAAGGATGGCACGGCATAACGAATCAGAATAAAAGCCCCCCCCCAAAGTGCGGCTAAAAGCACTAAGTCAAACACATCTTTCCGTTCCATTTCCATTATGTATCCTGCATTTGTTTGTTACTTGTCTTGAAGTCACTCGGTGTAATTACCACTAATGTAATCGCTCAGATGAATATCATTCGCCGAAATCGGCCATTGCAGCGAGATCAATGAGCTTAATGAGCTTAATGAGCTTAATGAGCTTAATGAGCTTAATGAAAATTTACACATTTTTTGGATGAGTGACTGAGCGCTAAGCGCATCAAAAAACTCAATAAATCACAATTTTTGCCACTATGTCGGTTTTTTAGGATGAGCGATAGATTGTAAATTGATGGGAAGCATCTAGTTTTAACATTGAGACATATTTTTAGGACAATGAGATGAGCAAAGATAGACGTATTTTGATCGTTGATGACTCGGCCGCCATTTTAGAGTTGATTGGTGGCATGCTTAATGATCTCGGATACAAGTATGTCACTCGCTTCTCATCATCAGTCGATGCAATAAATGAAGTGCGTCGGTTTCCTGCTAAATATGACATTGTACTCACCGACCTAAACATGCCAGACATTGATGGAATGGGCGTGATCCGAGAGCTCGGCAATATGAGTTTCAAAGGTGGCGTTTGCATTATTTCTGATCTGGATGTGCGGATTATTGAACTCGCGGCGGAAGTCGCTCGCCAACAGTTTATTTGCCTGCTTGGTAACGTTTCCAAGCCGCTAAAAGTAGAAGCTTTGCAGCTGATCATTGACAGAATGGACCAAATCGAAGAACGCCGATTTACCAACTTTAAAAAAATGCGCAAAGAAGAGTTGCTCAACTGTATCATGAGCCACCAAGTCATACCCTACTATCAGCCTAAATTGAACCCTCAAAATAACCGCGTCGAAAGCCTCGAAGTCCTCGCACGCATTCGACTACCGGGCGAAGCAGATGCCGTGCTGCCTGGTCGCTTCATTCCCACCGCAATCAAACATGATTTGATGGATTTAATGACCATGCAATTGGCCGAAACGACCGCCAAAGATATGTCAAAGCTGTCAGAGATATTCGGTGACAAGGTCAAAATCAGTATTAATTTGTCTGCGCAGCAATTGGCCGACTTAGAGATCCCCAACCGCCTCGAAAGTCTCTTTGAAGCAAGGGGGATAGAGAAGACACGGGTGGTACTGGAAATTACAGAGGAATACGCTCTCAAAACGTGCGAACAGATGGAGTCACTCAATCGACTTCGCATCAAAGGCTATGGATTGTCGATGGATGATTTCGGCACGGGCTTCACCAATATTCAACAGTTACGGAGTTTGCCTTTTACGGAAGTCAAAATTGATAGAACACTGATCAATCACATCCATCAAGATCTATTCAGTCAAGTGATCGTCCAATCACTGGCAGAAATCACTAATTCATTTGATGTGGATTTGGTCGCTGAAGGTATAGAACATTTTGAAGATCTGGACTATCTCTATTCCAGATACCCCGGCATTTTACTGCAAGGCTTTTTGATTTGTCGGCCCAAGCCCATTGAAAGCTTGGGCAGCTGGTACAACAGCTGGTTAAAAGGTGTTGGTGCAACTCTTGCAACCAATGGAACAAGCAGCTAAGCCCTTTAAGCTAAACACTGATTGTTCCGGATAATCACGAATCAATCCATTGACGTCTATACATGCAATATGTCGGCGCAATCTCTTTCAGCGTTTATGGCACCCCAAACCCTTTGCTGGCGACCCAAATGCGATACCACTGTTCGCGACTAAGCGCCAAAGACATCGCTTCCAGCGCCGATTTCACTCGCTCAATTTTACCAGACCCCACGATCGGCAAGGGTTTGCTAGGTAAGCGATGTACAAATGCGTAGATCACCTGCTCTAGCGTGGCATCCAATTCTTGAGCAATCTCACTCAACGTCTCTCTCAAGCGAACGGCCTGCTCTGAATCAGAATGGAAGATTTCTCCGCCTGCCAAACAAGACCATGCCATTGGTCTTACGCGTAACTGCTGCATCAAATCCAAGGTGCCATCGTGGGCGACATCAAAGTTGATAGGGTTGATTTCCACTTGGTTGGTGACCAATGGCTTATCAAGTCGTGACTGAAGCAATGAAAATTGACTTGGCGTGAAATTAGACACACCAAAGTGTTTCACTTTGCCAGCAAGGTGCAGCTTTTCAAACGTTTCAGCCACTTCATCGGCATCCATCAAACAATCTGGGCGATGAATGAGCACTACATCGAGGCTTTCCACGCCAAGGCGTGACAAGCTATTGTTCACCGACTGAGTGATATGAGACTCACTGGTGTCATAGTGATTAATCTTACGCTCGGGCGCCGTTTTACTCACTAAATGTATATCGCATTTAGAGACGATTTCCATTTTATCGCGTAGGCTTGGCTCCAGTTTTAACGCCTCGCCAAACAACGTTTCACAACGATAATCACCATAGATATCAGCATGATCGACAGTGGTAATACCCATGTCTAGGTGCTGCTTAATAAATGTGAGTCTTTCTTGAGCTGACATGTTCCATTCAGCCAAACGCCAATAACCCTGAACCAACGCAGATAGCTCTGGTCCATTTGGTGCGATGACTACCCTTTCCATTTTCGCCACACTGAATACTCCTACATTGACCTACAAACCTAGGTCCAAAAAACAACGCATTGTCGAGAAAAATGCAATCGGATACGTTTCGCAGACTATCAGTGTCTTTTCGGAAATTATATGGTATTTACTACGAAGTGTGAGCTTCATAATCACACTCGAGCAAGGAATCATCAAGGGTTCGCCTAAGCAGAACATAGGGACGCGCACAATGAAAATAATTGGTTTGATAGGCGGCATGAGTTGGGAGTCGACCGCGACCTATTATCGACTCCTCAATCAGATGACCAAAGACACACTGGGCGGCCATCATTCGTCGAAAATAGTGCTCAGCAGTGTCGATTTCGCAGAAATTGAAGCACTCCAGCGCGCAGGAGATTGGGATGCTTCCGCTCAGATTTTGGCGAAAGAAGCGCAAAAACTAGAAGCTGCTGGTGCTGAGTTTGTCATGATTGGCACCAACACCATGCACAAAGTTGCGCCTGCCGTGCAAGAAGCCATTACTGTTCCCTTACTGCACATCGCCGACGCAACCGCGGACAGGCTAAAAATCGACGGCATTCAACATGTAGGATTGCTGGGCACACGATTTACGATGTCTCAGCCTTTTTATAAAGAACGGCTCATTGCGCAAGGGATTAAAGTCACGGTGCCACCGGAGTGGCATCAAGACATCGTTCACGAGATCATCTACCAAGAACTTTGCCAAGGTAAGGTATCAGCGCACTCGCGCAAGCAGTACTTGTCTGTGATGGATGACCTCAAAGCGCAAGGGGTTGAAGCCGTCATTTTGGGTTGCACAGAAATTGGCTTGTTAGTACAACAAAAACACACCTCAATGCCGCTTTATGACACGACCGAATTACATGCAGCAGCGGCTGTAAAGCTTGCGCTAAAAGAACGCTAAGGGAGTAAGAACGTGACAATTAGAAATGCGACTATTGCCGATCTCGACGCGATTAACGCGATTTACAACCACTATGTGTTAGAGACTGCCATTACGTTTGACTATGACACTTGGTCACCAGAGCGACGATTAGCGTGGTTTGAAAAGCTTACGCATAGCGATGGCTATTACCATGTATTAGTGAAGGAAGATCCTGAAGATGAGGTTATCGGGTTTGCATATAACGGCGAATTTCGTGAAAAACTGGCATACAAAATCAGCAGCGAAATGACTATTTACCTCCACCATGAATGTCGTGCGAAAGGGTCAGGTTCTGAGTTAATGACAGCATTGCTGGAAAAAATGGATGCCTCACCTATTCGCCGCGCCTATTCTGTGATTACCCTCCCCAACCCTGCCTCCCTGCGTTTGCATGAAAAGTTTGGCTTTAAACAAGTGGGATTATTAACCGACACTGGCTATAAATTTGAGCAATATTACTCTGTCGCAATATTAGAGAAATCAACACATCATCAGTAAGTTAATTCCTACTTGTTTTAATCTCTTTTATTTCATCAGGCACGTACACTGTAACGTGCCTATTTTAATTGACGACACCACCCAGATTTATCGACAAGCACACAAACAACCCGCCCTCAAAAAATGACAAACTCATATTATTTGTCATTTAAATTCTCATATTGCAATTTTAAAACTCTCACTCATAAAAATAAACACCATGTAATTCATGTTGTTAAATTTCTTCTGTAAGAAAAACCATTGAATCAACAATATTGGGGTAAAAGTTCCCTACAATTACAGAGTGTCACATCTGCAATTTTTGTTTAATTATTAGGGCATGGCAGCATGAACATATCCACAAAAATTAAAACCGCTTTTGTCGCCATGAGCGCTGCAGCCGTCATTGCAACGGCAGCATTACTAACAATTACGGCAAGCGAAACATCAAGCGCTGCGCTTGAACATCAAATCCAAAATCAATTGATGTCCGCTCGTGAAGTAAAAAAATCGGAAATAGAACGCTACTTCAACACCATCTCTCAGCAGCTAACTAACCTCGCGAATTCCACCATGACAGAAGACGCGATGATTCAGTTTTCGACGAGTTTTCAAAGCGTCACGACCGAAGCCGAATTAGTGCCAGATCAAGCCGATACACTTAAAAATTATTATGTGAATGACTTCGGTAGTACCTTCACAGAGACGAACGGTAAGCCATCTAATGCACTTGCAAATCTAGGTGCTATTGGTCTCAATGGGAAGCTGCTTCAACAAGCTTATATCGGACTAAATTCGCACCCTCTAGGTAACAAGCATTTACTGGATAAAGCTGCTGACGGTACGACGTATAGTGAAGTTCATGATGTTTTCCACTCCAATTACCGCACCTTCCTTGAATCTTTCGGTTACTACGATATTTTCATGGTCGACAATTCGGGCAATGTCGTTTATTCGGTGTTTAAAGAACTCGACTACGCCACCAATCTTATTGATGGCCCATACAAAACCAGTGGATTAGCAGAAGCCTTTGCAGGCGCAAGAAACCTTAATAAAGGTGCATTCAACTTTGTCGACTATGCACCTTACTACCCTTCATATGACAGCCCTGCTTCGTTCATCGCCACCCCAGTCGTTCGAAATGGCACCAACATTGGTGTGCTGATATTCCAAATGCCTATCGACAGCATTAACGCCATCATGACCTACGACGGTAATTGGGAGCTCGACGGTATGGGAACCACTGGCGAAAGCTTCATTGTTGGTCCAGATAATCTAATCCGCTCGCAAGCTCGAATGCTGGTAGAAAACAAAGAACGCTACCTCGACATGCTCCGTACTTCGGGTGTTCCCGCGGAGACTGTCAATCGCATCGGTTTAACTGAATCTTCTTCCGGGCAACAAAGTATCCGCTCAGTCCATACCAATGCTGCTTTACAGGGCGAATCAGGCTTTATTTCAGGTCTGAATCACGCCGGGAAACATGTATTCGCTGCTTATCGTCCTATATCGATACTAGGAAAAAACTGGGCGCTAGTAGCTGAAATTGAAACGGCGGAAGCCCTGTCCAGAGTCAATGAGTTGCATACGTCATTGGAGAGAATCGCATTGATGGTTGGAACAGCATTGATACTGCTTTCTCTCATCATTGCCTGGATGATTTCAGGGAGTATTAGCAAACCTATTACTGAGTTGACCACGAGTATTTCACACATTGCCAAAACTCACGATTTGACGATTCGGCTGAAGGAAACAGGAAAAGATGAAATTGCTGAGTTGTCGAAATCCATGAATATGATGTTGGAAGACTTTCTCGACGTCATTAAAGGCGCTGATACCGCAGTCAAAGCCCTAGGGATGGCTTCAGATAACATTCAGAATAACATCAATACCATGCGGAAAGAGGTCGACCTACAAGCCGCTAATTCAAATCAGGTCGCGACAGCCGCCACACAAATGAGCGCGTCGATTACCGAGGTGGCTAGTTTTGCCAATAACGCCTCTGAATCATCAGAAAACGTGGTTCAATCAGTTCGTCAAAGTGCTGATGTGGGGCAGCAATTAGTCAGTGAGATTTCGCAGCTATCTAATCGCATGGGTGATGCGACTGAGTCCATGGAGCAACTGTCGGCGGAAAGTAACTCTATCGGGTCTGTGCTCGATGTGATCCAGGGAATCGCAGAGCAGACAAATCTTCTTGCTTTGAATGCGGCAATCGAAGCCGCCCGCGCCGGCGAACAAGGCAGAGGGTTTGCTGTGGTGGCTGACGAAGTGCGCTCATTAGCTATTCGTACACAAACATCCACAGAAGAGATCCGCGCAAAGGTCGAATCGTTGCAGAAAGAAACCAACAAAGTGGTTACTGGCATTAGTGGCGCCAATCAGTTTGTCGCCAGCAGCGTGGATAATTGCAATAAAAACAATAAGATGCTTGAAGAGATTGCGAGTATGATGACGGGCATTAATGACATGAACACGCAAATTGCCACTGCCGCCAATGAGCAATCTACGGTCACGGAAGACATCACGATTAACGTGAATAATATTGCGCGTTCAGCGGAGTCCGTCTCTGACCGAACCCACGATACCGATAACACCGCTCAAAGCATTAACACGCAGGCGCACAAGTTAACTGAGCAGATTGGTATGTTTAAAATTGCTTAGTCCTAACCAAGAAAATTTAGGACTACGCCAAAAAAAGATGAAAAATAGATAAAAAAAGGCCAGCATCGATGCTGGCCTTTTCGATTTCTAGTGGTCTAGTCAACCGCTTCTAAGGTTTCCTGTATTGGCGAGTTCAACTTAGAGACCTCACCAAAACCGCGCAGGCCCACCACATGTACATGTTCTTTATCGTTAAAGATCTTACGCACCAATTTGTACGTTGTACCTTGCTCTGGGCTGATGTTTTCAGGTGCTGCGATAAGAAGCTGCATGTCTAGACGATGGCATAGCTCGAACAGGGTCGAGATAGACTTCGCATCCAAACGGGCTGCTTCATCAAGGAATAGTAGACGACAAGGAATAACATCTTTACCGCGTAGACGGCGAGATTCCTCTTCCCAACTCTGTACCACCATCAACAAGATGGCCTGACCCGTACCAATCGCTTCACCGGTCGACAACGCACCGGATTCAGCACGTAACCAACCGTCAGTGCCACGGTTAACTTCAATACCGAGCTCAAGATAGTTACGGTAATCCAGCAACTCTTCGCCTAGGATCTGCGGCGAACGCTGACCCATATCGATATGCGGATTCAAACGCTGGAACAACTTCGCCATCGCTTCCGAGAAAGTCAAACGGTTGTTGCCGAACAAATCTTGATGTTGTTCGGCATTTTCAGCCAATCCAGCAAGGAGTTGTGCGTGAGTATCACGAATGGATACGTTAAGACGTACGCCTTTGACCTGACCAAAACCTATGTTCGACAAACCTTGGTTCAACAAACGAATGCGGTTCTGTTCACGCTGAATGGTTTTACGAATAATATTCGCCACCGATTCAGAGCTGATCGCCAAGCGCTTCTCGCGCTGGGTAAGCTCTTCAGTGAGGCGACCCAGTTCCACTTCCATTTCTTCGATCGCTTCGACAGGATCGTCTGTACGGATAATGTCGTGGCGAATGCGCTCACGAAGATGCTGATAAACCGCCACGTAGAACAACACTTTTCGCTCAGGACGTGCCATGTCTTCCGACGCGCGCAATGCATCACGCAATGTTTCATTGTCTGCAACAGCGAGACGCAACGCACCGAGTGATTTATCTGACAATGAACGCAGTTCATCGGCTGACATGTAAGCCATTTCACGGCGGTTAAGTTGCTTTTCAACGCCGCTGCTACGCGCAATTTTAAGTACTTCCACCCAACCCGCTTTGGCGTTAACCACGAAAGTACGCAAGTCAGAATACTCTTTGCTCACTTTCTTCAGCGTTTTGAGCAGCGACTTCATTTCCAGTTCAATGGAAGTGAGGCCTTTTTCAAGTTCACTCTTACGTTGACGAGACTGAGACAGTTGCGCATTCAATTCATCACGACGAATGCGGGCACGTTCTTCTGCTTCAACATCGGCGCGAACACCAAGTTCAACCAATTCACGCTTGAATTCTGCCACCGTTTCTTGCTTCGCTTGATGAGAGCTTTTCAGTGATGCTAGCAGTTGGTTGTATTGGTTAACTTGATCGCGAACCTGTTTAACGTGCTCACGTGAACGAGCACGCGCACGTTCAGCATCAATCAATTTCGCTTTCAGCTGTTCATTCAGCTCACTGCTCTTATCAAGCAGTGCGACGGCATCTTGATAACCGAAGTGATGACGACGCTCGACCAAATCAGACAGCGCAAACAGCTTCTTCTTGAGAAGTTGCAACGCCTGATCAGCCTGCAAATACGATTCATTCAGTGCATCAAATTGTTCTGGGTCAGCGTCCAGAGCCGACACTAGCGGCTCTAGCTCAGCCAGCGCTTTACCGTGTTCACGGGTAAAGTGACGCGCTTCGTCCGCTTGCGACAAACGCAGTACCAACTCTTGAAGGCGCGCTTCAATCGTTTCGTCTTCCAGTGCATTCACCACATGCTGAAGCTTGTTCAGCAGCGCGATGGCTTCTTTTGCACCAGTTAGCTGACTACGAACCTGTTGTTCGTTATCACGCAGTTGACCTAATTGACGCTGAACGCTGTTGCGTTGTTCGCGCAATGCTTTCAATGCGGCTTCTGGATCTTCGTTAAACGCCACGTTCATGTGGTGAGAAACGAACTGGTTAAAACTTTGGCTCAAACGCTGTAGCTTCTGCGCATCAAAAGAGGCTTTTGCGTAGTCTTCTACCAACTCTTCACGCTTCTCACGCAGATTCTCTAGGCGATGTTCACGCGCAGCGCGACCAAACAACGGCACTTTCGGGAAACGAGAATAGCGAAGCTGGCGGTCATTAAGGTGAACGCAAACCGCCCCATCCATTTCGTCTGCATCAAAAACGTTATCGTCAAAACCGTCAGTCTCACCTTCAATCACATAAAGATCATCTGGGCAATCATCGATATCAACCAGTTTCTCTTTAATGCCTTTCAGATCAGGAACCACAATGGCATGACGCGCCGGGCCGTACAACGCAGAAAAGTACGGCGCATCTTCCATCGTGATGTCATCGTAAATCTCAGAAAGCAGCGTACCACCCAGGGTGTCGGCCAGTGATTGCAAACGCGCATCGCCGCTGCCACCCGGTTGTGCCAAACGTTCAATTTCCGCTTCTAGTGCTTGTTTCTCAGCAGCCAGCTTGTCGCGGGTATCCAATGTTTGACGCTCTTTCACCATCACTTTTTGCATGGTGTCGAGAACGGCTTGGTTGTCGTACAAGGTTTCGCCAGACTGATCCGCAAGCTTTTCTAATGCTTCTTGCGCTGCGATCCATGCAGGCGCGACTTTTTCGAAATCAGCGACTTTGACGTTAATTTCGTTCTCGTTTCGTTGCAATTCGCGTACTTTTTCAGCTTGCTCGCCAACCGCTTCTTCAGCTGTCTCTAGACGTGCTTGCTGACGCGCCATTTCCAACTCGGCCAACTCTTCTGACTCAACCGCCGTATTAAACTGACGCTGATATTGCTCAGACAGTGTTTTTGCCTGCTGGAAGCTACGCATTTGACGCTCAAGGTCGCGATGCTGTGCACTCAACTGATCGGTATTGTTAGCAAGGTTTGCAAACTCACGGCCTTTGGTCATCACTTCACGCGCTTTAACACCCGCATCTTGACGTGATACATCACCCGCAATGCTGCGCACTATTGCTAAACCACGTTCAAATTGTTTTGCTGCCGCCGATGACAAATCCAGCTTGTGTTTCAAGCTAAGCAGTTCGCTGGTTTGCGTTTCTTCGTCGGCTTTAAGTGCACCCAGTATTTCAGCGGCATTGTGCTGCTGAAGTGCATCATTGCCTGTCAAATCTTGCGCTTTCTCGAGCGCTTTAACAGCCTGTTGATACTGAAGCGCACGGGTTTGCTGCATATCCAGCGCTTGTTGATAATCCGCCAGTTGCGTTTTTAGGCTATCAACTTCTTCTTCGCTGAGATGGGCTTGCTCTTCGGCGATCGCCAGTTGTTCAGTGGCTTCTTCCACCACCATCATTTGTTCTTCAAGACGAACCGCAAGCTCTTCCAAATCTTCTTGGTAGCGCTCGACTTTCTCTTGTTGGCGAACGGCTGTCTGAACCAATTGCAGGTGATCAGACGCCGCTTGATAATCTTGCTCTAAGTGAGCTTGACCGTCTGTTAACACATCAAGTTCGTCGGTCATGCGACCAAACGTACCTTGAAAATCATTAAGCTGACGACGAGAACCCAGTAGCTCACCACGACGTTGCAATGCCAGCTCGAGTTTCTTACGACGCTCGTTGGCATGACGCATGTAGTCAGACGCCACATAGTTGGTCGATTCAGTGATCAGGTGCTTGAACAAATCACGGTCACGTTGCGTCAGCTTGATGGCTTCTAGCGTCATGCGGTTTTCGCGAAGCGCCACTTCCATATCTTGGAACGCTTTCTTCACACCACCGTTTTGCGGCAACAGATAATCACGCAGTGATTTGGTGATCGCACTTGAAATACCACCATAAAGCGAGGCTTCAATCAGGCGATAGAACTTAGAACGGTCGGTTTGATTACGCAGCTTTTTCGGCAATGCGCCAAGCTCAAACATTTGCGCGTGATAATCAGTCACAGACGTAAACGCTTTGTAGTGCGCGGTTTCGTATTCTGCTAACGAATCTTTGACGTCGTTTAACTGGCGCACACGCACCTGATTAGCCGACACGTTCTCAATCAAAATGTCGGTTGGCTTAACGTGTGAAGGCAAGCCTTGAATGATGAAAGGTTTAATATCGACCTTTTTGTCACGACCCGCTACTTGCTGCAAACGCACACCAAACAGAACGCGTTGATTGCGTGAGTTCACCACATCAAGCGCTGCGTAACAGGCACCCGGTTTGAGTTTGCCGTGTAAGCCTTTATCACGAGACGCCGTTGAACTGCCCGCTTCCGTGGTGTTACGGAAGTGAAGCAGGCTTTGGTCTGGGATCATGGCTGTGATAAATGCGGCCATCGTGGTCGATTTACCGGCACCGTTACCCCCTGACAGCGTGGTGACCAGATTATCAATGTCAAAGGTGCGGGCAAAGAAGCCGTTCCAGTTGACCATGGTCAGCGATTGAAATTTACCGCGCTGGATCATGCTTGAACCTCCTGATCATCGATTGTTGATTCGTCGACTTCAAACTCATCGTTCTCTTCATCATTGAGCAGGCTCGACTGCGCATGTTCTTGCAAGTGAACAACGGCTTCGCCATCTCGAATCAAACGCAATTGCGCTTCACGAGCATCATCACCAGAACGTACGTCTGCACCAAAGCGGAATGTGGCTTCACTAACGCGGAATTTTCCGCTCTCACCAATTGGCACAATCATGCCGAGGCGACGAAGACGGCGCAGTGCCGTTTTCACCTTGTCATACAACTTGTCACGATCAAGGTCTGAACCGCTGGCGCGCAATGTCACCAACTTCATCAGTTTTTTCTCATCCGCCAAGCTGAGGAGTTCATCAAATAACTCTTGGGTGGTGAAAATACCTTCCTGCGCCAAACGTTCAGGGCTCAGGTAAAGGAAACACAACACCTTACCCACCAGCATGTCTAGCTCAGACAGAACACTTCGGCCTATCAATGAAGTAGAACGAGGACGCAGGTAGAAAAAGCCTTCTGGCGCACGCACTAATTCAGCGTTGTAGCGCTGATAAAAATGCTGCAGCGGCATTTCAAACTCAATCAGATAAGCGTGGTTATCCAAATCTTCGCTGGCAATATGGCGGCCAGCACGCAGCGCGCTATCCAATGCAGGAAACAAAGGGTTGGCAATTGCTTTTGCCAGTTCCTCTGGCATAAATTCTTCAATATTTATCGATGACATTCGCTTGTACCTTGGCTCCATATTCGTTAATTGCCTGCCAATCCGGTTGGATCGCGTTTAGATCAGATTGTGAATAACCCAGACGTACGGCCTGATTAATCACGATTCGAGCCAAGTCAAAATGGCGTGCTTGTGGGTGTTGAGCCAGATAGTTTTTCAAAACAACGCCCAAATCGATGCCTTCGCCTGTCGTACGATGGCGAGATAACATGTCACCGATTTGATCGCCCAATTGGTCGCTAACCACAGTGAGTTCTTCAAACTCGACCTCTGCGGGCATTTCGCCCATCACTTCGTCATCACGAAGCACTAACGCCTCATCACGCATATCACGTAGGCGCTCGGCATCCGCATAGGTCAGGAACCACGGGCTATCGAAGTATTCTGTCACCGACTGACGTAAACGCTGGCTAAACGCGCGGTTTTTGTCCATGTCGATGGCATTACGAATAAATTTGTGTACGTGGCGGTCGTAACCGATCCACAGGTCAATCGCTTGCTGGCCCCAGTTAATAATACGATCTAGCTTCATTTGCAGGTTGTAGAGCATGGCATCAACGAAATCGAGATCGTCGCGACCGAGCACTTGTTCCTGAATATTCAGAAGCTGGGTTTGCAATTGATCACCCGCAGATTGCAAGGTGTCTTGCAGTTCACGCAGCGTGCTGGAGGTTTCATTCAGCAATTGCTCACAGTTGGCAATGGCGGCTTGCCAATCTTGGTTTAACAGCTCAGCAATATCGCTTTTTACTTTCTGCTGCTGTTCGTCCATGGTGCGCTGATTCAAGTCGATACGGTCGAAAATCTCGGCCACAGAGTACTTGAGCACGCCATAAACATTTTTGCGCCAAAAGTCTGCATCGCCATCTTCAGAAGCCGCCGACAATGCTTTGTCGATCTCGTCTGCAACCATTGAAAGCTGAATGGACAGCTTCAATGAGCTGTATTCGCGATGACGCGCGTAATAATCGCTGATACCCAGTGCAAGCGGTGTAAGACGATAGATGCTCGCACCGTCTGTCAGTTCGCTGGTAAAGCGACTGATCAGGCGGCTACGCACCAAATCGTTAATGGCATTGTTCGCGCGAAAGGCAATCGTTTCGCTAGCTTGATCGAATTGGTCACTCACAATGCGAAATGCATCGACAAGTTCCCCTTCCCCTAGCTCCTCCTCATATCGCTCGCTGCTTAAGACTGCAACGGCAAGGAGAAATGCCAGCCGTTCCGGCGGCAGATTGAGAGAGAAGTCGTTCTGTTTCACCCAACCAACCAACTCAGGAACAGTCTGAGAGAATTCGCTCATCCGTAATCCTTGTTGTCTATTTCTAATTATTTATCGAGAGGTCTTTGCGCCCAAACATGGATGTAGCGACCTAACGATATAAAAGGTTCCTGACGGCAGAGCTTTTGCTCCATCGCCACAACCTGTTCAAAGGTGTATTCGCCCATTCTTGTGTCTTTCATATAGTCATGGAACGTGCGTACACCGCTTTTTCCCAAAATAGTAAACCCAGCCTCTTCTATCCACTGGTAAACATCTTCAGGTGGAAGACCTTTTTGAGGCTGAAGCTTGAAGCGTTTTCTGTGCGGCATCCCCTCTTCCACATGGGTGAGGTTGCCGCAAATCAAATTCTTGAACAGCAGGCCATTTTGGTTGTAGAACATCACTGACGCAATGCCACCAGGCTTTACTTGCGAAAGTATGACATTCAGCGCTTCATGCGGATCAGCCAACCATTCCATCACTGCATGAAAAAGCACCAAGTCGGCCTTTTTATCCATATGCTGTGCGATTTCCTGCACGGGCGCATGAACGAAGCGATAGTGCGGCAGAAGCCCTGCCGCATCGATATCTTTTTCCGCCAACTCGAGCATCTGTGAAGAAAGATCACACAAGGTGACGTGATGACCGCGCAGGGCGACTTGCTGCGAAAGCTGCGCCAACCCGCCTCCGGCATCCAAAATGTCCAGTGGTTTGGATTCACCCAGCCGTCTTAAAATTGATTCGAGATCTTGCCAAACAACGGCTTGGCGGATTTCTCCCTTGCCGGAACCGTAAATGTTTTTAACAAATTTGTGGGCAATGTCGTCGAAATTTCTATCCTCAGTCACAGCGCCTTCGTTATCATATTCAGTAAGGGGGTTATTTTCGCATAAGACTGCCGTTAATAAAGGTTTGTTGTACTTATTGGCCCCTGTTTGACTATATTTCGGGCGACATTTCATGTTTGAACTAAAAAAACTCGTATCAACTTTACTGATGCCCCTGCCTGCGCTACTGCTTATCGGATTTTTTGGCCTTTTTTTGATTTGGTTCACGCAGCGTAAAGGGTTCGGCTCGTTCTTAGTATTTGTTTCACTATTGTTAATCGGACTGGTGTCTTTCCAGCCATTATCTTCATCGCTGTTAATGAAGTTAGAAAGACAACACACCCAGTTTCTCGCCCCAGAAGAACCTGTCGAATACGTCATGGTGCTGGGACACGGACATGTTGTAGATGATGAGATACCGCCAACGTCAGAATTGTCACGTGTGGCACTGATGCGATTGGTGGAAGGTATTCGTATTCACTTTATGTACCCAACGTCAAAACTGATCCTATCTGGCTATGATGGCGGATATGAAGTGAGCCATGCTCGCATGCTGGCCCGCGTTGCGATGGCAATGGGTGTGAATAAGAACAATATTCTCTTGCTGGAAACCGCAAAGGACACGTGGGAGGAGGCATTTCAAGCAGCGTCGGTGGTCGGTCAAAGCAATTTGGTGTTAGTGACATCCGCGAGCCATATGCCTCGTGCACTGTATGACTTCCAAACTGCTGGCCTAGATCCTATTCCGGCGCCAACAAATTACATGGCACAGAGAGAGATTCAGCAACCTTGGATAAAATACAGTCCTCGTGCGCAGTATCTCGAACAATTTGAACGCTTCTGGCATGAGCGCTTAGGGCAGTTATGGCAACGTCTACGCGATAAAGTCGCGCAGCAGCAAGATGAGTTTCAGGGTGACCCTGTGACCTCTCCAGAGTCTGCACCTGATCTTCAACTTGAATCCGTGCCAGCGAACTAAATGGTTATAAGAAACTGTAAACGAAAAAAAGAGCTGCCCTGAGGCAGCTCTTTTTTATTGTTAGGCTTGCTTGTGGCTGGCGCGTTTTACGTGTCACACGTTACCCAAAACCTGTTACCCGAAACCTCTGCTGCAGCCTCTAAAGGTTTGCAACGAACTCACGCACTGCTTCAAGATCTTCTGGCGTATCTACCCCTGCTGGCGGCACTTCAATCGCGACATCAACGTGGATTTTTTCGCCATACCAAAGTACGCGCAGTTGCTCCAAACACTCAATGTGCTCAATCGGGCTCGGTGCCCAGTTGATGTAGGTGTTAATAAAGCCTGCACGATAACCATAAATACCGATGTGGCGTTTCAAGTTATGGTGGATTTCCATTGGTACTTTCACGAAGTTGTCGCGATCCCATGGGATAGACGCACGGCTGAAATACAATGCATAGCCGTCTTTGTCCGTCACCACTTTCACCGCATTCGGATTGAACACGTCATCGGCGTGATCAATGTTCACGGCAAGTGTGGCCATCGGTGCTTCGCTTTTGGCAAGGTTCTCTGCAACCTGGCGAATCACGCTCGGCGGAATGAGTGGCTCATCGCCCTGAACATTGATAATGATCTCGTTCGCATCGAGATTATATTTTTCAATAACTTCAGCAAGACGCTCAGTACCAGATTGGTGATCTTCACGGGTCATGCACACTTCTGCACCAAAGGCATTTGCAGCATCAACAATACGCTGATCATCGGTTGCGATAATCACTTTGTCGGCACCCGACTTCATGGCTTGCTCGTAAACCCATTGGATCATGGGTTTGCCGCCAATATCTACCAGCGGCTTTGCAGGTAAACGACTGGACGCATACCGAGCAGGGATCACCACGGTGAATTTCATTGCTTAACCTCGTCCGATGACATTTCACGCGCTTCCGTCGTTAGCATCACAGGAATGCCATCGCAGATCGGATACGCCAAACGGTCAAACTTACAAACCAACTCATTCTTTTCTTTGTTGTAGTTGAGCTTTCCCTTGCACGCTGGGCAAGCTACGATTTCAAGCAGTCGGTGATCCATATCCATCCTTCACTTTCTTAATGGTATTTATTACGTTGGCAGTATCGTCCGCATTGAAACTCGCATCAACGGGCAAATACCACCAATTCTCAATTTCTGGGTGCTGTTGCAACATTGCGCGGCATTTGACGGCATCTTTTTCTGTCATCAGTAAATGCTCGCCTTTCTGCGCTAACGCCGCGAGTTGATCAAACTCAAAGGCTTTGTGGTCTGCGAACGGCTCACAATGAATAGGTGTCAGCCCTAGCTCGTTAAGCGTATTGAAAAATCGTTGAGGGTTACCAATACCGGCCATCGCCACCGCATTATTGATACTGCTGGCGACGGTGCGTTGACCCGTTTTCAGGTTAACCAACTCGCAGGGGGCTAACGTCATGGCTATTTCACCAGACGATGCCGAAGTGCCATTGCAAATGACAAAGTCTACCTCGTTTAGACGATCCGTTTGCTCTCGCAGTGGTCCAAGCGGCATGTAGTAACCATTGCCGAAGCGTCTCTCGCCATCGACAACCACAAACTCAATGTCTCGCGCCAATTTATAGTGTTGAAGCCCGTCATCAGTGATCACGATATCAACACCAAGAGGCAGCAGCGCTTTAACGGCATCACTACGAACAGGTGAAATAGCAACCGGTGCGCCAGTGCGTTGATAGATCAACACAGGCTCATCGCCGGCGATATCGGTGCTGGTTTTATCATTGAGCACTAATGGATAATGCGTTGCTTTGCCGCCATAGCCACGAGACACCACGCCCGGATTCATTCCCAAGGCTTTTAGTTGCTCCACCAGCCAAATAACAACAGGGGTTTTTCCATTGCCACCGACTGTAATGTTGCCCACCACAATGACAGGAACAGGGGCTTTATAAGCCCCATTGCTATCATCAAGAAATGCCTTGCGACGCTGGCGAGCAATGGCACCAAACACCTTACTCAGTGGCCACAGCAGTGGCGCGCCAATCCATCCTAGCGGGTGGTTTTCAAACCAAATTTTCTCTACCAAACCCGCCAAGCGTTAATCTCCAAACTGGATTCGGTATAGTTGCGCATAAGCACCGTCTTTTTCCATCAACGCGGTATGGTTACCGCGTTCAACAATTTCGCCTTCATCGACAACCAGAATTTCATCGGCGTTTTCAATGGTCGACAAACGGTGTGCAATCACCAATACGGTGCGATCTTTTTGCAGCTCGTCAAGGGCTGCCTGAATCGCGCGTTCAGATTCCGTATCCAGTGCTGAGGTCGCTTCATCGAGGATCAGTACAGGTGCATCGCGTAACAAGGCACGTGCAATCGCAATGCGCTGACGCTGACCACCAGATAAGCTCACCCCATTTTCACCAATAACCGTATCAAAACCTTGTTCCATGTTTTGAATAAAATCACTCGCGTAAGCCAGCTCTGCGGCGCGTTCTATTTCTTCCCGCGTGTATTCGCCTGCTGCGGCATACGCGATATTATTGGCGATACTATCGTTAAACAAGTGAACATTTTGAGAAACAATGGCTACCTGATCACGAAGGTTATTCAGGGTGTAATCCTCAATTCGCACGTTATCAATCGTGATATCGCCGCCATTAATATCATAAAAACGCGTCAGCAAATTGGCGATGGTACTTTTGCCTGAACCTGAGCGCCCAACTAGGGCTAAGGTTTTGCCGGCTTCCAGCTCAAAACTCACTTTGTTCAATGCTGGGGTATCTTTGGTTGGATAAGTAAACACCACATCTTTGACATGGATGTCCCCTTTCACACGTGCAACTTCATGGCTACCGTTGTCTTTCTCAGTTTCCATTTCCATCAATTCAAACAAGCTGTTACACGCCGCCATACCGCGTTGGAACTGTGATGTCACATTGGTCAGTGCCTTCAAAGGGCGCATTAAACCAAACATCGCACCAAACACCACTGCAAATGTACCCGCAGTCAACTCTGAGCGAATAGCCTCAGTGTTTGCCAGCATGAGAACCACAACAAGCGCAAAAGAGGCGATAAGCTGGATAACAGGGTTAGCAATGGCCTGCGCTGACACCAACTTCATGGTTTGCTGACGCATACCATTGCTGACATCTTCAAAGCGTGCTTTTTCAACTTCCTGACCGCCAAAGCTCAATACCACTTTGTGGCCTTTCAGCATTTGCTCTGCTGACGAGGTCACTGACCCCATGGCTTCTTGCATATTGGATGAAATTTTACGGAAGCGTTTTGACACAAAACCAATCGCCCACGCTACCACAGGTGCGATGACGAGTAAGATCGCCGAAAGTTCCCAGCTGTAGTAGAACATCAGGGTCATCAAACCAATGATTGACGCACCTTCACGAACAAGGCTGACCAATGCGCCACTGGTGGCGTTAGCAACTTGTTCTGAGTCATAAGTGATGCGCGACAGCAATGCACCGGAAGATTCTTTATCAAAGAAGCTCACAGGCATCTTCATAAAATGGTTAAACATGCGACGGCGCATCACCATCACGACGTTACCGGACACCCAAGAAAGACCGTAGGTGGAAACGAAACTGGATGCGCCTCGAATGAGCATTAGGCCAACAAGATAAAAAGGCATCATCTTAAGGAAATCACCATCAACGCTGTCGTAGGTAAAGCCTTCATCGAGCAACGGCTTTATCATAGAGAGCATCAAGGTGTCACTTGCCGCGTTGATCACCAACGCGATGATGGCAACCACCAACCCTAGTTTGTAATTGGCAATATAGGGCCACAGTGCTTTGAACGTTTCCCGAGTGGTTTTATCTTGGTAATTTGACATTTTATTTGCTTATATTTCTGCAAGTAGCGGGCATTCTACTCTTTTCTTTTGGGTGCTCCAAACTTCTTACGGTACCAATATGGCTCCAGATCAAGACGATGACTAAGAACACGCCACCCCTTGCTGGAAAAACGCACACTCACCTGACCATGCTTACCTGTTTCGTACCACGCGATATTTCGCTGATGATAGCGGGCGACAACGTCAGGATTTGGCAAATTCCAGGGTGTATATCGCCCCGTCGAAGCAATAGCTGCCTTTGGGCGAACATGGTCAATGAATAATGCTGAAGAAGAGGTTTTGCTACCGTGGTGGGGAACGATGAGGACTTGAGCATCCAGGTCATCATTTTGCTCAACCAAATAGTCCTCACCTTTGGCCGGTAAATCTCCCGTCAACAAAACTGCGTTCTCCCCATCCGAGACACGAATAACACAGGAGTCGGGATTTCTCGCCTCATCGACAAGCATCAGTGGATACAACACGTCGAAATCCAGCCCTTTCCAACGCCATGTCTCTCCACGTTTACAAGGCAGAAACGCCGCGTTATTTTCACTGGCTCTCACCCATTGAGGGACTATTTGAGCGATCACCCATTCAGCACCGCCCGCATGGTCATTATCACGGTGACTTAGAATAAGCCCCACCAACGCGCTTCCTCGGGATTGCAGAACGGAATAAACAACACTTTCTGCGATGCTGCTCGATGTCCATGCCGCGCCTGTGTCGTACAGAATTGCCTCGCCGTCTTTTTCAATCAATACCGCCAAGCCATGACCAACATCAAGTACATCGACGCGCCAATCAGCATTGTTGTTAGAGCTTCTGCCCCATGTCAGCAGAATCATAGCGACAACACCCAATAGCACCAAAGACCGCCTCACGTTCAACATCGTGACTAACACAACAAAGAGAATAACAACCATCAACCACATACCTGACAGTCGCCCAATCTCCAGCCATCCCAAGGCGACGGTATCTAAAGCCAACAACAAAGGAGACAAAGAAAGGTCAGCCGCAGTCCATACCCAAGTGGCAGGCATAAACGGCGAAAGTATCAGCGCTATCAAAATAAGAGGAACAGTGACCAAGCTAACGAGAGGCACTGCGATCAGGTTGTAAACAATGGCAGTCATGCTTATGCCACCAAACCATGCCCACATAAACGGCAACATGCCGAGCGTGAGAAAAACCTGCATGCGCCACAGCAAAAGAAAATAGCGTTTAATCAACGCACACGATGTTGGTAACCCCCCGCCTTTGCTTCCATCGAGGTCCTCACCTGTCATATCTGTATCTTCACGTCTCTCGCCAGTCAGAGACATGATACAAAGCACAAACACTGCGCCAAAAGAAAGCCAAAAACTGGCAGAAAAAATCGATAGCGGATCGGAAACTAATACCACCGTCAGCACAATCAAGAAGGTGTTAAAAGGACTGACGCTGAACCCGGTCTGACGAACCAACGAAAAGGTCACTAGCGCAATCAATGCGCGCTGTGCCGTCATAGTAAAACCGGCCACCCATGCATATCCGAATGCACACAATAGCCCCACCAATGCAGCTAACCACAGCGCATTGTCACGACGACGGACAATCGGCAATAACAGTTTAGTGACCCTGTCACCAAAAAAGAATGCCAGTCCAATATGGAGGCCAGAAATAGCCAACAGGTGCGCAAGCCCTGTATCTCTGAGTTGTGTCCAATCAACGCGTTGAAGCAACGAACGCTCACCAAATGCAAGTGCCACCAAATATCGCGACGACGGTAAATTCCCTAACTCAATTTGTATTTTTTCAAATAGCTGCTGCCGATATGAGGAAGTATCGTCTATGATCTGTGCGGTGAGCACGGTGCCTTTGGAATGAATGTGTCGAGACAAAAAATAGGTCTCTGCATCAAAGCCTGCTTCGTTCAAGCGTCCATACGGCTCTCGCAATCTTGCCGTGATTTCCCAGCGCTGTCCTTGCTTTACAGGTTCTTCACTTCGCCAGTAAAGTCGCACCCGAAACGTCTCAAAAGTGGTCAGTTTGCGTCCATTCACTGTGTCCACATCAAAGATTACACTTGTTTGCAATTTTTCAGCGGTAAAAAGGCTGCCAACTTTCCCTGCTATGGTAGTATTCTGAGCCACTGTCAGAGCGGAAATGGTTTTGTATTTAAACAGTGCCGCAGAGCTGGATGCCACTAGACAGCCAAGGGTGAGACCAATGAAAAACACGGAAACGTGCTTTCTTAGGGCGAGCAGAATGACAAGAAAAAAGAAAGAAGCCACCGCCAAGGTGCTGATTTCTGGAATGTCTGGCCACCATTTGAGCGTGACTATAGCCACCACGATACCGAGCAATACTTTCATGCTGGTATCGATTCCGTGTGAAAAGAATACCTATGCCAAGAAAAATATTTAAAAAGTTTCTTCCCAGACACGACGTGATTCGCAAACAAAAAGCGCTCGCGGTCTTTGGCAATCTGCTTTATGACCCGAACCTTTGGTGTTTGAATCGACGCTCTGCATCCGGTGCATTCGCCGTTGGCCTTTTTATGGCTTTTATTCCCCTTCCCAGCCAAATGATCATGGCGGCAGGTCTTGCCATCATGTTTGGGGTTAACTTGCCCCTGTCGATTGCGTTGGTTTGGATCACCAACCCCATCACCATGCCTGTGATTTTTTATGGCTCGTACAAGGTGGGAGCATGGTTGCTGGGAACACCCAATATTCATTTTCATTTTGAACTGACGTGGGATTTCCTGTTTAGTCAAATGAATCAGATTGGCCCTCCATTCCTACTCGGTTGTTTAGTCTGTGGGATTTTCTTTGCCATCGTTGGCTATTTTGGTGTTCAAGGGCTTTGGCGTTATTCAGTCGTAAGAAGCTGGCAAAAACGTCGTTTGCGATTACCAAAAATGAAATCACTAAAGAGAAAGAGCCGAGACATACCTGAGTAACCTCACAGTCAATGAGCACTCAGCAGCAGATACAAAAATACCCCGCAATGGCGGGGTATTTTTTTAATTATTCATCGGCTGCGACAGATTAGACGCTGTTATATCTATTCTCTGTAACTTGATGATATATCAATGGGATATCATCGAAGTAATCAAAAGACTTGGTGCATAATCTATTCACTAAACACTATCTCGCACTCAATACCGATGCCGGTTGTAGTTTGCAGGCACGTTGAGCCGGATACCACGTCGCCAAAAGACTCAACACCACCGCTGTCACAGACACCATCAACACATCGCTGTAATGCAGTTCAGTCGGCAAGAAGTCCACAAAGTAGATGTCGCCTGAGAGAAAGTCTTGCCCCGTTAAGCGTTCAATGCCGCCCACGATAGTGGTGAGATTAAGCGCAATCAAGCACCCTGCCACTGAGCCAATCAAGCTACCAAACAAACCAGACAGCAAGCCATGCCAGACGAAAATAGATCGAATTAATCCATCTTTTGCGCCCATGGTACGCAACACTGCCACGTCTGCTGCGCGGTCTTTCACTGCCATCATGAGCGTCGAAACAATGTTAAAACAGGCGACGCCGATCACGAGCACCATGACCAGATACATAATGGCTCGCACCATTTGGATATCGCGATAAAGGAAGCCGTATTCCTGCGTCCAGTTTTTAAGGTACACATACTCTTTCAGCGTTTGGCCCACCTCACGCACAATGCTTCTGGCATCCAGAGGATCGCTCAGTTTCAACGCCACGCCAGATACCGCTTCACCCATGCCAAGGTATTGCTGTGCATCTTGAATTGGAATTAAGGCCAGCCCGTGATCGACCTGTCCTCCCAAGCTCAGAATCCCCGATACTTGGAGGCGAATACGTTTTGGCGCTCGCAGCTTAAGCTCAGGATCAGGAGAAGGCACCAGCGCGGTGAGCCAGTCGCCTTTTTTAACCTTCAACGCATCAGCAATGCCTTTACCCAGCACAACTGAATTATTTCCTGCCGTGAGCGACGCCCAACCATCCCCCAGTACATAGTCGCTAATACTGCTGACGTTGGCTTCTTGTGACGGATCGATCCCACGGAGCTGAACGGGCTTAAGGTTTACGCCTTTTTCCAACAGCGCCGTCAAGGTGACATAAGGCGCTCCCGCCACCACTCGTGGATTCGCAACGGCGGTTTCTTGCATTTCTTTCCATGCATTGACGGGTGTATTCACGCCCTCAAGTTGCGCATGTGGGATCACGGCTAACACGCGATTATTCAGCTCGCGCTCAAAACCATTCATGGCTGACAGCCCAACAATGATCACCATCACGCCCACCGAGATACCAATCATGGAAGACACAGAGATAAATGACACCAGCTTGTTGCGGCGCTTCGCTTTACTGAATCGACGCCCAATAAACAGCGCTAACGGTTCAATCATGGTGCGACGGCCTCTGGCTGTTGCTGCTCAACAAACTGACCATCCAACATCGATAACTGCCGATCCATCTTGCTCGCCAGTTCCTTATCGTGCGTGACCACCAAGAATGCCGTATTAAATTCACGATTTAGCTGACGCATCAAATCATAAATATCTAACGCCGTTTTATGATCGAGATTGCCGGTCGGCTCATCAGCCAGCACCAACGCAGGACGATTAACCACGGCGCGCGCAATCGCAACACGCTGGCGCTCACCGCCAGACAGTTCGGAAGGTCTGTGCTCTGCGCGATGCGCCATACTCACCGCTTCCAGTATCTCCAATGCACGGCGCTTTGCTTCCACCGGTTTTTCTCCGCCAATCATCAACGGCATCGCCACATTTTCCAACGCGGTAAAATCCGCCAAAAGATGATGGAACTGGTAAATAAAACCGATATTACGATTGCGCAGCGTGGCCTGCTCAGAGGCGCGCATTTTGATCAAATCTTTCCCATCAAAATGCACCGTACCTTCAGTCAAGGTATCCAATGCACCCAATATGTGGAGCAAGGTGCTCTTACCTGAGCCAGACGCACCCACAATCGCTACCAGTTCGCCTTTATCAATCGAAAAAGACACACCTTTCAACACCTGAGTATTCAACTCGCCTTCTTGATAGGTTTTAACGACGTTTGAACAGGTTAACAATGCATTACTCATAGCGAAGCGCCTCAGCTGGACGAACAGAAGCCGCCTTAAATGACGGGAACAAAGTAGCAAGAAGACTGAGCACAATCGCGCCCAAGACAACAGATAGAATCTGTTCAGGTTTCACAACAACAGGCAGTGCTATGCCGTTACCTAGCAAGCTAACATTAAAAAGGTGCATAATTTCATTGATGTTAATGGCCAACAGCGTACCCGACAGACCACCAAGCATGGCGCCAATCACACCACTGCTCGCCCCCTGAACCACGAAAAGCGCCACGATGTTTTTCTGGGTCATGCCTTGTGTTTTCAATATCGCCACTTCCGATTGCTTTTCCATTACGACCATAATCAATGCTGAAATGATGTTAAATGCCGCCACCAAGATGATCAGGCTTAGCATTAAGCCCATCATGTTTTTTTCCATCTTCACCGCTTGGAATAACTCGCCGCGCAGTTCTCGCCAATCTGACCATTCATAACCCATGGTTTCTGCCACTTGCTTAAGAGTTGGCACGTCGAATGGGTCTGTGATGAAAAGACGAAGATCGGCAGGTTGTGAGCGAGGTAGGCGCATCAATCTCGCCACATCATTCAAGTTGGCAAACATAAGTTGACCGTCAACATCCGTTGCAGTGTCATAGATACCAGTGACAGTAAAATTTCGCTGAGAAGGGATACGGCCCACAGGCGTAAACTGACTTGCACTCGTGATCATCACACGGACCTTATCGCCGACTGAAACGTCAAGCGAGCGCGCGGTTTTTCGCCCCAGCACAAGGTTATAACTGCCCGGAAGCAACTGATCAAATGAGCCTCGAACCATAAACTCTCGAATAGGTTCAGGACTACCAGGGTCAACACCCAACAAGCGTCCTGCTCCGATAGATACAGGGCTTTGCACCACCGCATCCGTGCTCACGATGGGCGCAGTATCAACCAAACTCTCCCACTTAGCGATCGTATTAACATCCGGCGCTAACTCTGAGTCACCAGAAATAACCGCTTGAGGAATGACCCCCAAAATACGGTGTTTCAATTGCCCTTCGAAGCCATTCATCACGGATAACACAGTGATCAACGCCATCACACCAATTGTGATACCTGCGGTCGACATGTACGACACAAACCGCCCAAACTTATCACCTGATCGCCCGCGCAGATAACGCAGACCAATAAACACCGATAACGGGTGAAACATAAATTGAATTCTCAACGAGTGATTCAGTCTGCTTGGTAGACACCCAAGTATAAACACCGCAGCAGACCGTTAAATTTCGAGTGTAATGAGTTGCAAGAATACCTTTTAGGTCAGCGGATTGCCACGAAACGCCGACTCACAATCAGCGGTTAGGCGCTTTTTCGGGCAAATCGTTCCATTCTTCTTAAACCTTTGGCCCCATCCGCTCTTGCGAAACAAAACGAAAGCGGCATATACCCGATTTCTTCCCTCAAAACTGGAAACGGCGTTATTCGCGTAGAAACATGCATAATGGGTCAGTTTGGGTATAATCAACAGATTACAAAGCATTAGGATACATCATGAGTCAAGAGCAATACTTTTCCGTGCATGCGCACCTAAAAATCAATGTTGAAGAATTAGGTGACGGCGAGCAGGTGCCTTCAGAGGTAGAGTTTGGTCGTGAAATCCCCGTTGCGTTTCGTATCGCCAGCCAATGTGGCGACATTGACAGTAGCGTCGAAAAGGAAATTCACGCGCTACGCCATGATGATGGCCATGCACTGAGTAAATATCTTATTGCTCAGAATGAAAAAATTAATTTGCTCCTCGGTTTTATGCTGGCTCAACAAGATAATCCAAAACTGCGCTATCAAACCGAAACCTTCGGTGCGAGCAGCCTGACTTTCATTGCAAAGAAAGCTTTTCAAAAAGGCCAACATATTCGCCTTAAACTCTTTCTTGAGAACCCACCCTCAGCAATTTACTGTTACGGTAGCGTTTATGGCTGCAAAGAGAAAAATGGTAAATACGCCGTGGGCATGAAATACATTCGCCTTCAAGAAGAAGACCGAGATGTGCTGATACGTGCTGCATTGCATCAACAGCAGAAACTCCTCCGACAGCGCGCATTAGAACGAGATAATTAAGCCCCGACTCATGACAGACAACGCTTTATTTGATTTGCCTGCACCAACCAAAGCAGGTGACACACGTGTTATTGCCAATCTTCTTGGCGCTTCACTGCCTTTAACCATTGCCAATCTGGCTGACCAGCAGCATAGGTTCATGCTGCTCGTTGTACCAGATAACCAAACGGCCCTTAGATTACAGCCCGAGATCCAACAATTCACCGGGCAAGCGTGCCATGTGTTCCCCGATTGGGAAACGCTGCCTTATGACAATTTCTCGCCGCATCAAGACATTATTTCAGATCGTATCGCACGCCTTTATCAATTATCCCAGCAAACCGCTGGCATATTGATTATTCCCGTTTCCACTTTGCTGCAACGCGTTATGCCACGCTCCTTCTTGGTTCAACATGCGCTCATGGTGAAAAAAGGCGATGTACTTTCTCTTGAGAAATTGCGCTATAAGCTCGAGCTTTCTGGCTATCGCCACGTTGACCAAGTAATCCAGCACGGCGAATATGCAAGCCGCGGTTCGATACTTGACCTGTTCCCGATGGGCTCAAACCAACCGTATCGTATCGATTTCTTTGATGATGAAATCGACACCATTCGAGAGTTCGATCCTGAGAATCAGCGTTCGACGCAAGAGCTTGAGCACATTAACTTACTTCCCGCTCACGAATTCCCAACCGATGACGACGCCGTTGAGCAATTCCGTGTGCGTTGGCGAGAGCGTTTTGAAGCGCGACGCGAACCCGAATCTATCTATCAACAAGTCAGCAAGAAAACATGGCCCGCAGGTATCGAATACTGGCAACCTTTGTTTTTTGAACAGACAGAAACGCTGTTTGATTATCTGCCTGACGATACGCTACTGCTCACCAAAGGTGACCTAGAAGCTGCAACAAAACAATTCCTGACCGACGCCGAGTATCGTTTCGATCAACGTCGCGTTGATCCGCTTCGCCCTTTGCTTCCGCCGATCGATATTTGGCAAAACGTTGAAGAATTGTTTGGTGCGTTTAAAGCCTACCCCCGTATCAAACTCGACATTGGTACAACAGAGCAAAAAGCAGGTCGATTTAATGCCCCGGTAAAACTGCTGCCTGAACTGACCGTCAATCAGCAACTCAAAGAGCCATTGGGTACACTGCGTAAGTTCACAGAAGATTTCAAAGGCAAGATTGTGTTCTCAGTGGAAACGGAGGGACGCCGTGAAGCCATGCTGGATCTGCTCGCGCGGATCAAAATTCGCCCACTGGTTTGCACCACATTAGACGAAGCGCTCAATGCGCCAACGCCTTACGCCATGATTGTCGGCCCTGCCGAAATAGGCTTTGTCGCTGAAAGTCCAGATTTTGCGCTGATTTGTGAAAGTAACCTGCTGGGTGAACGCGTCATTCAACAGCGTCGCCGTGGCGACAAAAAAACCACTACCAACAATGACACCATGATCCGAAATCTAGCAGAATTGCAGATCGGACAGCCAGTTGTTCACCTTGAACACGGTGTTGGGCGCTACTTAGGCTTACAAACACTCGAAGCGGGCGGCATTGAAACCGAATACGTCACGTTGGAGTACCAGCAAAGCGCGAAACTTTACGTGCCTGTCGCTTCATTGCACCTGATCAGCCGCTACAGTGGTGGCGCAGAAGAAACCGCCCCACTGCATCGCCTTGGTGGCGAAGTATGGGAAAAAGCACGGAAAAAAGCAGCAGAGAAAGTCAGAGATGTCGCCGCAGAGCTTCTCGATGTTTATGCCAAGCGCGCGACCAAAGTCGGATTTGCGTTTAAACATGATCGTGAAGCCTATTTAGATTTCTGTACCGGCTTCCCGTTTGAAGAAACGCCCGATCAAACCCAAGCGATAAATGCTGTTTTATCAGACATGTGCCAACCTCTTGCCATGGATCGCTTAGTGTGTGGTGATGTCGGCTTTGGTAAAACCGAAGTCGCAATGCGTGCAACTTTTCTCGCCGTGAATAACGCCAAACAAGTCGCTATTCTCGTGCCGACTACCCTGCTCGCTCAGCAGCATTTTGAAAACTTCCGTGACCGCTTCGCTAACCAGCCCGTTCGTGTCGAAGTGCTTTCACGCTTTAAATCCGCGAAAGAGCAAAAAGCGATCATGGCAGATTGTGCAGAAGGTAAAGTCGACATCTTGATCGGCACACACAAGCTCCTACAAAGTGATGTGAAATATAACGATCTGGGTTTACTGATTGTCGATGAAGAACATCGATTCGGTGTACGTCAAAAAGAAAAAGTGAAAGCGATGCGCGCAGATGTCGATATCTTAACGCTCACCGCCACGCCAATCCCTCGCACCTTAAACATGGCCATGAGCGGCATGCGTGATTTGTCGATCATCGCCACACCACCGTCACGCCGACTGGCGATCAAAACCTTTGTTCGTGAGCGGGACAATGCCACGATCAGAGAATCACTGCTTCGCGAAATCATGCGTGGTGGCCAAGTTTATTTCCTTCACAATGATGTCGACAGTATTGAAAAAACCGCCGACGAACTTGCAGAACTCGTACCAGAAGCACGCATTACCGTGGCACATGGGCAAATGCGTGAACGCGAACTCGAGCGCATCATGTCGGATTTCTACCACCAGCGTTTCAATGTATTGGTGTGTACCACCATCATCGAAACGGGTATTGACGTCCCGACAGCGAACACCATTTTGATGGATCGCGCAGACCGTTTAGGCCTCGCGCAGTTGCACCAATTGCGCGGGCGTGTCGGTCGTTCACACCATCAGGCCTATGCTTACCTGCTCACCCCGCATCCAAAACGCATGACGAAAGATGCTGTTAAGCGTCTTGAAGCCATTTCATCGTTGGAAGATTTGGGCGCTGGTTTCACCTTGGCAACCCATGATTTAGAAATTCGTGGGGCAGGTGAATTACTGGGCGAAGAACAAAGCGGACAAATTCACTCGGTAGGTTTCACGCTATACATGGAGATGCTGGAGCAAGCGGTAGAAGCACTCAAAGATGGCAAAGAACCGTCTTTAGAAGATTTGCTGAACCAACAAACCGATGTTGAATTACGCCTACCTGCGTTACTACCCGACAGCTATATTCCTGATATCAATACCCGACTGTCGCTTTACAAGCGAATTGCAGGCACACGCTCTCAGGATGACGTTGAAGAATTGCGCGTTGAACTGATCGACCGTTTTGGTCTTCTACCGGATGCCGCATCGAACCTATTAAAGGTGCAGCAAATCAAACTAGATGCAGCGAAACTGGGTGTACGTAAGATAGATGCCCACGACAAAGGCGGTGTGATCGAGTTTAACCAAAACGCCCAAATTGATCCCGGCTTCCTAGTGGGTCTGTTACAATCGCACCCAACTCGATATCGCTTCGACGGACCTACCAAGCTCAAAATTGTCGAATCATTGACTGATCGCAGAGCACGGGTCGAGTTTGTCGAAACACTACTGATTCAATTTGCTGACAACCTATTGGTCGCCTGAGAACAGGCGACGAGATGCTATTAACGGAGTAATGCTTTGAAGAAGCTAATTTTCCTGCTGCTGTGCACCATTAGCTGGCCATCAATCGCAGAACGTTGGTTTGACGTTGAAGTGATTGTATTTAAACGCAACCAGAGCCCTGATAACGTTCAGGAAAACTGGCCGGATTCGCAACCTAACATCAATTTCTCTAATGCGGTTTCTGTGTTCGACTCGGCCACACTATCAGCAAGAGGGATCCAATTGCTGCCAAAGAGTGATTGGCAATTGAATGCGGAATACAACAGATTAGCCAATCATGCTGGTTTCAAACCTCTCTTGCATACCGCTTGGCGTCAGAATGACGGCAGCAAGAATGCCATGCCAAAATTGCGTTTCACCGCAGGCAAAAACTATGGCAAGGAATACTACACTGATGGCACAGCCAAAGATGCGCCGCTAAACACCACTACTGGCTACGCGGGCGAAGAAAAACAAAGCGGCTCGATGTATGAGCTAGACGGTTTTATTCGTGTTTACGTTCAGCACTATCTGTTCATTGAAACCGACCTCGTGCTTCGCGAGCCTGGTGAGCGAAAAGTCCTGCAAGATGTCAACGAAGTGGCTGCACCGCTAGCAAACCAGCCAGAAACTGAGTTGGACGGCATCATGACTGATGGCACTCAAATCACCGAAACGGGTGATACTAGCCAATTCGCTGGCTTCCAGAAGCTTGAGCGTACTTATGCAATTGAAAAATATCTCAAGCCCTATTCCTTCGAGCAAAAGCGCAGAATGCGCAGTGGTGAAATCCACTACCTTGATCACCCACTTATGGGACTGATTATTCAAGTTACTCGCGCCGAATAAACACCGTTAACAACGCCCTCTCATGAGGGCGTTGTTTTAAAGCACCAATCTATACTGATCTATCTCTGCTTTAACTTGGACTCCCCATTGACCATAGATGACTGCGGTATACACCATGCAAGCTAACTTGGAATTTCAAACAGAGCGCCTTCTTCTGCGTGCGCTAAATCGAATCGATGTCATTGCTTTGCGCGATGCGATTAGCCAATCTTCAGATACCGTGGGGCCTTGGCTTGATTGGTGCCATGAAGGGTTTGATGATTTAGATGCTGAGGCTTGGATAAACCGAAGCCGTCAAGGTTGGCTCACGGGCAGCAGCTTCGAACTGGCTGCATTTGAAATAGAGACAGGCACTTTCGTTGGTTGCATTTACATCTCGAGCATAGACAGCGTCGCGAACATGGCAAATTTAGGATATTGGATAGCAACCGCTTCTCAAGGCCGAGGCTATGCACATGAAGCCTCTGAAATTGCTGCAACCCTCGCCTTTAGCCATTTGTTGTTAACCCGACTCGAACTCGTGATGGACCCTGCTAACCAAGCCAGTATCCGTATTGCAGAAAAGCTTGGTGCGACTTACGAATGCAAAGCAAGAAATCGTTACATGTATGACGGGTCGCCTAAAGAAGGCTTGGTGTATAGCTTGATACCCGAAGACATTTTGTGTTCTCACTAAATCTCATTTGCGCTTTAACCTTCTATCGTGCCAATCAACATATCCCCTTCTATTAATATCTAAGGATTCTCGGGCATTGCGCTTCATCGCAACTTCTCACTACAACGTCCAAAGCGTGATACATCGCCCCCTCCAGAATTATTTACAATGCACTGATTTATATAAATAAAAAATAGAAAAATAGAAAAGTGGAAAACGCTGTCACGTAACTGAAATCATATCTGAACGAAACTGTCACAGTGATTCTTATAATTGAGAGTATCAGCACCACTTGGTTCATGTTCGATGAAAAATATATTCTCTAAAAAGCTTCACTGGATCATCTGCGCTATCGGCACCGTTATCGCCATATGCAGTGGCATTTCAGTCAACTATCTTGAAGCCGAAAAACGTCAAAGTACGTTCAATACATTGATAGAGCAAAAGCTCAAAGTACTCGAGAAAGCGTTTTTCTCCTTTAATGAACTGCAGTTAACCGCACAGTTGTACTTCCAGAGCAGTGAAAGTCTAGATAAAGAAAAATTCCAGCAATTCCTTGCCAGCAGCACCCGAGAAGGGTCTGGCATTCATTCGGTTTTCTGGCTTCCGAAGGTGGCCAAGGTTTCCAGCTCCCAATTTGAAGACCAAGTGATAAACACAGAAGGCCAAAGTTACGTCGGGTACAAACTGTTCCCCCAAACCACCGACAATTGTTCATGGTCTCTGAACGATTTCACCTTCCCAGTGTTGTATGTGTCACCGCAAAATCAGGCAGAAAACTACATAGGTTGGCGAGCAGAATCTACGTGTCAATTTGCTTATGCGATGGAAAGAGCTTTCTTTCAGCGACGACCTGAAGCCAGTTTTTTTGTTCAGGACACGGGAAGCGGTGTTCGTCTTTTTTCCGCGGTAATGAACAACGAGAAACTACGTGGCTACCTTGTTACTTCCATCTACTTTGATTCATTCTTTGCCGCCATCTGGCCTGACTATAAGACACTCGATAATCTACATATTTCGGTGATGCCTCAATTTAGCGCTAAAGGTGACGCATCTTCGCTTCTCTTTTCATCCGGCGATGAGTCAACATCATCTCCGGATCTTCATACCGAAACCGTGCGTCATTTAGTTAAAATCCCCGGCAGTGAAGAGGGACTTTGGATTGCCTTCGCTCATACCAATCAGAACTTCATGGGGTATCGATACAGCATTATCATGACAGTACTTGGTATCCTATTAACGTTTGCGACGAGTGTTTGTGTATGGTCGTATTCCAGCCGGCTTGAACTGGCAAATCGATTGGTTAAGGAGCAAACCAAAAAGCTGCGTTTTCAGGCCTATCACGATAACCTCACTTCACTCAACAACAGACTAGCACTTGAAAAGAGACTCAAGCAGGAACAATTGCAGCTACAACTTGGTGAAAGTGACGGCTTTTCAATCCTTTTCATCGACCTTGATAGGTTCAAACAGGTGAACGATTCTCTTGGGCATCTTATCGGTGATAAGCTTTTGCAGGCGGTGGCAGAAAGAATTTATTTTGCAACGCCAGAAAAGCATCGCAGTTTCCGTTTTGGTGGGGACGAGTTTGTTGTTTGTTTAAGTGGCATCGTCGACCAAGAAAGCGCCCGTCGTTTCGCCAACACATACCGTGACGCGCTCGATCAGCCCTACATGATTGACGGACATAACATTCAGGTCGGTGCAAGTATCGGCATCTCAAGAATTACCGAATATCGATTTACCTTGTTGGACATTATTCAACAAGCGGATATCGCGATGTATCACGCGAAAGCAAGTGGTGAAGCTATCACCTTTTATAACGAGAAGATGCTCAAGCGCATTCAAACTCGTTTCAATATTGAACAAGAACTCTCTTATGCCATCGATAACAAACAGTTTTCTCTCGTCTTCCAGCCAATATGTAGAGGGGATAATGTCGCCCATTTTGAGGCACTACTTCGATGGAACCACCCAACGCTTGGCAATATCTCTCCGATGGATTTCATCTCAATTGCCGAAGACACTAACCAAATTCATGCGCTTGGTCGCTGGGTACTGAACAACGTTTGTGGCTTGTTGGCCCAATGGAAAAAAATCGCCGAAAATGATCACTTTCCAGGGATCACGGTGAACGTATCGCCAAAACAACTCAATGACCCTACATTTATTGGCTTCGTTAAGACATTGCTGGAAACACATGCAATACCCCATAAAAAGCTGGGCATTGAGATTACCGAATCCATATTGATGGAAGATGGAAAAACCACTGCTGCGTCGCTATCTGAGCTAAAACATATCGGAATACGCCTTTATCTTGACGACTTCGGCACTGGGTACTCGTCTCTCGCGGTGCTACAACAATATGCATTTGATGTACTGAAGATAGACAGGCACTTTATTACCAGCATCCACGGAGAAGAAGATAAATCATCCACCTTATGTGCCGCTATTATCCAGTTGTCGCGAGTATTGGGACTAGAGGTCGTTGCCGAAGGCGTTGAAACTGACGAACAGTTGACTTGGCTCAACGCGCAAGGTTGTGAGTATATCCAAGGCTACATTAAATCCAAACCATTGCCTGTTGAAAAATTATCCGCATGGCACCCAGCATGCCAAGCAATAGAACCTAGCAGTCTAAAAATCAGTCGCCCAACACACCCACGCTTAACATCGCTGAACCCAGCCAACAATCAGGTATAAAAAAAGCGGCTAATCAGCCGCTTAATATTCAATATTAGATTTTAGTGCAGTTTCAACGACGGTCGAAGCACGCGGTTAATTCGACTCACAACCATCATCAATCCGGTTTTTAACACCCCATGAAGCGCGATTTGATGCATGCGATATAGCGAAATGTATACCAGACGCGCAAGCCGCCCCTCAACCATCATTGAGCCACTAGTCAGGTTACCCATCAAGCTACCCACGGTAGAAAAACGACTGAGTGACACTAAAGACCCATGATCTTTGTAGATATAAGGTTTCAACTCACGGTCGGTGATTTTCGCTACGATGTTTGAGAAACAACGACTGGCCATCTGGTGCGCTGACTGAGCGCGCGGAGGCACCATGGTGCCATCAGCTTGCTCGCATGCTGCACAATCCCCTAACACGAAGATATCGTCGTCACGCGTAGTTTGCAGTGTAGGTTTCACCACTAACTGATTAATACGGTTAGTTTCAAGCCCTGCGATCTCTTTCAGAAAATCTGGCGCTTTAATGCCTGCTGCCCATACCATGATTTGCGCTGAGATCTTGTCGCCATCTTTGGTCGTCAAACCATCTTCTTCCGCTTTCACAACCATGGTCGCGGTGCGCACATTTACACCTAACTTGATCAATTCTTGCTGCGCTGCACCTGAAATTCGCGGTGGCAATGCAGGAAGAATGCGCTCGCCCGCCTCCACCAAGGTCACGTTCAGCTTAGAACTGTCTAAGTCTTTGAAGCCATAGTTGTGCAGTTCTTTAATCGCATTGTGAAGTTCTGCTGAGAGCTCAACACCCGTCGCGCCACCACCAACAATCGCGATATCCACAGAGCCATTGCCAGATTTTGCATGAAGTTTTAAGAACTCGTTGTTCATTTCATTTCGGAAACGACGTGCTTGTTCTGGGCTGTCTAGGAAAATGCAGTGATCACGAACACCTTCCGTGTTGAAGTCATTGGATGTAGAGCCAATCGCCATCACAAGAATGTCATAACTTAACTCACGCTCAGGCATCAACAGTTCGCCATCTTCGTCATCGTGCAACGCTGCCAATTGAATGGTTTTATTGTCACGATCGATGTTAGCCAAACTGCCTAACTGAAAGTCAAAGTAATGGTTTCTCGCGTGTGCACGATAGCTGATCGCATCCACGCCTTCATCCAATGAACCAGTCGCTACTTCATGCAACAGAGGCTTCCATAAATGGCTTGCCTTACGATCAACAAGAGTGACCTTGGCGCGTCCCTTACGGCCAAGTGTGCGGCCTAGTTTGGTTGCCAATTCCAGGCCACCGGCACCGCCACCGACTACGATAATTTTGGTCACGATTACTTCCTCACCATGATTTTAATACGAAAAAATTGTGCTACATCCCGCGTTAGTGACGCGTGATGAAAGAAAAGGTGTATGTAGGAGGTGAGGTAAAATCTTGATCGCATGAGGTGGTGTGAGTAACAGATTTTTTATTCATTTTGGTTCTGTTCTCGCGCTATTTGCTTTTAGTGTTTTGCGCTCAACGTCACGATCAATAAGTCGAATCCATTATACAGATCACTTGATCTCAATCAATTTTTATATCTGTGAATGCATGCCAAATGCAGTGAAAACGTTCAATTCAGTTGGTATTAACGATGTTTGATAACGTGATGAAAACACAAAGGACATGAGCTGTAACAACTCATGTCCTTTGTGTGAATGTCCCAAAAGTAAACCTGAATATTAAGCTTGCTCTTTAAACGCTTTTATTGCCTGAAGATGATGAGAAATGCTCTTGAATTTGTGCCCCTGCACTTCATCCCAAATAATTTCATAATATGGACTAAGTGTGGATTTGCTGCGTGAATTATCCAGTAACTCGTCGTGTGTCGATAAAACGACTAAACAACGACCTGCATTTTTAACACGGAAATCTTCAACACATTTTGTGCCGATATCAGCATACTCTTCGGGCCTATCAATTCGGCCTTCCATGTTCTCTTGTGGGAACAGGTTTGGGTTGAATATCACCTGCTTTAAACCAGTAAGAAAACCAATACGTTCAGACCAATAACCACCAAGACCCACGCCGCATATTATCGGATGCTTGTCGTCAGACAGTTCAATGTGCTTGCTGACTTCTTTGAGCAAATGCTGCATATCGTGTTTGGGATGAAGTGTGCTGTAGCTAATGAAACGAACATCTGGGTCAATGAACTGAAGTTGCATGACCTTTTCGTGGTTTCCTGGGCTTGTTGAATCAAAGCCATGAAGATAGATAATCACTGAAACTCCTTCTCACACTCGTATGGCAAACGCCAGTTTCTGCCTTGCTGATATCACAATCTATCACGCATTCACACACATTAGTTAAGGTTAAAGATCAAAGCCTCGAGAGGGTCAATAAATTCGTCATGCATTGGTTAAGGTTTCGTCACGCTGGCGATATCATCACTGAGCGAAGTCAATTTTTCCCTTAACGCCTTCCGCTGCTTATCGGTGAGATTACGATCGATTCGCTGAAGCAATTCATAACGTCGACCTATATAGATAGCCATATCATTCTTATATTCATCACTCTGAAAATGTATCAGCCGAGTGAAATAGGCATTGAGCCGCTGCGCTAGATCTGGTGCTTTTCGGTTGGTGATAATATTGGCGAATTCCGCCACCAGCTCGTCACGAATGTCATAAAACACCGGACGCATTTCTATCTGATAGGTTGCCATTTCAAGCAACTGAAGCTGTTGCTTTTTGTTGACCGTATCAACCCAAAATTCCGCACGCTCCACTAAGCGATCTTGTCGCCGCTCTCGTTGTTCTCCCAACGTTCCCTTCTTCGCTTCTTCTACACCTTCGTCAATTTTGTCATTCATTGTGCTCAGCCACTGAGCGGCCTGCTCATCACTCAATGAACGAATAAGATTAACGAGCGCAGGCGTTAAGCCTTCTACTGATGCATTGACCCTTTCATTCGCGCGCTGATGGTATGCGCCTATCTGCGAATAAGACAGCGGCTTGACCGTGTCGCGCCTCAGTTGATTCAGTAATGCTTGAATTTGTGGCAGTTCAGTCTGACGGTGCCATTCATGGAAAGCGTCCAGATCTTGATCGAGCTGTTTTTGCTGAGAAGATGTCATGTCCACATAGTCAGACAGATAGTAGTCAATCCAAAACGGCAGCGTGTTGTAGGCAAACTGATTGGTACAGGCAGCAAGAGAAAACGCTGCAAGAGCAGCGAAAAACAGATTTCGGATTGGATGATGTCGTCGTTTCATCTGTACCTCTTTGGTGCGCGTTTACTGTAATAGACTGTCTTTCAATACAGAGGTAAAACGCAACGCTCGGTCTTGATAAAGGGGCTGTCCATATAATTGGTAGCCCAGTGAAAACCACAGTACGCCTAGATAATATGCCACAGGTAGCCAGCGGGCACAGGTTTCCTGCCATAGCGCCACGTTATCCATACGTCGTATTCGACAATAATGATTCACCAAGGTTTCAAGTTCGATATCATTGGCCAGCGAAGTCATCACCAAATCTAGAGCAGGATCGCCTAATGCTGCGTATTCCCAATCAATAATTTTTAGTTCACCTGCTGGGCATTTAATCAGATTGTAATAGCCCAAATCGTAATGACAGGTAGTCAGCGCAAGTTCACTTTTGAATGCATGATGCTGAAAGTGACAATGAATAGCCTTGATGTCGTCTGACATCAACGTGGGGGAAAGATGACTGAAGTAGTGGAGACCTTTCTCAAAGGGGTCGAATCGATTGGCTAGCAGCGGGAGATCGTGGACCTTTGCCTGCAATATTGCTATTGAATCCAGCGCAATGCCATCAAGCACCTCACCTTGTACCCAAGCATTAAGCAAACCATCCGAATACAGCGCGATGGGCGATGCGGCAAGCCCACTTTCGGACGCAATCAGCAGAGCGTCATGCTCATGCTGACGGCTCAAACCAAACACCTTGGTGGCTTCGCTTTTTGGCCGCCAAACAAACTGCCGACCATCTGACGCAGAAAGTTTCATACAACGGTTACTCAGACCACCATCAAGCAATTGGGCGTCGTGAATAATAAAATCAGGCCGCAGTCTTTGAATAACTGCGGCCTTTTCTTGTTCAGCGTAAAGCGACAAGGACTACCATCCAATCAAAGACTTTGACTGTTTTTTACGGATTTCTGTCTCGTCAGCCCATTCGATCAAGCCAGACTCAAGATCCATCAAACGCATGGTCATCTTGTAATAAACATCTTGGTCGCTACCCGCGCTCTTATTGATGCTTGATAGATTGCCGTACAGCATGTATTGCGCGCCGACCATTTTACCAAACTGAATCGCCGTACCTGGGTTTACCAGAGCATCGTTATTCTGGAAATCAAGCTGGTCACGAACCGCTTCAACACGGGTCATATCAACAAAACGGAACTTGCCCGACTTCAACATACGCGTGCTGATAGAATCAGTGATGGATTCCGTGTCGATGTGCTCGGCCGTTTTGTTCTTAATAGATTCGACAAACACAATCGGTCGGCTATCACGCGTAATCGCTGCAACCGCACCAGAAGTCAGCATGCTGTCTGTCATTTCTACAGCGATTTTTTGCAGATCTGTCGAACCAAACTCAATGGTGGTTGTTTCCACTTCTTGAGCATCACCGTAGCTCACCTTTTGTGAACACCCACCCATGATGAGTGCAACACCCATCAGCGCAATCACGCTTTTATTCATTCTACTTACCTGTCAATTTGATTAATGGACGTTTCACTGCACGTTACGCAGTGACACGCGAAAATTCTTCGCATCAGGGTTCAATGCCACACCTTGAAGTGTGATCGAATCACCACCGTAAATGGTGAACTGTCGCCACGGCGATTTACCGCTGTCGACTTCCAAGCCTTGTGCGTCATACCAGTTAAAACGGTATTGAAGATTCTGAGCATCACCGCTTTTGTTGGTCACCTTTACCTGTGCCAATAAGCGCTCGTTCACTTCGCTGGTTTTAGCATTGCCAAATTCCAGTGATTTACCCAGCACAGCGTTACCCAAAACCACATTCTGGTTACTGCTATCTATGCTGATTCCGGATGTATTAGCTGCACACCCTGACAATACTAACGCCGCTGATAGCAACATCACCGCATATCGCATCATATTCCTCCTAAAATCCCTTGCCAATGAACCACTTTCCCACCTTGTCGGGACAGCCATACCAAGGTTGTTTTACCCGGTTGAAGCGAGACTTCGATAGATTGACCATCAACCGTCATAGCATGTTTGCCGGCCGAATACATGCCACTGTATACACCCGCACTTTCAGGCAACGTTTGCCAACTGCGCGTATCCGGTTGCTCACTCAACACATTAAAAATGTTGGCGACCAAATTGCCAACACCACTTTCGTCCTTTTCAGACAGAGACTTGCGCATTTCGTTTTTCGCCACAACCCGCAAAATCTGTCGAACACTCATTGCAGGCATCGCTTCATTCAAGGCTTGTTGAGCCATGGCATTTACATTGACCACCGCCTCTGGCATCACATCTGATTCATCAATGTGAAATGACTTCTGAGGCCTAGCACTAAAAGAAGTGTAATACGGAAGTGCCAAGCTGTAGGTTTCTAGGTTGCCATTTCGGTCTGAAAACCAGATAGGTAAACGCCAATCCTGACGAGCATTAACAATACCTTGCTCATTAATCACCACGAGTTGAGATTGGCTATTCAAAGGCCGTTGGTATTTCCCATAACGTTGTTCAAGCAGTTTAAGGTCGTTTTTACGCCCCTGCTTGAACGCAACACGCATAGCGGCACTGGCGACAAATTGATTGTCAGGTGCAACTGCCAACGCTCGGCTGAAATCAATGAACGCGCCGTTAAGGCTCCCTTCCGCTTCATACAACAATGCTGACAGATAAAAAAGATACCCATTTTGCACTGCACCAAGCATTGAGCCAGCATCAGGATAGCGAGATAACACTGCGCCAACATTATCAGAAATGCCGTTTTTCTGGGCCGAAGCCGTCGCATTCTTCAATTCTGACTCTCGAAGTTTACGCGCGTCTTCTTGAACCTGATTAGCACGACGAGCTTCCACCAACGCTGCCGTTAAATCACCTTGCTGCACATAGCCCAGCATCATATACAGATGCAAGAACCCCAGCTCGTAATCCGGCGGTGAATACGTCAACATATTGTCGTTGGTCAGCAGTGACCCCGCTTGATTAAACCCTTCAGAAATTTGAATCATCGCTTGCTGTTGTTGCTCTCTCGCCGCGAGATCTGCTTGGTCAAATCCACCTTTACTAGCAGCACTATCCCCTGCGAGCAAGGCCAATCGACCGCGCTCCATACCATCCAACAGTTCACCATCGACGGACTCTGGCAGGGTTTCCAACGCTTGCGCATATTCCCCTTGAGAAGCCAATAAATGAGTTTGCTTTAAGCCGGCAGAGTAATGACTGAACAAGCCTTGGACTGACAAATTGGCACAGCCAATTAGCCCAACACTTAGTAGGCCAACCAAAATATGTTTTTTATTCAATGCGCTAAGAGCCCTGAGCAATACGACAGGGGCTTGCAAAATTCGATGAGTCATTAGCCGAGAAGCAACGGGCCTAATGGACGACCGCCTAGTAGGTGCATATGAATATGATACACCTCCTGACCACCGTGATTATTACAGTTCATGATGAGGCGATAGCCATTTTCAGCAATGCCTTCTTCTTCTGCTAGCTTGCGAGCCACGGTAAACATACGACCCATTGCCGCTTCGTCATCCGCTTCGATATCGTTCACGGTTGGGATCAGTTTGTTTGGGATAATAAGCATATGGCTTGGCGCGCGGGGATTGATGTCACGGAAGGCAGTAACAAGATCGTCCTGATAAACGATGTCTGCTGGGATTTCCCTACGGATAATTTTACTGAATATTGTTTCTTCAGCCACGGGCAGCTCCAAATGAATGATTTCATGAAGATGTCAGTATGCTAGAGACAAACACATTGAGCAATAATGAACAGTGTTTTTATCCAATTCAATCGAGGCGTCTGTCCCGATTTTTACTTTTCGTTACAAAACGGCGTGATTTGATGATGGGTAGCTAAATGCACCTATCAATCATCAGTCACTTATTAACCACTTTCTCAACAAATTTGCGTCGCACTTCAAAGACTCGAAATGCCGACACATTTTAATCATAAAGTTTTTGAAATACTTGCGGATGATAAGAATAGCGATGTGTTAGAAGTCATCAATCAACTTTTTTAGTAATGGAAGAAAGTATGGTTAGCGACCATCAATCACCTTCTGTTGTAACACTTTAGCGGCTCGTAATTTTGGGCAGCATTTCTGGGAGACATTAGCCTGTGGCTAGTGGGAGGAAACAAATGGCTAAAAAACGACAGAGTTCTGTCATTCGTCGAATGTATGCAGGTTTCGCGGTACTGGCCGTCAGCTTAATCGCAACCAATACATTGAACCTAAACAGTTCTCAAAATATTCACGAACAACTCGAGGTCGTCACTTCGAAAGCCTTGCCCTTAGTTTCAATGTCGAACGAAGCCAGCGTTAGCCTTCTCGCCGCAGACAAGGTTTTTAAAGACTATCTAACCAGTGGCAATAAAACCGATAGTCAGCAAGTGCTCGACAAATTTGAAGCCGCCAGACAAAAATTCGGTGTAGCACTTGGTAACCTGTATCAAGCAACCTCAAGCCAACAAGGATTGGGCGACCAACTCGAAACTCTACGTGAGATTGAAAAACGCTATTTTGCTGAAGCGTCCCTGGCTATGAGTAACTTTCAGCGCCAACAAGCGGCAAAAGAAAACGGTATAAAAGCGGCACGACAATTCCAGCGAATGAACACAGCCCTTGCGCTTGGTATGCAAGACTTTGTCGCAAACAATGGCTCAACCACCCTAAAGATCATTTCAAAAACGTACTTCAAGAAACTACAAGAAACTGAAACTCATACCTCAGATGCGCTAGCAAGTAACAAGTTAAACGATGTCACCAAAGCCATTTCAGGCAACAAACGTAGTGTGAAACAGCTCAACTACTCGTTCAAATCCCTGACATCTCAATTGCCAGATCTCAAGGAGAAATTCCAAAAAGACCTCGATGCGTTTACTTATGACGTCAGCCGTGAAGGCGGCGTGTTGGATCAACATTATGCCTATTTGGTGGCAACCAATGAGCTTTACGACAACATCGGTAACTTAGCCCTTGAAGTTGATAATGCCATGTCCATTCTCGACCAATTTCGTGAACAAGCCGACGGCGTAATGCTCTCTTCTATCGAACAGGCCAACGCTTCGTTCCAAAACGGCGTACGACAAACCATCTTTATCGGTGTGTTGATTCTAGCTATTACCTTCTTTATCGGCTGGCATATTGCCCGAAGCGTTCGTAAACCACTGAGCAGCACGCTAGCCGTTCTAGAAGCCATCACTGAAGGCGACATGACCCAACGCATCGAAGTGAAAGAACACAATGAGTTTGGCCAATTAGCGGATCACATCAATACCTTGGCGGCGAACCTTCAAGGCATCTTGAAACAACTGAGGGATGCGGCAGAAGATCAAGCGCAAGTGGCGGCGGAGAACCAATCCACCACCCAAACAGCCAAGGCACAACTCAACGAGCAACGCCAACAAACAACGGCCGTTGCGGCAGCGATGACACAAATGGAACACTCCGTTCGAGATGTGGCAAGTAGCGCGCAACAAACCATGGACAAAGTGATGGAAGTAAGTGATGCCGCTGCGAAAGGTCGTGAAATCATGACACGCAGTATCAGCACCACTCACCAGCTTTCAACTCGCTTAGATGACTCGGTGAACGTCGTTTCTTCTTTGCAAGAGATGACATCCAATATCGAAACCATCTTGGATGTCATCAGCAACATTGCTGACCAAACTAACTTGTTGGCCCTTAACGCCGCCATTGAAGCAGCGCGAGCCGGTGAGCAAGGGCGAGGCTTTGCCGTTGTTGCCGATGAAGTACGTGTGCTTGCTAAACGAACATCAGACTCCACGTCTGAAATCGAAGAGATGATTAGCAAGCTACAAACACAATCAAGTGAAGCCGTCGCCGTAATGCAGGAATGTGTCGATGAGATGAGCCACAGCGTGACACAGGCTTCAGATGCTAACTCTGCCATGGAAGAAATTGAATCTATCATCATGATGATCAGTGACATGAGTAGCCAGATTGCACAAGCTGCAACAGAGCAGCGCACGACGTCTGCAGATATCGCACGTAACGTGGAACACATCAGCTTCATTGCCGATAGCAGTTACAGCGCCATGCAAAACGTTGCGGGGGCCAGTGAGCGATTGGATAAACAAGCCGTTAGCCAGAATGAACTGGTGCATAAGTTTACGGTGTAGCATTTATAGCGGGCATGGAAACGTGCCCGTTCTTTTCGCATTAAATTCCCTTTCTCCCCTTTCATTGAAATAAATTGAACTGTCTGCCATTCATCTCAACAACTTCGTTCACACACTAAACAAATACAAGTCCAATATTCGCGTTAGCCAATCTCATCTTTGTATAGATACCTCATCATTTCGGTCAGTTAGCTGTGCATAGAAACCCGCTATTTTTGATGATTTTCTAAGCGCTTTTCTGCATAAAATTCACCGCTGCACCGCCATAATTAACTCTATGTTTTTCAAGCATTTTCACCAATACATATGCGCCCAAACACTTACCAGCAAAAGTTAACATCAATAAAACAACAAATGTGATCCATGTTTACCTTCGCAATATTGTTGGTTGTGTTATGTGCAGCTTGTGGCAAAAATCAAAAAGAAAGCGCTTTCTTTTGCTGTTCTAATGCAACACGTTGAATTGCTCATAAGATAAAATCTGCGCGTAAACAAAACATAAGTCGCTGAAAAATAATGCGATATTAACAGTAGGATAGCGATATCCAGAGGGAGTCAGACAGTGTCCAGCAGAATCAGCCACCTTTCGTATCACCACAGCGATGGGTTAATTGAGTTGAAAAAGAAAACGCGCCAGATCGTGGATAACAAAATTCATGGTATTTCCTTCAGTCCATACATCGATGGACAAGGTCCGGGTTCTGAGATCAGCGAAGCGCAGATCCACGAAAGATTGAAAATTATTGTTCCCCATGTGAATTGGGTGCGTTCATTTTCCTGCACGGAAGGACACGAGAACATTCCCAAGATCGCCAAAGAATATGGTCTAAAAACCATGGTCGGCGTATGGATTGATCACGACAAAGAAAAGAACGAAATTGAATTTATTAACGCGATTGAAGTAGCGAAAGCGGGTCATGTCGATGTTTTAGCCATCGGCAATGAAGTGTTGTTGCGCGGTGACCTGTCAGAAGACGATTTGATTGATTACATCAACCGTGCAAAAGAAGCACTGCCCAATGTAGAAGTGGGATATGTCGACGCCTACTTCCTGTTTGAAAACCACCCACGCGTGACTGACGCTTGTCAGGTGGTCATGACCAATTGCTACCCTTTCTGGGAAGGCTGTCCGGCAGACTTTGCTGTGCCTTACATGAAAGAGATGTACCACCGCGCAATGAAAGTTGGAAATGGCAAACGCGTCATTGTCTCTGAGACAGGTTGGCCAAATCAAGGTGTAGCTGAACGTGGCGCCATTCCATCCGAAATGAATGCAATGAAATACTTTATCGACACCTTTGCTTGGGCAGAGGAAGAAAACATCGAAGTCTTCTATTTCTCATCTTTTGACGAAGCATGGAAAGTTGAAGACGAAGGTGCAGTCGGTGCCTATTGGGGGCTTTGGGACAAAGACGGCAATTTTAAGTACAACGCTTAATCAATGCATTCTCCGAATCGTCTTGTTCTATCTAACTATAAGTAATAAGAGAAAAGGTAAAATGCTATGGAATACAGAAACGCTATTTGTTATTCAGGATATCGTGAAGGGCAAAACCCGCGCGAAGGGATTTACCCGTCGTATAACCAAGTGAAGGAAGACTTGTTAATTCTCTCAAAGAACTGGTCTGCCCTACGCCTTTATGACTGCAGCACACATGCGCGCTTAGTCTTAGATGTTATTCAAAACGAAGGTCTGGATTTTAAAGTCATGCTGGGCGCAGATGTCGCCGCAGAGATGAATAATCCAGGTTGCCCTTGGGGAGCGCAATTCAGCGAAGAAGAATTGCAAGCAAACCGCGAAGCCAACGAGCAAGAGATTGAACGACTGATAGATCTTGCTAACGCTTACCCAGATACCGTTGGCTACGTGTCTGTCGGCAATGAGGCGAGCGTCGAGTGGACAGACCATTTGATTTCAGTAGAGAAGCTGGTTGAACACGTAAAGCGTGTGAAAGCTGAAATTTCACAGCCTGTCACTTTCTGCGAAAACTATGTTCCTTGGACATACAAACTGGATGAGCTAGTTGCAGAGTTGGATTTTATCTCCCTGCACACTTATCCGGTTTGGGAATACAAAACCATCGATGATGCGCTGGGATACACAAAGGATAACTACTTTGCTGTTGCAAACCGCTACCCTGACAAGCCAGTGATCATCACAGAAGCAGGTTGGGCGACTGCCTCTAATGGCCGTGGTATAGAGGCATGGAATGCATCTGAGGAAATTCAAGCCGCTTACTATGAGCAATTATTGGATTGGACACGAAGCGAAAAGATCCTGACTTTCGTGTTTGAAGCTTTCGATGAACCATGGAAAGGCGATGCACACCCTGAAGAGCCTGAGAAGCATTGGGGTTTGTTCAAAGAAGACCGCACGCCTAAGTTGGTCATGCAAGGGCTGTTTGGCTAAATACACGGCTTACAGCTGCAACTAAGCGACATATTAAAATGGGCAGATTATTCTGCCCATTATTTTTGCGCCTATTTGTTGCGCCTATCAATTCGTGTAATTCGGCTTGGCGTTTAAAACCTGTGCAAAGGACATCGACACTATAGAGAATCCAGTTCTGCCCTTTCGTCTCTGCATTCCCAAGAACCCATTTCAAACTCTCGACAAATCCACGGGCGATTTTCATAAATCGTGCACATATATGTCTCGCGGTCTAATGCTGAACACCAGCCATCATCCAAGCGCAACATCGTTTCACCCCCCCATTTATCGAAAGCAATATGCTCTTCAGGAACGCCCGTGTCAGTGATGATCATGACCTCCAAGCGACAGCAACAAGCTCGACAGTTTGAACAGGAAACTTCGGGGGGATTAACATTCTTAATTGGTATAGTCGTGGACATGGACATGGACATGGACATCTTCGTACAACTCAATTACGGCATAATACTCCAAAATCGAGCCCATTTTTCGAAATTCGTGGTTCAGCAGCACTAGTAACAATAAGTGCATGAAAAAAATGATTATTTAGTCAGTGCAAGTAACCTCATTCTACTTTCAGCATCTAATTTCTCGATTGCATAGCGAATGGTTGGCCTTGTCATTTTGGCAAAATTGTTCTCGATATATGTGATGACATCATCTTTATGGTGCATAGATGTCACCTTAAGCAACCATCCAACGCTTTTTTGAACAAAAACATCGTCATCGCTAAGTAACAGATCACACTGCTGAAAGATAAGATCTTTATCTAAGCAGTAAACAGACTTACCCACCTTCCGCTTAACAAACTTCACCCAAGCCACATTACTTGCACGTCTACACCAAGATACGTTCGAATGCGCCCATCGCTGTGTTGTCACAATCAAATGCGGCCGAGCTAGCATGAACTGGTAAAGCGTTTTAATGCACAGATCATCGACGTGAGACCAGTTTGACGCGTAGTTTTCTAGCCAAAATTCAAAACGTAATATCAGATCGTCGTCATAATTTTTCTTGACGAGTTTGTTTATCAACCCAAAAGCCACTAACACGTCTTCACTGTACTCTGCGTTTTCTAACAAATACTCAGTAACACACAGTACTTCCGCCGCACTCAACGCCTTATGCTCAACGTGAAAATCATCAATAACACGCTTTATGTCTGATGCAGACGCCCCGATGCAATGAATTCCTTCGGGGAAATAGCGGCGACTTGATTCCGCTTTTTCAGGCGAACTTAAGCATTTGAGCGCCCTCTTTAATTCTTCTACATATGACAGATACGGATTCTTCATTTCTTAAGGGCAAACCATCAAATTAATTCCTAGCAGTAGGCAACATTTTCAGGCTAACGAATGGTCAATACTCAGAGCCTTTCCGCCCATCTGCCATTGTTATCTCTGCTGCAATTCTCTTCCGTATCATATGCGATAAAGTTAGTGCCAACATTGATACCAGCACCAGTCAGACTCTTTTGAATCAGAGCATTAAAGCGTTGAAAATGGTTGCTCTGCTCAAAATCATTTAGGCTACTGTTTGTATCGAATACACAGACCACCTTCAGGCTTTTAGGGAAATTTGAGTAATCCACCAAATGCGTTAACCACTGAAACCCCGCCAATTCTTGAAGTGCGGTGTCACACACATTGGTCAGCACTTCCCTAATCTGATTATCTAATTTTTTGTCGGTTTTACGCATATCTACATCATGACCTTACGCAATTGAAAGAGTTATACCTAAGCAACGTCAACCTGCTTGCTCAGCGAGAGGTTGTTTGGGTATAACACCTCATGATTTTATCTATTTCACCTACCCGGCACTCGTTATTTAGAGGGGTTGGAACAGCTTCTTGATGAAGATGATCCCAGACCAAATTGCGAACAAAACCCGCAGGCAGAAAGCAATGCGCAAGATTGCGATTGTGGACGCAATTGATAGCCTTAACCCTCAACGCATCTTCAGGTATTAGCTTGACTCTTTTCTTCGCAAACAAACGAAACTCACCCAAATGACAACGATATCAAACAGGACAACTTTAACACGAAAACAAGCAATCATCTGTGCGCTGAGAGTAACAAGATAACCTCAAAGAGCACCATTCAGCGTCGTTCATCTCGCTCAAAACTTAGTAACGCGATGCATCCGTTAATTGTGTTGTCATCCATTGTGAGTACAACGAAATGACAGTGTCTATATCCTTCGTGGTATAAAATTTTTTTTCAACATCATCTAATACACATTCCAATTCGTTTGCTCGACACAGATGTAGCGTCCAGAAGTAGGCGAATTTTCTCACATGAGGTTCAATGACATTTTCCACTGATAAATTAGATACCGTATATTCATTTTTCGATTCTTCAAACTTTATATCGGTGGCTTTCTCATAATAATCAAAACGATTTTTGAAATTCCCCTGATAGTAAAATTCAACCCTTTGACTGAGAGACATACCCCCGTCTATCGATTGATGAAAAACGCCATATCCATCAACATCACCATATAAATCAGACCCACTAGAATAGCCATGAAAGTATTGTTGCAACGAATCGAAATGAGGTCTCGTTTTGAGGCCATATTCTGATAAGACACTACCAATATCACCAACCCAACTAATTGAATCTGCCACAGAAATACCACTTAAATCATCAATACCTGTATCAATTGATGGATATGATAATGCGTTAATTAGTGCCCATACATGCGTGACATCAATAGCGTTGCCGTGGGGGTCCTTGAAAACAATGTTCCCTTTCTTCAAGATGCTGATCACAGAAGGCGAAACCCCCTTATCAACTGATGCTGGTTCTATGTCAATGGAACCAATGAGTAGAAGGTCCCATAACTTACTGTTGTAATGTGTTTTTCTCAGCCGTGCAGCAGTTACTTTCCAATCGTCATCAGGATAAGCACTTTCAACCGCCTTAATGAGATCAATAACCTCTTCAAGTGATTTAGTTTCAGGAGCACTCATAAGGTGTGCTTTGCTATCGCTAGGCATCCCCCAAACTCTATCTATTGCGTTATGATTATGCGTGTTACTCCCTTTAACTTGACTCTGAATTTTCTCATCAGCATTAACACTTGTTACTACTAGATATATCAATGTAATGATGACTCGTCTTGTTAACACACGAACCGTGCTTCTATTTGTCATCACCATTATTTACTCCTTGAGTTTTTACGCTAATAGATTTAACGCATCTATGTACAAACAATGACTGTCACAATACTTCAATCATGGGTGTCATGCTGCCTACCGGAAGAAAATAGAATGCCACCGTACTTAACCTCTTCCGATACAGATGGAATCGTTTTGTTAATGCGTTTTCTAACAGACTCAACCGTAGCGTATTGGTCGCCGTCTTGAAGGCGAATATCATCCAATTGCTTGAACACTCTTTGTCGTCATGGTGCGGCCCACTCTAACGAAAATCCAACAGTAGACGATAACTTAAAGATAGCTAAAAGGCTGACACTCACGCTGGATCTAAGCATTGGTAACATGCCCTGAACGCTTTGACATACTCACTTTTCTAAAGACAGCACAACTTGCAGGACGACGGTTTCGGGTTGCTCTTCAAAAACTGTCCGAAGTGATTTGTTTACTTGCTCTTCAAGCGATGAAATGGTTTGGCTACCAACATCTGAAGCACTGACATTCACGGTGACTTGTTGAAGCACGTCATTGCGAATATTCCAACCGACCTGAGCCTTCCAGCCATAATTGCTTTGTATAAGACGCTCTAGCTTGGCCTGTTTTTGTGACATTTCTTGTACATGCTTCGCAAGATCGCATCCAGATAAAGCCAATATGAGCATTAGAACCATTGAAGTTTTCTTCATGTGAAATCCTTTTGAACACAACGTCGCTTTAGGGGCGAAAAATGCTAGATCCATTCTGAAAAGCCACTTTAAACGCCAAAGGTTGAAATGAAAAATTGCGGGGGTGACACCGTTCATCTCGAAAACATAGTCATGAACATGGTTGATTTGACTGACTTATACCTAACTCTTGCTGTTTACGCTTACTTAGACCACTAGCAACAATCCGGTAGGATTCTGATAGGTAGTACTTCAAATCGTCGTCTAGCTCACCAGATGTTTCTGTCTGCTGTATCCACTTCATGCCCCGGCTAGCAAAATAAGGCGCAGGTCGATACCCATCGTAATGACTCAGAAATTCGTAGTTCAAGTTTGATGTTTTAAAGGTGAACGCTGCTTGAGAGTTGCCACTCCAACCACCGACAGCGAATACTTTATCACCCACCTTCCATACATCCGAATTACCCCATTGAACAACATGACTCGTCCCTGCGAATGAGCCACAAAAATGGTTGAATTCATCATAGTTCATTCCAACTTCCCTCTATAAGCACATAACTTCCTTTTTTCGCGACCTTAAAGACACCGTTAAACATACCTTGATACTCATTGACCCATGCCCGCCAGCTTAACCCGCTGGCTTAACTGGAAAGTGAACAACCAAGTTGCTGACGCCTAGTCTGGCCCTGTCACATGAATGACAGGCAGCCGTGAGACCGCAGTAAGAGACCCTCTATATGTGTTTGCCGTAAGCAACGACTTAATGGCTCAAATAACGACGCAAAGTGAATGACTTTGTTGTTCGAAAGCAGTGACTGCTTACGCAGTCATAAAGACAGCCATGCCTCTTGACCGGAGAGGGGCTCATATGTGTTAGGTGTAATCACTCAGACTCCCAAGGTGAACAAATGTCAATTAGGCAACCATTTGGGTCTTTTACCAGAAAGCGGCGTTGCCCGTAAAATTCATTGCGAGGTTCTTGCAAAATAGGTAACCCCATAGTTAATGCAGTCTGGTAAGTGGCATCAACATCCTTTACTACGAAGGTGACGTACATACCGGTTGGGGGTTTTTGATAATCTCTGGGTACAAGATCGTGATTCCTCTGAATAATTCCATATTCAATTTCCGAATCTTCTGGAGAGCAAAGTTGCACATACCAATCGCTGTCGTACTTCACATTGAAGCCAAGTAGCTCAACATAAAATTCTTTGCTTTTTTGTAAATCGTCAGAGCATATATTTGTCAGTATTCTCATAACTATCCTTTGACAGCTAACGTTGTGATCTAGCAAATCCCCTCATAATTCCTTTTCTAAACAATGAGAAAGACGCGCATCGACCCTTTTGATCTAATGAATTTCGCCAAAACCACATTCCAATAAAAGGAATGAACAATGCGCGATATTCAAATTCTACAAGATACTCTACAAAATCAGTGTCCCACTATTCATAAAAAACGACTTCACTCTCTGATACTTGCGAGTCGACCGATTGCTTGGTAATGCCATAAAGAACTCTATCCCAATGCAAACAACAAACCCGCCTATCTGGCACTTGCCAACTTGCACGCCGCTCTCCACTGGCTTGTCATGCTCATCATGTTAAACAGGCACCGAAAGGACGGACAGCGCAACGTCATACCCGCACCAGCAAGAAGCATAGGCGTCTCGTCTGTTTGCCAAAAGCGCAAACGCGCCGTGGCTGCTGGTGACTAATATCCCCAATGACACGCTAAACGCGATTCAGATAACACGCTTATATGCAAAGAGAATGCAGATAGAGGAAGCGTTCCGCGACTTAAAAAGTCCCGCATATGGGCTGGCTCTTCGGCATAACCGAACCCGCTGTATCAAGCGCCTCAACATCTTGTTATTGATTGCGCTGCTGACAGAGGTACTGATGTGGTGGAAAGGTCTCATTGCGACAAAAGCTAAATGGCAATACGACTTTCAAGCCAACACCATTAAGCATCGGCGTGTTCTCTCTATTCCACGCTTGGGGAGAGAGGTAAGAAAGCATCGACGATATTGCATCAATGAACAGCAATATCAATGGGCTATGCTCGAATATCAGGGTTGGAATAATTATGAGGGGATCTTTCAGCGCCTGCGTAACATGTTTACTACCATGTAAATCAAGCTGAATTTTACGGCCACAAACAGCGAAATAAAGACAAACCTACAATGCCGGATGTCGTTCATCGTGTTGATGCATTTGTTGAACGAAGCCGCTATGCGGCAGAATAGAACATCCCGTCTACGTTTCTTCCAACCCTGCCAGTCCGGCAGCGGACAGGAGAAACACCATGAACCGTCAACAACAGCAGCGCTTCGATGCGCTTTATCAACAG
>NZ_JBGONO010000019.1:0-109819 GCF_041439165.1 Enterovibrio sp. FF113 | reverse complement strand
GACATAAAAAGACCCCCAATAATTGGTCGTCCAACTATTGGGGGTCAGTTCATTTTGCCGGGCTTTCTTTTTTGTCGTCGTCAATCATAAAAAAGTAGACTGCTGTTTAGATAGTGGGCACTAAATGACAGTTATGATTTAGAGATGTGAACATAACTACTCCGATTGCAAGAACGAAAAAAGCAGCGATTTACGCTGCTTTTTAACGTTTGATAATCCGAGTTTTATTTAACGTTTTGGATGGCCCAGCTTAGGAAGGCTTTTTGAGACTCTGAATCAGCTTGTGCGAACCAAAACTTTAGCATTTGTTCAGTATCAACACCTGCATCCGGAGATACTGAGGCTGATGTTACTTTTGATACTTCAGCGTTTGATGTGCTGCTCACTACCGGAATGGTTGCTGCTACCGTTGCAACTGCGCCTGTGGATTGCCAACTGGCAATGTTGTTTGCGCGATTGTATTTTTCAATTTCTTTCACGTAGTCAGGCATAAGCTCAAAACCAATCGATAGTTTGTCTTGCTTGATGTCTATTGGTTTGCCATTTTCACTTAGCGTAAAGCTAGGTTTTTTATCAAACATGCGTCCATCATCGAGCGTATCGATACGTGGTAGTTTCAGTGTCAATGCTGCATCAGCAGCAGTGAATGTGGCAACCAATGGTACTGATTTATACTTGGTTTTCTTACTGCCAGACTCGCGTACGATATGAGACAGCCGGAACAAAATTTGACTTTCACCATTTGGCAATACGACTTTATCTTGATTATCAAAGCCAAGGTTTGAATAGTCAGAATCAATACCATTTTCAACCAAGACTTGAACACCCGATGGAATGTCGATAGTGACATCTGCAAAAGCTACAGAACTTGTAGCTAGTACACCAGCTGCGATTACAGTTCTTTTAAACATCATTAACTCCTTTTTGCCGCTGGCTCCCCAGTCGGTCCTAATATCGTCGACTCGATTCTACGTTTGCGACGTGAAATAAGGTAGGTAATGTCAGTTAAAATGAGGGCTACGGCTAAGAAAATTATTTTTTGTTCCTATCCAAGCTACAATTGTGTGCTTAAACAATGGTGGTACAATGTGCCATTCAAAATTGTAGAATTCCTATTCGGAACGTTGAACTAAATAAGGCAGCAAAATGACGGTCAAAACACGTTTTGCACCAAGCCCAACGGGCTTCTTGCACGTAGGTGGTGCTCGCACCGCACTGTACTCTTGGCTTTACGCTAAACACATGGGTGGTGAGTTTGTGCTTCGTATTGAGGACACGGACATCGAGCGATCTACACAAGAGGCTATTGACGCGATCCTCGAGGGGATGGAGTGGCTTGGTTTAGAGTGGAATGAAGGTCCTTATTATCAAACCAAACGTTTCGACCGTTACAATGAAGTGGTTGACCAACTGCTTGCCCAAGATAAAGCTTATAAGTGTTATGCACCCAAAGCGCTTCTTGATGAGATACGTGAAGAGCAGATGGCTGCTGGCGACAAGCCTCGCTACGACGCTAATCATCCAAAGGTTGTCGCTGCTAATACTGAAGCAACAGAAAGTTCGCCTTTCTGTATTCGTTTCCGCAATCCTAAAGAAGGGACGGTGGTTTTTGACGACAAAATCCGTGGCCACATTGAAATCGCAAACAGCGAGCTGGATGATTTGATCATTCGTCGTACCGATGGCAGCCCAACCTACAATTTTTGTGTTGTTATTGACGACTGGGATATGGGGATTACGCAGGTTGTTCGTGGTGAAGATCACATTAATAACACGCCTCGTCAAATTAACATATACGAAGCTATCGGTGCTCCCGTTCCTGAATTTGCACACTGCTCAATGATTTTGGGCGATGACGGTGCAAAACTGTCTAAACGCCATGGCGCTGTCAGCGTGATGCAATATCGTGATGAAGGTTACTTGCCGCAAGCCTTGTTGAACTATTTGATTCGCCTTGGTTGGTCTCACGGCGACCAAGAGATCTTCTCTATGGATGAGATGATTAAGCTGTTCAGCTTGGAATCAATCAGTAAATCAGCATCTGCATTCAATACAGACAAGCTACTTTGGTTGAATAATCATTATATTAAGACTGCTGAGCCTGAGTACGTTGCCGAGTATCTTCAGTGGCATCTAGACGCTAAATCGATCGATACCAGCAATGGCCCTTCTATTATAGAGGTGATCAAACTCGTTGGTGAGCGTTGTAACACGCTCATCGAACTTGCAGAGCAAAGCCGATACTTCTACCAAGATTTTGAAGAGTTCGAAGCTGGTGCCGCGAAAAAGCATCTTCGTCCTGTTGCCAAAGAAGCCTTGGAGCTTGCATTGTCTAAAGCTGAATCTTTGCAAGATTGGACAACGGAAAACCTGCATCAATTAATTGCTGATACCTGTTCTGATCTAGAACTTGGTATGGGTAAGGTAGGCATGCCACTTCGAGTTGCGGTCACCGGTCAAGGTCAATCCCCATCTGTCGATGCAGTGATGGCACTGTTGGGTAAAGACAAAGTGGTGACCAGAATTGCGAAAGCGTTGAATTTTATCTCGGCGAGAGAAGCTAACGCATAGTGATTTGACGGACAAATATAAAAGGCTGCTCAGAAATGGGCAGCCTTTTTTTTGCCCGACGCGATAATCACGTTAGTCGCCGCGCAACATTTCTTGGCTTTGTACACAGACCCAAAAATTATTAGCACCCGCACAGTATTGCATGATGTCTTTTGGAACGACGACTTGCTTGCCTTCAAGAACGTAAGCTGATGCGCCCATACTTACTGAAAACAACAAAGCGGCTAAAGTAGTGTAAATGAATTTCATTATTGACCTCATTATCATCAAGAAAAATTGAAAGTTAGTAAAGACATACAGATATACCTCCACTCTCATAATGTAGATGAGCATCATATTTTTCGTGAATAAATAAGGCTGTTGCATTTTTACTTGGAAGGGGAGTCACCTCCATTGGCGCTAAATTACCGCCTGTTTGATCACTCCGATTGCTGTTGCGATTGCATGAATCTTATGACTCTTCAGCCACTCCCATACTTAATGCCTTTACTCTAAAGACATGTCCCCGATCCCTTATTTTTGTTACGTTAATTTTTCGTAATTGATGCGTCGGGTGGGTGTGTATGTTTTTATTTTGTTAATGATCGATCTCGTTGTTTTTTGTTTATTATTTTCTTTGTGCGAACCAAGTCAAATAAACCTGATCACTTAAATAAAAAAAATAAAAAAAAAGGGGTTGGCTTTTAATTCCAATGTGAATCTCATCATAAAAATGGCTGTAAATATAAATTTTACATTATATTTTTAAGTTTCATTTAGTTTAAGTAACTGATTTTTAGTGGTTAATGTTTTTTTTGTTGTTTACTTTGATCATCTTCAAAGTTCAACTCCAACGATGTTTAATTTGGTGAGAAAAAAATTATCCTTCTCGCCGTTGATAAACATAATCAATCACCGTTCATGTATATCGCAGCTTGGCGGCCAACTTTAAGCAGTGATGACACCATTGAACGAAATAATTTCTATTTAGGAGTTTTCCATGAATAAATTCTTTAAACGTTCTGTAATTGGCTCTGCAGTAGCAGCCGCAGTTTTAGCGTCTTCTGCGGCAAGCGCATATGTGATTGCGCAAACTGACGAAAATTCAGTTGAAATGTATGGTGTTGTTTCTATCTCTGCTGTTGACTACGGCACAACTGATAGCACTTTTGTTCTTGAGAATGAATCACGAATTGGTTTCCGTGCTTCGCAAGTTATGACTGATTCTGTAGAAGCTTTTGTTCAGATGGAATCTGGCTGGATGCTGGATGACGGTGCGAAAGTTGGTAACCGTGATACCTTCGTTGGTATGCGTGGTGATGATTGGGGCCAAGTGCGCTTCGGTCGTATGCTGACTCCAATGTATGAATTGGTTGACTGGCCATACAGTGCTTCAAACATGGGTACGACTTTTGACCGCGGCTGGCGTGCAGGTGAGCGTTTCCATTTTGACCGTAAGAGCCAGCAAATTCGTTTTGACTCAGCGAAAATCGGTGACATGGCTAAATTCTCTGCGTCAGTAGGTAACGGCAGTCAAAACACAGATGATTCTAAGTTCTTCGGTGCGAGCTTCTCTATCAATCCGGTAGAAATGTTGACGTTGCACCTAGCGATGGAAAATACAACTGACACAGATTTTGATGCTAACACTGTGGGTGATACAAACAACCTATTCGCTGGTTTCGAAATTCGTCCAATTGACAACGTTATGCTTGCTGGTGCTTATAAGACGGGTGAGTTTGACAAAGATGCAGCTAGTGCTGGCAACGGTTACAACACCCGTGACATCGATGCATTCTCGCTACAAGCTAACTACTACATGGGTGCAACAAACTTCCGTCTAGGTTACGCATCTCAAGATGGTGAAACTAACGGAACGAAAGACGAGTTCTTGAAGCGTGAAACGATTACTGGTGAAGTAGGCCACAGCTTTAACTCTGTTTACACCTTCCTGCGCGTAGCACAGCAAAGCGATGCTGAAGGCAGCTACAAAGGTGACGACACCATGGTACGTATCGGTACTGAATGGTACTTCTAATCTCCAATTAGTTGTCCTTAAATCTAAACGGGTCTTTATGGCCCGTTTTTTTTCGTTTTGTATTATTGAAAGATTAAAGGCTGTTTGAAATAGCGAGAGGTAAATAAGAAATGGCGCTCCCACAGGGACTCGAACCCCGATCGATCGCTTAGGAGGCGACTGCTCTATCCTGTTGAGCTATGGGAGCGCAAAGCGCCGCGGAGGAATTGAGCGGCGCTAGGTGGTTAGTATACCTAAAAGAATCTTGAGGTTAAGGTTTTCATGACGCTATAACGTGTGTTTGGTTACCATATCACCAATTTGAATGCTTGGTCCGAGCTCAACCGGGGATACGGCGATTTCTGCTGAGTTGTCATAAACACGTGTCACCGTTAATACCATGTCACTTTTCTTGAGTTGCGTGCGGTTGACGCCATATTGGTCGGTAAACGACGCATTGTGCCAGAGTGACAATTCATCACCGTATTTCACACCATGCACACGACCAGCATTGATCTGCCCAGACTGACCATTGATTGATATCACTTCCGGCGTGGTAGCTCGGCATGAAAGGTTACTTTCCAAATCCAACAAAATATTGCGACTGACTCGCTGTGCCATCTCCCCGTAAGCGGAAGTCCAAAACCGTGCGGTCTTGGTGTCGACTTTACTTTGTCGCTCAAACGGCCAAGCTGCGATGTCTCGATAGATGTTTTGGTAAATAACGTCTCCCGATTTTCCATCCAGAACGTCGATGGACAGTGCCAGTTGTCGATTAGTTTTGTCATCCCTCAGCACTTTTTGGTCGATGGTTGCCGACATGTCGGTGATCGAACCAATCATGACATATTGCGCGCCAGCGTCTTCGGCAATCATTGTTGCTATATCAGGTTGCGTTGGAGAAACGTTATGCGGCGTGATTCCTTGAACAACAAAACTTTGAGCCTGAGTTTCAAATTGACGCTGCAGAAGCACCGTGAAGTCATCACCAAATTGAAATATGCCACCTAGTGCCGCTTGTTGTGGCGAAACAATATCGAACCGACTTAACAGCAGACCTTTTTTGTATTGGTTCTTGTGGCAAGCTTTTGCCGCGGGGTAGATATCAATACGAGCCGTCAATTTCATGACGCCACCACGGTCTTTGGTCTCAAGCACCTGTATGTGGCGGATTTCATTACCGCTGAATTGGTAGTCACTGCGTGACTCTGCCAAGTAGGGGCGAATGTCTGCCAGGCCAGCAATATCCGCACCTGAATATTTGAGCGCTTGATAAACCGCATCTTCTAATGCGCGCTCTCTTGCTTGGTCTTTACTTTCCAGAATGGTACTGGCACCTGTCACTTCATACCATGCAGCGTTTGCTGTGGCACTTGCTAGCGCCATACAGGCGATCAACGGAGTAATAATTTTTTTGCGCATGACCCTGACTTCCAATAGTAGGTACAATAATTGCTAGACCAGATAACATCGCGGGAAAAGCGGCAATGCGGTTAACAATGACAGCGAAAATATAACCCCATTGATGCAAATAATGTTCCTAAAAGTTGAAACAATGAATTTGTCTTTGTTTCTTCTCGGTTGAGCCCAATGCCAACCTTAAAATGTGTCCGGAGCCAGACAACGATGAAAAACTGGATAGTGATATTACTGAGCCTTGCTACGGCTTCATGTGCATACAACCCGATATATAACGGCAAAGAACCGTATGCGGGAAGTGAGTTTCTGTTGCAGCAAACACCAAGGCATACCCTGGATTATTTTCTAGATGGTCTTGCAGAAGAGCTATTGGAAACCAACAACTATCTGACCGCAAGAACACCTTTAGCGATCGTGTCCTTTGTTGATATCGAAGAAATGGATCAAACCAATTGGCTTGGTAATTCAGTCACAGAAGGCATGATTTACCAAATGCAAAGACGTGGCTTTACCCTTATCGACTTTAAGAACACGGGTACAATTCGTGTGACTCAAGATGGTGACTTCTCGCTAAGTCGTGATTGGAAAGAGCTTAATCCTGAACAGCAAATCGATTATGTGTTAACGGGTACCATGCTTCGTCAAGGCGGTGGCGTATTAGTGAACGCACGTATTGTGGGAATGCGATCACGTGTGGTTGTGGCATCAGCGCAAGGTTTTCTGCCTGCAGAACGTATTGGCAGGGATATCGATACATTGCGTAAAGTGCGGATTGAAGATGGCGTGATCATTCGCGGCGATCAACGTAAACATTTACCAGACACCATAATTTTGAAGCCTTAATGGTTCACGGAGACAAGATGAAAACTTGGTTATCTCTGGCGATATTGATGCTGCTCACTGCATGTCAGCCAATTACTCAAATGCGTTCAGACGAACTCCTTTCTGCTGTGGGGACTGCATCTGTCAGTGCACAGCGTGGCGATACGTTAGAAGAAAAACAGTTTCGCGCCATGCGAGCATCAAAGCTAGAAGCTTATAAAGAGCTGTCGGAGCAAGTATATGGGGTTCGTGTGAGTGGCTTGACACAAGTTGATGATCAGCAACTTGGCCACGATCGTACGAGTGGCGCTTCCGATGGGATAATCCGTGCTGCCGAAGTGATAGCCAGTTATCAAGTTGGCGACAGCTACGTGACTGAACTTCAACTTAATCTTCGGAAAATGAACAAAATGAAAGAGTATGGGGAATCCCATCATGTTCCTAGAAACGATGCGATTATCTTCTAACGTAAATTCAACTAACGCTCAATAGTTAGATCCAATATGAATTTGGGTATCAAAAGCTGCTTATGGCAGCTTTTTTTGGTTTTTAGCAGTTTGCGTTACAAAGAGTGAAACCATTACTGTGACAAAGGCATATTGGTTGGTGCGAGCATGGAGTCTTCGAGATAGGGGGAGTATATGCTTCTGGGATATGAAAGCTGAGGCGGATTTACTTAAGGTTCAGGCTTTAACGTTAGTGCCTAATGTGCGACTACCTGATGCTTTACCGTCACTGTCGTAAGTCATTTCATTCTTACCAGCGGCTTCTTGGAATAGATTGCGAAGCTTATGAATGCTTAGGTGGGCGCGTTGCAAGGCGATGCCGTTGGCTTCATTTAATTGGTGGCATTGTTCCAGAATGGCTTTTATATCAGCAATTTTTTGCGTTGCATCGTTAGAAGGAGATGTTGACTCAGGGCATTTGGAAATTTGAGCGTCGCATAATTGAATTCGCTGGATCAGCGTCAGTTTTTGCTTGGCAGTTGCCGCAATGTCGGGGGATTGTCTTGCTGCAATCGCCGACGTTTCTTGTTTCATGACATCAAGAAGCGCACTGACATTATCTGTCTGCGTTTCTAGGAATTGCTCGAAATCGGACGCTTTCTCAGACATCAAGAAGCACTAAATCCCACGAAAGTCATCTTCATGTTTTAAAATGTTTGCTGCGAGCTGATCGGCATCAACTTTGTAAGAGCCATTAGCAATCGCTGTTTTAATGGCGGCTACTTTAGCACTGTCAAAATGACTTTCACTGGCCATCTGCTGATTCAGCGCGCCAATTGCTTTGCTTCCATCACTCATCGAAAATGCGTCGGTGCGTTGAGTTTTCACTTCACTCGCGCCAGATTCCACTGAGTTGCTTTGTGACTTGCCTTGATTGGTTCTGTTCGTATTTATGGGTTGACCAGAACGCAAATGATCGATACTTGCCATAATAAAGCCTTATAAATGTCCGAACCTTCTGTTGCTCACAGTATCGGCCGTGCTTATATGAACTTTAGCACTTAATTGCAACAAACTAGAATTTTACAATTACTTGCCCAACAGAGGTAATTGTACCATCCACAATTCGATTCGATTTGCTGTTGCGAATTTTAATTTGTTCACCGAGAGCGCCATCACTTAATGCTGTTCCTTTTGCAATAAGATTCAGTCCGTTACCACTGGCTGTTATCACGACCACGTCGTTTCGACAGACCATACAAATGTCGTTTCCTTGAATCGGCTCACCCATTCCAACCACACGTTTGATTCTTGAGCCAACGATAGTCGATGCATTCGTATACGTCTGGCCTCGTTGAAAACGTGAATCTACCAATTGCACAATCAAATCATCGTGATTAATGATAACACCGCGATCCATTGGTCGTTTCGCGACCACAATCGGTGTGAGCAGTCGAATTTGAACGGGAACATAAACTTGCCAATTGTCTTCTTTGCAGCTGACCATGACCGTCACGCTTTTGTTTAAAGACTGGCGACCAGGCACGGTAGCTTGAAGTGATGAAGGGCAATCGGACAAACGGAGTCGAGAATCAATATTTCCGGCGCTTACCTCCAATTTGCCATATTCGGGCACCGCGACAAGCGTTTGAACATGCGCCTCTGCAGCTTCTTTCACTGCTTCAAGTTGACTTGTTGGAGCAGCGGCTATAATTGAGCTAAAGCCGCTGAGAAATGTGCCGATAAAGAGCCAGGCTAATCGTTGATAACACATACGTCTCAAATTGGTTAGTATAAAAATTAAATAGCTGCAGTGTACCTTCAAGTTGCGTGCCAACGTGTGCCGTCAACGACGTTGCTTGCTGCAATACGATAACAATAACAGGGCAATATGGAGTTTATCTTATGTCAGGGATTCTTGATACGGTCAATCAGCGCACACAACTTGTGGGTCAAAACCGATTAGAGCTATTGACCTTTCGTTTGATGCGTAAGCAGCGTTACGGCATCAACGTGTTTAAAGTAAAAGAAGTACTCCAGTGCCCCAAGCTGACGCTGATGCCAAACCTTCATCCGCTAGTAAAAGGCGTCGCGCATATTCGAGGACAAACCTTATCTGTCATTGATATGAGTTTGGCGACAGGCGGAATGCCGATTCAAGACCCAGAAAATCGCTTCATTATCATTTCCGAATTTAACCGTTCCACGCAAGCTTTCTTAGTGGGCTCGGTAGAGCGCATTGTGAATATGCATTGGGAATCGATTTTGCCGCCACCTGGAGGTACCGGTAAGTCAAACTATTTGACCGCCGTGACTGAAATTGAGGGTGAGCTTGTTGAAATCCTGGATGTTGAAAAAATCCTGAACGAGATTTCGCCGGTTAACGAAGTGATCAGCGAAGAGGTGTTGGCGCAAAAACCGGTGTTTGAAGAAGGTGGCAGCGCGCCTAACATTGTTTTGGTGGCTGATGATTCGAGTGTTGCACGCCGACAGGTAAAACGTGCAGTAGAAACCATTGGCTATGAAGTCCTTTTGGCGCACGACGGACGTGATGCATTAAACAAACTTCAAGAAATGGCCCAAGAAGGCAATATAACTGACAAATTGGCGTTGGTTATCTCAGATATCGAAATGCCAGAGATGGACGGATACACCTTAACAACTGAAATCAAAAAGGATGCGAGTCTAAAAGATCTTCATGTAGTATTGCACTCCTCGCTCAGCGGTGTATTCAATGAGGCCATGGTTAAGCGAGTTGGTGCTGATGCATTTATTCCGAAGTTTGATCCTGATGAATTAAGTGCTGCAGTAATAAACGCGGTTAAAGGCCGAGAAAAATAATCCATGACGAATATAGCGATCACCGAACAAGAATATCGAGATTTTTGTAAATATCTCGAAGGCAAATGTGGCATCGTTCTCGGTGACAGCAAGCAGTATCTAGTGAGAAGCAGACTTAGCCCTTTAATTAGCCGCTATAAATTGGCTTCAATATCGGAGCTTTTTCAGCTTGTTCTAACAAATAGAAACAGAGATCTTGCTGTTGCAGCCATTGACGCAATGACCACAAATGAGACCTTGTGGTTTCGTGACACCTATCCTTTCGAAGTGCTTGCTAACAAACTTCTTCCTGAAGTGGCTGAAAGCAGGCGCCCGATTAAGATATGGTCAGCGGCAAGTTCGTCAGGTCAAGAACCTTACTCGATTGCGATGACAATCCAAGAAGTGCAGGCAAAAAAGCCGGGCTTGCTAAGTAATGTTTCTATTACAGCGACTGACATATCGTCCACCATGTTAGAAAACTGTCGAGCGGGCGTTTATGACAACTTGGCATTAAGCCGAGGGTTGTCACCAGAGCGTAAGCGTCAGTTTTTTGAAGATGCGGGCGAAGGCCGAATGAAGGTTAAAGATCCGCTTAAACGCATGGTGACCTTCAAACCTCAAAACTTGATGGATAGCTACAGCATGCTGGGTAAGTTTGACATTATCTTCTGTCGCAACGTGCTGATCTACTTCTCGCCAGAGATGAAGTCCCAAGTGTTGAATCAAATGGCGGGCAACTTGAACCCAGGTGGTTATCTTTTGCTGGGCGCATCTGAGTCACTGACAGGTCTGACCGATCGCTTTGAGATGATTCGCTGTAACCCAGGCATCATCTATAAGTTGAAGTAACGGCATTATCATTCGGTAAATACATTGCTTCATTAGAAAAGCGGCACATAAATTGCCGCTTTTTTTGTGTCTATCGATCTAAGCTCTCCCTGTGTTTATTGGTCTGAAAATGGCTAATCGATTGAAAGCTATATATTTAGTGGCTGCAGGGCTAGCAAAATGTAAAGTTGGCATCACTATTGCTTTTATTCAAGTAGGAAAGTTTAGGAGGTTGCCTCATGGCGATATCGTTCGACAAAGCGCTGGGTATACATCAACACACTGTCGGTGTGCGTGGTCAAAGGGCTGAAACCTTGGCAAGTAACCTGGCCAACGCTAATACACCGGGTTATAAAGCGCAGGATGTAGACTTCGAACGCGCCCTGAAAGCTGCAACCTCTGGGGCAAACATTGGCCTAAGTCGAACGGATGGGCGGCATATTACTGCCTCTACGCAAGTGAGCGGCCAGAAAATGTATCGTATTCCAAACCAGCCTGATACGGGTGATGGCAATACAGTTGATTCGCAAGTAGAGCGAAACCTGTTTATGCAAAACGCATTAGAGTATCAAGCGTCGTTGGATTTCCTTGGGTCAAAGTTTAAAAACATGTCCAAGGCATTGAAAGGGGAATAATGGATGAGTCTATTTAATGTGTTTAATGTAACGGGTTCTGCCATGAGTGCAGAGTCTGTGAGACTTAACACCACATCCAGTAACTTGGCGAACGCGAATTCAGTCAGCAGTTCGGCGGCTGAGACGTATAAAGCCCGCCACCCTGTTTTTGCTGCTGAATTGAACCGATTCAATGGTCAACAAGGCGCGAGTGTTCCTGTTAGTGTCGCTGGCATTGTAGAAAGCCAAAAACCACTTCGCGCGGAATATAACCCCGATCACCCGATGGCGAATGCGGAAGGTTATATTTTTAAACCGAACGTCAACGTAATGGAAGAGATGGCCAATATGATTTCGGCATCCCGTTCTTATCAAACCAATGTAGAAGTCGCAGAAGCCAGCAAACAAATGCTGATGCGTACACTACAGATGGGCAAGTAAGGTAGGAGGACGGCACTATGAATCCGATTGATGGCGCAGGTGGAGCAGGTGGCGGAAGCTACATTGACCAACTCAAAGCGCTACAGGAAAAACAACGTGCGGAGCGTGGCGACACAGGTGAAAAAGTCACCGGTCAGACCGATCTGAAACAAGAAGACTTTCTTTCTCTGTTGACGAAGCAGCTTGCGAACCAAGACCCTTTCAAACCCGTGGATAACGAGCAAATGATCGCCCAGATGGCATCGTTTGCGACGGTAGATGGTATCGGCAAGATGAATGAACAGTTTGGTTCATTGAATGCTGCGATGACATCAAGCCAAGCCCTTCAGGCGTCGTCATTGGTCGGCCAAGACGTATTGGTCCCTGGCAATGATGGCTTTAAAACTGCCGAAGGTGGCATTGCTGCGATGGTGAAACTGCCGCAAGCATTGAACGATGTCATTGTTCGAATTCAGAATGACCGAGGCGAATTGCTAAGAAGCTTTAGCCTGGGAGCAAAATCTCCAGGCGACCATCGCGTTGAATGGGATGGAAAAGATGATACAGGCAACCCATTGCCGGAAGGCAATTACAGCATGAACGTAAGCGGCAACATTGATGGCAAATCACAAGATCTTGAGCTCTCAACGTATGCCAACGTTAACAGTGTCCTACTGGGCAATGGTGACGGCAATGTGATGTTAAACATCGCGGGTTATGCATCTCCGGTCAAACTCACCGAAGTGCTTGAAGTAGGTAAAGCTGGCGTCAGCGGCGCGAGTAAGAGCTAAAAGGACAGAGGAGTTCCAGCAATGGCATTGAACATCGCACTGAGTGGCCTAGCGGCAGCTCAAAAAGACATGAACACCACCAGTAACAACATTGCGAATGCCAACACTTTTGGTTTTAAAGAATCGCGCGCTGAATTTGGTGATGTTTACTCTGCTTCGATTTTCTCGAATGCGAAAACAACGACAGGTAGTGGTGTGCAAACCTCTATCGTGGCGCAACAGTTCCATGAAGGGTCAAGCATCTACACCAATAACCCGCTTGATTTACGTATCAGCGGCAACGGTTATTTCGCCGTGGCGAATGACAACCTCGCGACGCAGAACAATCAGTTGACGCGTAACGGTGCGTTCCACCTCGACAAAAACAACAACATTGTTAACTCTGAAGGCCAGTTTCTTCTGGGCTACAACGTGGACAACGAAACACTGCAAGTGGGATCGTTTGAGCCTAAAGCGTTGAGTGTTCCTGATCAATTTGGACAGCCTCGTGCGTCTGAGAATGTTGATATTGGTCTAAACCTGCCTGCGGGCGGCGCAGAAAAAGATCCTGCTTTGTTTAATCCAGAAGATCCGGATACGTATAACAAAGCAACATCAGCGACTATCTTTGACTCCCTGGGTCAGCCTTACAAATTGACCACCTATTACGTTAAAGACAACGTCACGCCGAACAAATGGGCGGTGTACTACACGGCGACAGATCCAACGGGTGAAAAACCAGTTAGCCTTACTGCCGGTGAATTTACCAATGCTGCAGGACATGTCGGCCATTCGCTCGAATTTAACAGTGATGGTTCGGTAAATAACGTCAATGGCGGTCAACCTATCCAAACTGTTGAGCTTGGTGCTAACGGTGCAGGCCTTGAAATGAATGGTGCTGATGGTGCGCAAGCACTGACCATCAATTTTGAAGACCCGACTCAGTACGCCTCTCCGTTTGAAATGCGTAAGTTTAGTGAAGATGGCGCAACCACGGGTTATCTTGCAAAAGTCGATATCGACCCGAAAGGCACCATTATGGCGACCTACAGTAACGGTGAAAACGTCGCACTTGGTCGTGTAGCCATGGTTCGCGTATCTAACCAGCAAGGTCTTTCTCAAGCGGGCAACACTCAATGGAAGGTCACGCAGCAATCTGGTGAGGCAGTCTGGGGCGAAGCCATGCAAGGTGCCTTTGGTAAAGTGAAAAGCGGTACCATTGAGCAATCAAACATTGATATGACCCAAGAGCTGGTGGACTTAATTACCGCACAGCGAAACTTCCAAGCGAACTCACGTTCACTCGAAGTGGGCAATTCGATGCAACAAACGATTCTGCAAATTCGATAATTTAGCGTCTTTGTTATTGTTTCTTGATTGCAGCTTTTTTGCCGCTCGACACTCGAGCGGCAATTGTCTTCCTAATAGTCTTCTCAATACAGCTCCCACCTAGAGTTCCACTGAACACTTCTTACGCTAACCTATTGTAAAATATTCTAATTACATATTGGCACTCTTCTTGCTTTATACAAGTCATAAGCGACAGGAGAACGTCTAAATGGATCGCGCATTATTCCTTGCCATGAGTGGCGCCAAACAAGATATGCAAGCCTTGCAACTGCGTGCCAATAACTTGGCAAACGTCAGCACCACAGGCTTTCGAGCAGACTTAGAGCAAGCCCGTGCCATGCAAGCTTATGGTGAAGGTTTACCGACGCGTGTGTTCAACATGACGGAGCGCCCTGGGCATAGCTTTGCACAAGGCTCGACCATCACAACTGGGCGTGAACTTGACGTTGCTGTTAAAGGTGACGGTTGGCTGGCGGTACTCGATGGCACTGGTCAAGAAGGCTATACCCGTGTGGGTAACCTGAAAGTTGACCAAACCGGCTTACTTCAGAATGGTCATGGGCACTTGATCCTTGGCGAAGGGGGAGCACCGATTTTCTTGCCACTGCCTGTTTCCAAAATCGAAATTGGCACTGACGGTACTGTCTCTGTTTTACCGCAAGGTGCACCACCAGAAGCAATGGAAGAAGTTGACCGCATTAAGCTCGTTCGCCCAGATAACGCAGACATGTTCAAAGACCGGAATGGTGTGTTTAAGCCTGTAAACCCTGGCACAGTGTATAACGCTGATGCTGGCGTTACGCTACTCACTGGTGCGCTGGAAGGCAGTAACGTTAACGCCGTCAGCGAAATGACAGGGCTTATTGACCTTCAGCGTCACTTTGAAATGCAAGTAAAACTAATGAAGACTGCAGAAGAAATGGATCAAGCATCTAATTCTCTGCTGCGCATGGGTTAATTAAGAGGGAATTATCATGCATCCAGCTTTATGGGTAAGTAAAACCGGCCTAGACGCACAACAGACGAATATTTCGAACATTTCCAACAACTTGGCGAATGCTTCAACCGTGGGTTTCAAAAAATCCCGTGCGGTATTTGAAGATTTGTTTTATCAAAACATCAACCAACCAGGTGGTCAGTCTTCGCAAAATACAGAGCTGCCAAGTGGCTTGATGCTGGGTGCCGGCTCAAAAGTGGTCGCGACACAACGTGTCCACACCAACGGCAACGCTCAAACCACGAATAACGCACTCGATCTGATGATCGAAGGCGACGGTTTTTTCCAAGTGCTACTGCCAGACGGCAACATTGGCTACCAGCGTAATGGTCAATTCACACTGAACGACGAAGGCGTCCTAGTTACAACGGGTGCAGGTTACTCCATTGAGCCAGAAATCGTTGTTCCACCGGATGCGATTCAAGTGACCATCGGCACCGACGGTGAAGTCTCTGCAAGGCTGCGAGGCCAAACGGCGAATGCAGTACTCGGTCAGATCACGACCGTGGATTTCATCAACCCTGGTGGCCTTGAGCCGATTGGTCAAAACCTCTACTTACCGACAGGCGCGAGTGGTGACCCACAAGAAGGTGTGCCAGGCATTGACGGTCTAGGCAGCATTCGACAATCCATGCTGGAAACGTCCAACGTGAATGTGACAGAAGAGCTGGTCAACATGATCGAAGCGCAGCGCGTTTATGAAATGAACTCGAAAGTGATTTCATCGGTCGACCAAATGCTGAGTTACGTTACCCAGCAGCTATAAGCGATAGCTAAGACAGGAGTAAAGCCCGGATGAAGAAGTTACTGATCATAAGCTTGGTGTTAGCCACCGTGTCAGGCTGCGGCTTGATAAACGAACAAGCCTTGTTGGCGCAAAGCGACATTGTGCAAGGCACGACAGACACTGATGCGGTTGAAGGTAACACTGAGCCGAGTGGCGATGGTTTGATTGGTTTACTGCGCGATCGTGAAGATGCGATTGCCGGCGACCCAAACTGGGTGCCACTTCATCCGACACGCCAACCGGAGCACTATGCAACGGCGACGGGCTCTTTATTTAGCTCGGTAAAAGCGCAAGATCTTTACGATGACACTAAACCACGTGGCGTCGGCGATATTGTCACTGTTTTGCTGGAAGAAAAAACACAGGCGAAAAAAAGCGCCAGTAGCGATGCGGCAAAATCGAGTGATTTGAGCATGGATCCGTTAGAGATGGGTGGGCAGGAAGTCACTATTGGTGAATCCAATCTGTCTTACGCAGCCAGTCATGATAATTCAACCAGTGGCTCGACAAGTGCCGATCAGAGTAACAGCATTAGCGGCTCTATTTCAGTCGAAGTGGTTGATGTGCTGTCGAACGGCAATCTCATCATTCGTGGTGAAAAATGGCTTACCTTGAACACGGGTGATGAATACATTCGCTTGAGTGGCACTATTCGTCCTGATGATATCAGCCAAGAAAACACCGTCGCCTCGACCCGTATTTCTAACGCACGTATTCAGTATTCAGGAACGGGTGACAGACAAGATACGCAAGATCAGGGATGGTTGGCACGATTCTTTAATGTCGTTCTTTAACACGTATACGCTGCCGGAGATTTGACGTGAAGTATTGGTTAAAGCTGTTCTTGATTGCCATCTTGGCAAGCCCCGTCGCACAAGCTGCCCGAATTAAAGATGTGTCGGAAGTCGCGGGTGTGCGTAGTAACCAATTAGTGGGTTACGGACTTGTGGTCGGCCTTGCAGGGACGGGCGAGAGCACGCCTTTTACCGATCAAAGCTTTAACGCCATGCTGAAAAACTTCGGCATCCAATTGCCGCCCGGTACCAAACCAAAAACCAAGAATGTTGCAGCCGTAGCGGTAAGCGCAGAGTTACCTCCGTTTTCTAAGCAGGGTCAAAAAATTGACATTACGGTGTCATCTATTGGTTCTGCGAAAAGCCTGCGTGGCGGCACATTGGTCCAAACCTTCCTCAAAGGCCTTGATGGAAAAACGTATGCGGTTGCCCAAGGTAATTTGATTGTGGGTGGATTTAGCGCAGAAGGCGCTGATGGTTCATCGATTGTGGGAAATACCCCTACGGTAGGACGAATTACCAACGGTGCCTCAGTTGAACAAGAAGTGCCGAGCCCATTTGGTCGTGGTGACCATATTACCTTCAATTTGTTTGAATCTGATTTTACGACCGCTCAGCGTATGTCTGATTCCATTAATAGCTTTTTAGGGCCAAACACGGCCTTTGCGATGGATGCGATGTCTGTGCGCGTGCGCGCCCCTCGGGATTTGTCTCAACGTGTTGCTTTTCTCTCTACCGTTGAAAATCTCGAGTTTCAGCCAGCTGATGCGGCAGCAAAAATCATTGTTAACAGTCGCACCGGTACGATTGTGGTGGGCCAAAATGTTCGCTTACGCCCTGCGGCCATTACGCATGGTGGCATGACCGTGACCATCAAGGAAAACCTACAAGTGAGTCAGCCTGGCGCGTTCTCAGGCGGTGAAACGGTGGTAGTACCGGATTCTGGCCTAGAAGTAACAGAAGAAGATGGACGAATGTTCCACTTCAAGCCTGGTGTGACACTTGACGATCTCGTACGCGCAGTGAACGGTGTGGGCGCAGCCCCTTCCGATCTTATGGCCATCTTGCAGGCATTAAAGCAGGCTGGCGCCATTGACGGTCAACTAATAGTGATTTAAGCCATGAAAACACCATTAGATACGGGATTTATCCACGATATTAGCCGACTGGACATACTGCGTCAGAAAGCCGCAAGCGGTGAGCAATCAGACGATGCCATGCGTGCAGCGGCAGAACAATTCGAAGCTTTGTTTACGCAAATGCTATTTAAATCGATGCGTCAGGCGAACGAAGCGTTTGAATCTGATCTTGTCGACGACCGCACTTCCAAGTTCTATCAGCAAATGGCAGATGAACAACTTTCCAGTGCCTTGTCGCGAGAAGGCTCGCTTGGTCTGGCTGATTTGATTGTCCAGCAGTTTAAAGGGTCACAAAGTAGTGAACCAATGGAGACGGGTAGCAATACTGCCAGTGATCGCATTCAGCTTGCGCCTATCTCGCCACTTCCTCCAGCATTGGCAGATGAAGAACAAAAAGCGGCGCAAGAGGGACTGGAAAGGAAGGCTTTCTCATCCCAAGATATGTTTGTGCCAAGTCCACACATATTGGCGCAAAGAAACGCGTTACCTAAAGCAACACAGCCTAAGCCATTTGAAACACCGGATGAATTTGTTTCACGCTTAACGCCTTATGCACAAAAAGCCGCTCGAACTTTGGGCACTGACCCTGCGATTTTGATTGCACAAGCAGCACTTGAAACAGGCTGGGGTAAAAAAGTGATTGCTAATGCGCGAGGCAGTAGCCACAACCTTTTCAATATCAAAGCAGATCCACGTTGGGAAGGGAATAAGGTCGCGACACAAACCCTTGAATTTCATGATGATATCCCCGTACAGGAAATGGCGTCATTTCGTGCCTATGCTTCCTATGAAGACAGTTTCAATGATTATGTGCGTTTTCTAAATAAAAACCCACGCTATTCAACGGCACTGAAAAGTACAGAAGAACCTGAAACGTTTATTCGTGGATTGCATCAGGCAGGGTATGCCACCGATCCGCAATATTCAGACAAAGTACTCAGTGTTTTTGATCGTGTGAAAGGATTAATGGATCAATAAATTCCTTGGTTAATGGGATAACGCTGGTTAACGATCTATCTAGACAAGGTATCCCGATGGTGGAACAATCAGGCAAGCAATCCGATACCGAGCACTTAGGTACCGATCTGACCGGCACTGAAAAGATAACACCAAAACAATCGCTTAATCAGGCTGGCTCTATTCATCGTGACCCTTTCATTCGTGCTTTCCTCGATAAAATCCCCAAAGATGTTGCTTCCACATTCACTGACTCTCAGTTACTGCAACTTAAGATGATGTTTGGTACGCGAGGAAAAGCGAGCCATGCTGTTGATATTCGAACCGTGATGGGGGGATTTGGCTGGAACTATTATTTAGTGTTCCTTTTTGGTCGAAACCGTCGAGATCTTTCACGTACAGAGCAAAAAGTGGCGAATGCATGGCGCGTCGTTTTGTTGCTGGTGGGCAGCTTTGCGCTGTTTTCTATGGTGATTATTTCCTTATATCTGCTTAAATCTTTCGCTGGCATTGATTTGCTCCCTCGATTTTCCTTTGGCTTCTGGACATGGCTTTCCTCCTAACGGCAAGCTCTTGCCTGCCTGCACATCCCCCTTACTTAATGTACTGATAAATTCCGTTATCCCATTGAAATGAATCAATATAATTTCATGGCATGATTCTTGAATTAAAAGTCTAATACACACTTTTGTAGGCTATGCATTTCCGCATACGGGGGCAGAATGGGGTTTGATCTGCTGACGCTTGGTTCTCAGGGCGTTTTGACAGCACAACGGCAACTGAATACAACGGGTCACAACATCTCGAATGTGAACACTGAAGGCTATAGCCGTCAGTCCGTTGAACAGCATGCCAACGATTCTGCCTATTGGTCTGCAAACCAATGGGGCACAGGGGTTCATGCCGCTGCGGTTAGGCGTAACTATGACAAGTTTGCCGTTAACGAATTTAATATCACCACATCCTCGTTAGCTCACGCGGCTACTCGAAATGGCCAGCTCACCATGCTCGACGACATGATGTCGCACTCAGCCAAGAAAATTCCGGAAAACATGAATGAATTTTACGGCGCGGTAAAAGGCTTAACAGATAGCCCGAGTGACATGGGGGCTCGAAAAGTGGTGTTAGAAAAATCGCGTCTTGTTGCTGCAGGCCTTAATGATATCAACAACGCACTTCAGTCCCAAGAGATGGATACCTCGGTAGAAATTGATGCCACGTTGACGCGTATGAATGACATTGGCCGAGAAATTGTGGATATCCACAAAGCCATTGTGAAAAGCCAGACTGTCGACAACGATTTACTGGACCGTCACCAACGATTGATTAACGAGTTGTCGGAATTCACTCAGGTGAGTGTCAACCAGCGTGACGATGGTTTGTATAACGTTATTATCGGCAGCGGACACACCTTGGTGTCGGGTCTGCATTCCAGTGAACTTCAAACTGTACCAGGCGTGCCGGATCATCAGAAACGTCGCTTGGCCTTGGTAGAAGGTAAGGCGCTGAAGCCGATCGATAACGGCGACATCCGCGGCAAGCTTGGCGCGATGTTCGAGTACCGTGATAAGACACTGGGGCAGGCGCGTGATGAACTTGGACGGCTTGCTGCTGGTTTTGCGATGTCTATTAATGATCTTCAAAATCAGGGCTATGATCTGAGTGGCGCTGTTGGCGAAAATATCTTTGTTGATTTTAACAGTGACAACATTGCACGTGATCGCGTGATAAAAAGTCCAGAATCGACAGCTGATATGAAAGTGTACATCGATGATTTAACGAAACTGAAAATCGGTGATTATCAGTTGAAGTATGATGGCAGCCAATACACTGTAGTCGATCCCGAAAAGAATATGATGTCTGTTACCCCAACAGGCACGCCGCCATCGATTAGCGTAGATGGCCTGAAAATTCAGCTCGATGTTGGCTTAAGTGCCGGTGAGCGGGTGGTGATCCGCCCAGTGCGTCAGGCTGCGGGTCAAATTGGTGTGACAATGGAAGACCCCGCCAAAATTGCCGCGCAAAGCTATGTTAGCTCCAAATCTGTGATCACCGGTCAGGGGGATTTGACGGTACTGCAATCGGGCGCTCAACAAGAATTTCAAGTGGCTATTTCTCCTGATGCGTCCCAGTTTGCGGTGCTGGACATGAAAGGCAATATCTTGCTTGCACCTCAAGCGTATCCGCCAGCGTCTCCGGTCAATGTGAATGGCACTGTGTTTGAACTGTCTGAAGGGGCAGCGCCAGAAGATGTATTCTCGGTGAGCTTGATTGCCGCTGATGGTGAAAACGGCAACCTGATCCGTATGCAAAAATTGCAGACTCAAAAAGTCATGGATGGCGGTCGCTCAAGCTTGATCGACGTCTACGAAGGCCTAAATACCGATCTGGGTGTGCAGAAAGCGTCATTTGCGCGCCTTGAAGATATTAGTCGTGTAGAGCACGACGCTGCGGCAGGACGTGTGGCTGAAATATCAGGGGTTAACCTTGATGAAGAAGCAGCCAACATGATGAAGTTCCAGCACGCATATATGGCGTCGTCCCGAATTATGACGGCGGCAAATGAAACCTTTGAAACCCTGCTAAATGCAACCCGATAAGGATGTGAGTGATGATTAGCCGCATTGCCAGTTTTCACAATTATCAATCAGTGTCGAATGACCTGATGCGCCAGCAGGTAAAATTGCAGGATAACCAAGATCAACTTGCGACGGGCAAACGTGTTCTCACGTCGGGTGATGACCCTGTTGCTTCTATTTATATTCAAAATTTCCGTCAGCAAGACAAGCAGCTTGATCAGTATGTTGATTCCATTACGCTGGCGCGAAATCGTCAAACTCGTGCTGAAATTGCCATTGATGACGCAGAGCAATTGACCGACAGCGCAAAACGAAAAACCATGGAAATGATTAACGGTTCTTTGTCTGACGATGATCGAACCGCACACCGTCAAGATTTGAAAGGCCTGTACGACAACTTCATGAACTTGGTGAACGCAAAAGATGAGTCCGGCAACTTTTTGTTTGCAGGCACTCAATCTAGTAAACAGCCGTTTTATCGAGACAGCTCAGGTGATGTTCGTTACGCGGGCGATAGTTATCATCGCACCGCACAAGTTGCCCCTGCGGTAGAAGTTCAAACCAGCGATCCGGGTGATCAGGTCTTCATGGAAATTAAAAATCCATTTGGTGATTATCAGCCTGAATATGAGTTGGAAAGCGGTTCTTTGCTGCTGTTGGCCAGCGCAACGAACACCAATAATGCCGATATTTCTGAGTATGCGGTGAGTTTCAACGTTGACGCTAATGGGCAAACGCAATATGAACTGATGCAAAATGGCAACGTGGTCAGCACGGGTATGTATGATCCTCAAACTGGCGTTGAGTTTGGCACGCTGACCATGCGTTTTGAAGGTGAGATGTTAGATGGCGACACGATAGCGCTAGAACGTCAGGACACGTTCAATGTGTTTGACGCGTTTAAAAAAGGCATCGATTTGTCCCGTGAAAGCATTTTTGATGCGTCTGCGACCGCCGAACTGCATCAGGTCACAGAGCAATTTTCTGCTGCATTTAAGCATTTGAACAAAGCCCGCTCCGAAGTGGGTACGCGCCTGACGACGCTTGATCGTCAGGAAAGCATGCACCAAGATTTCAAATTGGTACTCAACCGCTCGCTGGGTACGATGGAAGATTTGGATTATTCCACGGCAGTGATCGACATGAATGAAAACCTGCTTGCACTGAAAGCATCGCAGCAAGCGTTTTCCAAAACGAAAGATTTGTCGCTGTTTAACTATATCTAATGTGTTTAGTCTTATCGGTAAAAGTAAGGCGCGCAGGAGCGGGTCGCGAGAAGTAGCTATTTCCTATTCCATTATCTAAACAAACGCCGAAATTCAGTCGGCGTCATGTTTTTTGCCGTTTTGAACTGGCGATTAAAGTTCGACAAATTGGTGAACCCTACACGCTCCGCCACCACTGACACCGACGTATTTGACCGCACCAACCATTCACATGCCTTGCCGAGTCGATAGTTTTTTAAGTGATCAGAAAAGCTCTCCGCAAAGTGTTTTTCAAACATTCGGTAGAGTGAGCTTTCACTCACATGCAGATGCCTACAGATGTCTTCAACAGAAATTTGCGTGTTGTAATGGTCGGCGATAAACTGCTGCGCTTTTTCCAGCTTGTCGATAACGGGCGTTTCTTTCGCGACGTAAAAACACAGCGGACGAGAAGTCACGGCTTGCGCCATTTTATCTTCACTAAGCAGCAGAAGGATTTCGACCACTCGCAAAAATTGTGCGGAGGGTTTGAGCTGCGGCGTGCCATTCATCAAAGGAAACAATGCGTCTGCACAAGCAGCAGACAGTTTTATTCCCTTGTGTGCGCGTACCAATAAATCACTCACGGACGACAGCTCCGGCACCGTTGTTACCAAGGATTGAAGCCAAGCTTGATCAAGCCATAGCACATGGGAGCTACTGGCTCGTTCGGGCGTGGCCGTTGAAGATCGTGTGACCATGTGCGGTAAACCAGGGCCGATAAGGTAGGCGTAACCATGAGTCGCTTCGCCCACATAGTCATCCAGAACGGTTTTTCCGGGAGAGACCTTGTGAGGGTCGTGATAAAGCACGAGTTCAATTTCGCTGTGATAGTGCCAACCGCAATGCGTGCCTGTGATCGCATGATCGCACAGGTAATCGACAAAATGCCAAGAAGGGCTCACGGCTTTATTGATACGCTCGATGGTTGGTCGCACTTCGCCTCTCCACTCTCTGTTATTGAAAAGCCACTTGAGTATATCAGCGCTAGTTCTAGCTAACTTGTCAGCTAGTTGGAAGATTATGAATGAATAGTATCAGTGGTTGCTTGATAGCTATCACATGAAGTGCATATTTATCCTTAAACTTGCTCCAATTGCTTCATAAACAAATCAAGAACCGTAATATTTTATTGCGAGAGACATAAATGAAAAACTATGGTCGTTTTTTAACGCAAAAAGCTCCGCTTAGTTACTTGCTGGTAAGCCTGTTCTCAGGCCTAAGCGGTGGCTTTTTCTATCCGTTATCAGGGATTTATGTCGTAGATGGACTTAACGCGTCGCCATTACAAATGGGGATATTCCTTGCCGTATCAATTTTAAGCGGTGTGTTGGTGTCACAACGTATTGCCAAATTGTCAGATCAGGGCTGGGATCGACGCAAAATCATTATGTGGTCGCAAGTGGCATTCATCATCGTGATGGCGCTGTTTGTGTTTATCCGAAATTACTATCTGGCGCTCTTGGTGATGGTTTTAATTGCTAGCTTTACCGCTGCGGCAATGCCACAAAACTTCACCATGGGACGCCAATATGCTGATGAGCATCTTGGTGATAATGGCACGTTATTTTTATCATTGATGCGCGCCATGATGTCGCTGTCGTGGGTTATCGGCCCGCCGCTCGCGTTCATCATCAAAGACGCATACGGCTTTAATGGCGCGTTCTTGTTTGCGGGATCAATGATGGCGATATCCGTGCTGATTGTGTGGTTCATGTATCCGACGGTCAAAATTGAAAAACAAGATGCTATCGTTGAATCGCAGCAGAAGTGGCGAAAAATAGAAGGGGTTCCTCTCTATCTAGGTGCCGTGTTTATGTTGTTCTGGGCGAATAATATGTATGTGACCACGATTCCGCTTTATGTGACAAAAGAGCTGGAAATGGCAGGTTCTATTGCGGGTCAGTTGCTTGGTCTTGCCGCGTTTGTCGAAATTCCCGTGATGGTGTTGGCCGGACTTTGGGCGGCAAAGGTTGCGCCGCAAAGGTTGATGGTATTTGGCGCAGCAGCAGCATGTATTTTCTACACCTTGTTGTTTGGTACACAAGTGTTGTGGCAAATGTATGCTCTTCAGATTCTCAATGGTATCGCAGTGGGTATCAGTGCTGGTCTGGGTATGGTGGTCATTCAAAATAAAATGCCGCGTCAGTTGGGGCTCGCTACGACGCTATTTAACAACGGCATATTATTGGCCAGCCTGATGTCGAGCGTTACTGTGGGTGTTATTGCCGAGTGGCAAGATTATCAATCAGTAATGATTGCGATGATGCTAGCAGGTGTCGCGGCATTAACCTTGCTGTTGTTGTCTGTAAGAGAAAAGCGACCAGCGTGTCCGCCTGATATTGCGTTGGAAGGGCATTAAGTCACGAGTGGTAAAACCCTCGAAATGACAATCAAAAAGAGGCCAGCATTTGCTGGCCTCTTTTGTTGGTCTATATCCAGCACATTGAGGTTGCTAGGATATAGACACGATGGATTTTTAAACTCGCTTAAAAACGGGCTTTAATATGCGCCGCCATCGCTTCAATGAGCGGATATTTGTTTTCCATCATCGGTGGATAGAAGTAGCCAAATTCATTGTCACAATACAGTGCTTGTGGCGCCGAAAAGTCTGAGTCTTCTTTGCCTGCGAAGAAAACATGACAAGGTGTGCCGACGGCGGTGGTCATTCGATGTACTGCTGTACCTGCGGTGATCACTGCATCCAATCCATCAATCACAGCTGCTGTACCCTCAAAATCGTCGCGTAAGTCCAAACCGTTTAACTGAACAACACGAACGCCCGAGAGCTTTTCAATCTTGTTCAGTTCTTTGGTGCAGTCTCCGTATTGAAGGTTGATAAAGAGAGCATCAGGGAATTGTTTAACCAGATGTGCCACTTCATCGGCAATCAGATAATGCATGTTCCGTGTGGCGGCAGCGAGACCGCTTCGCCAACAAAGCCCGATCAATGGCTTGTTTGGATTTTCAGAGCGAATAGCATCAAGGCAATTTTGCCAGGTGATTTTTACGTCCGCATTCACATTTACATAACCTGCTTGATAAACATGACGGCCAAATTGTTGGTAACACATCGCCGCCAAACTGCCGCCCGCCACCCAGCTGGTGATGTTATCCATCACCTCTTTGGGTACATCGATATCTTGGTGATCGATACGCTTAATCGGCACGATGAACGCTTCTGGAAAAGCACGACTTAGGATTGGCTCAAGGCGAGGGTCGCATGCCACATAGACTTTTTTGCAGTTATCCAGCACCAGCCTGAGATTGTGAAAGTAGAGAATTTCATCACCCACGCCTTGTTCTGGCATAACTAACACGATGTCATCTTTTGGTCGATCAAGATTCCATTGCGGCAAAGCACCTTGGTAACGTAAACGACGACCGCAGGCCAAGCCCAACTCATTGGTGCGGTAATAGTTATCCCACTCTTCTAAGGTGCGATAGACAAAACAGGCGTTAAAGCCTGCTTCAATATCATCAGGGAAGCGGCTCATGTGTGCTTCCAGTAATTGCTTTGATGCTAATGCTTCGCCTTTGTACCAAAAGATTTCCGCAAGATAGAGTGAAAGTCGCTGCTTATTCTCGTCACTGGCAATGGCTGCTGCCTGTTCGATATGTTTTTGGCAATCAAGAATGGCGGTTGCGGTGAAGTTATGGCGCGAACGTAATAAATTGAAGCTCGCTGTGGCTAAACGGTATCGCAAGTCAGCATCTTGTGAATGCAGGCGAATACTCTCAAGCGCAACGCGATAAGCCTCTAGCCAATTGCTTTCTTTTTCGTAGCTTTGAACCAATAAACGGCAAAGCAACGCATTATCTGGCCAGTGTTTGAGACCTTGGCGACAAACATCACGCGCGGCTTTGTATTCCCCCAGTTTTATTTCACTGTGGCTGAGTAAGATGAAAAATTCGGTATCAGACTGTTCCGCATCAAATGCACGGCGTAGGGTTTGCCTTGCCAGGGCGAAATTTTCTTCGCCAAGTTGAAGCTTTGCTAACCCTAGTAGCGCCTTTGGCTGCTCGCCAGCGACGCTGACTACGGCTTGATAAAGTTGTTTGGCTTGTTCTTTATTGCCCGACGCGAGCATTTGCTCAGCAAGGGTTAATGTTTCGCCGACTTCGGCATCGATGGCATTTGCCGTTTTTGACCGCACATTGGCGTGATATTTTGCCGTGCGTCGGCTCTCTCCTACATTGCCGATCGCGGCGGTAAGCTGTTGCCGCATGGCTAGCAGTTCTTGATGCTCGGGGGCAACCGCCAATAAACTGTCGACGATTTCAAGCGCGTCTTTATTCATGCCTTGTTGCGCTAATACCTGTGCCTTATCAAAAAGCAGAGAGCCCTCTCCCGGTTCTATGTCGAGTGCGGCATCGAGTTTTCGCAGCGCTTCTTGCCAACAGCCTTGTTCGACATCAAGCACAGCAAGCACTTGCAGCGCAGGAACGGCATTCGGCGCTTTCTGCAAAATCTGCTCAAACACCTCTCTGGCTTCCTCTTTTTTCTGATGCTGGTACAAGTTAACACCGTGCTCAAAAGCTTGTTCAAGCGTCAATGTATTACCTTGAGGTTGGGAGGTGTTTGTCATAATGGATCCATTTAGAGTAGGTGCATTTGGTCGCATCAGGCGATTGCAGGAAATGCAGCAAATACCGTGCCTATTGCCTATAACTATAAGTGTGTTTGTTTCATTTTTGAGCGGTTGATTGTTTTTGATTGATAGCGCTCATTAGTGAGGTGATATCTTTTGTTAATCAATCCAACAAGATGGTTGCGTGATGAGATTAACAGGCAGCATTGTGGGGGCGGCGAATTGCCGTTTTTCAATTGGTAAAAGATAAAAATCTTGCCGCCCAAGCAACGTGTTTATCAGTGGTTTTTCTTAAGTTATTGAATAGTAGTACTTTTTAATATTGGCACACTATTTGTATTAGGTTGAGCAAGAAAGTATCACATTGGTTGATGCGTCCCTAATAACGAACTGAAGGCTGGTCCCGCTAAGCAATCGGATTTATTTGTCGCGGGTAGGCTGTTTCGCAAAGTATGCGAAAGTCAAAGGAGAGCAAAATGGGTGTAACAGTTAACACCAACGTGTCTGCGATGACTGCGCAGCGTTACCTGAACAAATCGACAAATGATCTCAATACGTCGATGGAACGCTTGTCGTCTGGTAGTCGAATCAACAGCGCAAAAGATGATGCTGCTGGTCTGCAGATCTCAAACCGACTCATTGCCCAAACCCGTGGCTTAGATGTCGCTATGCGAAACGCTAACGATGGTATTTCCATTGCGCAAACGGCTGAAGGTGCAATGCAGGAATCGACCAATATTCTGCAACGTATGCGTGATTTGTCACTGCAATCCGCTAACGGTGCGAATGGTGGCTCAGAACGAATTGCGATACAAGAAGAAGTATCTGCGCTGCAAGACGAATTGAATCGTATTGCTGAAACCACTGCATTTGGTGGTCGTCGTCTTTTAAATGGCTCGTTTGGTGAGGCGTCATTCCAGATCGGTTCAGATTCGGGTGAAGCAATTATCATGGGGTTGTCCAGTATTCGTGCAGACGATTACCGCATGGGCGGCACTGAATTCACGGGCACCTCTGGTAAATCAGCGGGCTGGGAAGTTTCTGCTGCTGCGGCAACCCTCACCATGGCCTTTACCACGAAATCGGGTAACACCATTAACCTGTCGATTGATACTAAAGCGGGCGATGACATCGAAGAAGTCGCTACCTTTATTAACGGTCAATCGGATGAAATGGTCACTGCGTCTGTCGATGACGATGGTCAGTTGCAAATCTTTGTTGCGGAAGAGAAGCTGCAAGGCAATGTCACCTTTGGTGGTGCGTTAGCGACATCGTTAGGCCTTGTGACGGGAGCGGGCGCTGCTATTACCGCGCAAGATATTGACGTCAGTGATGTCGGTGGTGCTCAGATGTCTGTGGGCATTATCGATTCTGCGATGCAGTATATAGACAGCCAGCGTGCTGATTTAGGTGCGAAGCAGAACCGTTTGAGCCACACCATTAGCAACTTGTCGAATATTCAAGAGAATGTGTCTGCGTCGAACAGCCGTATTCGTGATACCGACTTTGCGAAGGAAACCACTGAGCTCACGAAAGGCCAGATCCTGCAGCAAGCCAGTACATCTATCCTTGCTCAGGCGAAGCAATTGCCGCAAGCGGCACTCAATCTGCTTCAATAGTAGGTTCAAATTTATCGAAAAAGCGGCAATGAATTGCCGCTTTTTTTGTGCGTGTTACTTTATATCTCGCCGTATGCCTTCGTTTTAAATATTCGCAAATCTCCTCTGTATCGCTTTGCCTGTCTGCGTTTGTCTGATGTGAGACTTTTGTCATAACGAAAATTTTCAAATCATCACTAAAGTTTTTCTCTGTGAGGGCGAAAACACTCATAGCACTATGATTCAACGGAAAATCCCAAGCAGTACCAAGAAACATTGGGTGTAAAAATATTAGGAAAAAAGATGTAAAGGTTTTTCTTAATGTGCCGTTACATAGGGTGTGAGAGATTTAGAACTGGTTTTCCCTGGATTGCTGGGCGGAAGCCGGACTTAGTACCGAAGGAGAATAGTTATGGCTATTACAGTAAACACTAACGTGCCCGCAATGACCGCTCAGCGCTACTTGAATAATTCAACTGACTCGCTGAATGCCTCAATGGAACGCCTGTCTTCAGGTTTCCGTATCAACAGTGCGAAAGACGATGCAGCAGGTCTGCAAATCTCTAACCGCCTGATTTCACAAAGCCGTGGCCTTGATGTTGCTGTTCGCAACGCCAACGATGGCATTTCAATGTCACAAACTGCTGAAGGTGCGATGGAAGAAACCACCAACATCCTGCAGCGTATGCGTGATCTGTCACTGCAATCAGCGAATGGTGCCAACGGCTCTGAAGAGCGTAAAGCGATTCAAGAAGAAGTTGTTGCACTGCAAGATGAAATCAACCGTATCGCAGAAACAACCTCTTTTGGTGGTGCGAAACTGTTGAATGGCACATTCGGCACAAAAGCATTCCAAGTGGGTGCAGATGCTGGTGAAGCTGTCATGATGGAGTTCAAAAACACCCGCGCTGATGAAGCGATGATGGGTGGTAGCACCTTCAAAGCAACCGTTGCCGCAAGTGCTGATATGGCTGCGTGGACTGCAACAGGCGGTGCCTCGTTGAACATGGCCATCACGAATGCAGATGGTACAACTTCAACGATTTCTATCTCAGCAAAAGATGGCGATGACGTAGAAGAGATCGCGACTTACATTAACGGTCAAGCAGACAGCAAAATTTCTGCTTCTGTTTCTGAAAATGGTGAGCTACAAGTTGTTTCAGCGTCAGGTTCTGACATTGCCTTTACAGGTGCAATGGCTACGTCATTGGGTATGGCTGGTGCAACCAAAACGGCAGAGACTGTAAAAGACGTTGATGTGAGCACCGTGGGTGGCGCGCAGAAAGCCGTCGGTCTGGTTGATAATGCCATGCAGTATATCGACTCACACCGTGCAGAACTGGGTGCGAAACAGAACCGATTGAGCCACACCATTGCCAACTTGGACAATGTTAACGAAAACGTGAGCGCGTCTAACAGCCGTATCCGTGACGTTGACTTCGCAAAAGAGACGACGCAGTTTACGAAATCTCAGATCCTGCAGCAGTCTGGTACGTCTATACTTGCACAAGCGAAGCAGGCTCCATCAGCTGCTTTGAGCCTGCTAGGATAATAGAGATGTAGCAGAAATGACGGTGAGTGTGCTACTCGCCGTCTATAGCTAACAGGAGGTGAATTAAGATGGACATATCATCCGTTTCGACATCATCCCTGTCTCATGTGACTCCACAGTCCGGCACAAAAGTTGCTAGCAGTAAAGAATCTGTGGGGGGGACTAAACCCGAAATCACAAACCAGCAGCAAATGGCAGAGAGTGCAGAAAAACTGTCCAAACGTCGTGCAGAACAAATTAACAAGTTTGAAAGCACACGTGAGGTACAGCAAGCACAGCTTGAAACGCTGGTTGAGCGACTAGATGAGTTTGTGTCTACCTTTAACAAAGGCTTATCATTCCGACTCGATGACGATTCTGGCAAGAGTATTATCACTGTTTATGAAATGAGTAGTGGGGATATAATTCGACAGATTCCAGAGAAGGAAATGCTAGAGCTAGCACAGCAACTGTCTCTTCATGCGAGGGGACTAGTTGCAGAAAAGGTATAACTGAGGTGAGTGAATAATGGGTTTAAGCGCGACAGGCCTTGGCAGTGGAATGGACATTGGTTCCATGGTCAGCAAAATTGTTGATGCTGAACGCGCGCCCAAACAAGAGCGTATCGTTAAGAACATGAATGATGTTGAAACTAACATCAGTGCTTACGGTAGGCTCAAAACCTCCCTCGATACGATGAAAGATCTGATGTTTGATTTTCGTCGTGATAATACCTTTGCGGCGCGGAGTACGGTTTCAGATAACGCCGAAACCGTCTCCGCTACCGCTGACCACCAAGCCGTGACTGGCGTCTACTCTATCGACGTACAGCAATTAGCCCAATCTCACAAACTGGTATCCGATGGATTGGATCCCAAAGCGGATTTTGGCGCTGGAAAACTGACATTAAATCTCGGTGGTCGCGCGACGACCATCGATATTGCGGAAGACAACAGCTCGCTGTTGGATATCGTTCGAACTATCAATAGCCACCCTTCCAATCCAGGTATTAAAGCCTCTGTCATTAATGATGATAGCGGGGCACGTTTGATTCTTGGTGGAGATAAAGCAGGTGCTGACAATCAACTCGCATTGTCAGTTAATGCACCGATAACCAGCCCACTTCAAGCATTCGCGTTTAATCCTGCTAGTCAAAGTAATGCGATGAATGAGATGCAAGCGGCGAAAGATGCGCGCATTTTAATTGATGGGTTGGCGTCGGTCTCCAGTGACACGAATACCTTTTCTGACGCAATTCGAGGCGTCGACATTGAGGTATCTAAGCTGACAATGCCAGAAGATGGCCCTGTTACCATTACCGTTGATGAAGATCGTGACAAAGTAAAAGCATCATTGGCTGAATTTGTTGATGCGTATAACGCCTTCTATCAAGTCACGAAAGCTTTATCTAAGTACGACCCTGAAACGCAGCAAGGCGGTCCGCTGGTTGGCGACAGTGTTATTCGCTCTGCGGTCAATCAAATGCGCTCACTTTTTTCAACGCCGATCGAAGGCGCGCCGGATTCTCTTAAAACGTTGAGTGAGTTAGGGATTTCAACCACCATGGACGGCCGACTAGAGATCAATAACGCTATGTTGGACAAGCAGCTGAATCGGAATTTTTCTGCGCTTGAAGGCTTTTTTGGTGGTAACAATGGCTTTGCTCGAAAAGTGGAAGAGACGGTTCAGTCATTTACTGGCTTCACCGGAACGATACGCAACCGAGAGAGCAGCCTTGGTGATCAAAGGATACGTTTGCAAGATGAGCAAGAAACGTTAGATCGTCGTATGCAAGGTCTAGAGGATCGCACGTTGCGACAATTTTCCACCATGGACAATGCCATGGGTGAGATGCAATCGCAGCTATCGGCCATGATGAATATCATGCCGTCAGGGTAAGAAAAGTGACCATGTCCATGATGTTGATGCAATTAGAAACAATAGACGGTTGCCTATTGGCTGCGCTTACAGAAGGGAATGTTGACCCTGATGAAATGGCACGGTTATTGAATGAAAGAAAACAATGTCTGGCAGAGATCACTATATTGCCGGATCCACCAGAAAAAGAAGCTTGGTCGGTAGCGATTTCCCGAACCGAGCATATTTACAGTTTGATAAAAAGACATCGCGACAGTGCTGCAGCCGACGCCAGTCGTTATTTAAAAGGGCGTAAGTCAGTACAAATTTATAAAAAATTCGAGTAGGTGAGGGTTGTTATGAGAGGGTCACTTCAGGCCTATAAAAAGGTGTCCGTGGACAGCCAGTTGAGCGCTGCATCGCCGCACAAGGTGATTCAGATGCTAATGGCCGGTGCGATTGAACGCCTGATCCAAGGCAAAGCGGCCATGTTACAAGGCGATATTGCCGTTAAGGGTGAGCGCTTAGGCAAAGCATTGGATATCGTTATTAGTTTAAGAACGTGCCTATCTATGGATGAAGGGGGGGAAATTGCCTCCAATCTAGATGCGCTCTATGACTTTATGATCCGTCAAATCTCTGAAGCAAACAGGGACAATCACGATGCCCCGATCGATGACGTGATCGATATTTTGCGCGAAATTAAGTCAGCGTGGGATCAAATACCCGCTGAATATCACAATATCACTCAAGCAGACGCATAAAACCGCCTCATTTTCACTACAATCTAATCTGTCATGGCACAAGAGTCACAGCTTTGTGGTGTCTCTTGTTGCCTTATATCAAGCAATAACTACAATAGCTGGATTATTCTGTCATGGGCGATATTGTGCCCGTCGACGACATTGATGGTTATGAGGCAGATATATCTCACACATGCAAGGTTTAACGAAGATTCTTGTAATCGAAGATGATGAAAAGTTTCGTCACGATGTAGGTGTTATCTTGGAGTTTATTGGTGAGCAATACCTGCTATGTTCAACCACTGAACTCAATGATTCGCATTGGAAACAAGCGGGGGGCGTTTGTTTTCTGGGTAATATTCACTCACCTCAGCGTTTATCCCAGGTGCTCGATAACCTGGCTATCAATAACCACATACCGGTTATTGCGCTTGCTAAACACAAAACAGAATTAGCTGGTTTACCGAATTTTGTGGGTGAACTGGAATTGCCATTGAATTATCCGCAATTGTCTGACGCACTTAGACATTGTCAGGAATTTTCAGGCAAGCACGCATTTAATATCCCGCAACTTAGTCGAAAAAATACACTATTTCGCAGCATGGTTGGGCGCAGTGCGTCTATCAGTGATGTACGCCATTTGATTGAGCAAGTCGCCAGCACTGATGCCAGTGTTTTGATTCTTGGCGAGTCAGGCACGGGCAAAGAAGTGGTTGCGCGTAATATTCACTACCATTCTCCGCGTGGTAAAGGGCCATTTGTCCCTGTGAACTGTGGTGCCATACCGCCAGAGTTGCTTGAGAGCGAACTGTTCGGTCATGAAAAAGGCGCGTTTACTGGTGCTATCTCTGCGCGCAAAGGACGTTTTGAAATGGCAGAAGGTGGGACCCTGTTTCTCGATGAAATAGGTGACATGCCTCAGCCTATGCAAGTGAAACTGCTACGTGTTTTGCAAGAGCGTTGTTTCGAACGTGTCGGTGGCAACAAAACCATTCAATCCAATGTGCGTGTCGTCGCGGCGACTCACCGCAATCTCGATGCCATGATTGAAGAAGGCTCATTCCGCGAAGATCTGTTCTATCGCTTGAATGTGTTTCCTATCGAAATGCCTGCGCTGAGAGAGCGAATTGAAGACATTCCTCTTTTGATTCAAGAGTTAATGACGCGACTTGAGGCTGAAGGCGGAAATCAGGTTCATCTAACACCTCGTGCGGTATCATCATTGGTTGAACATGATTGGCCGGGCAATGTTCGTGAATTGGCGAATCTGATCGAACGCATGGTTATTCTTTATCCAGGCCAGATGGTCGATGTTAATCGTCTACCGAAGAAATATCGTTACAGTGATATTCCAGAGTTTCAGCCCGAGCAATTTGTTCATGTTGAGGACTGTGAAGTGCTGGAACGCGAAGCGCTGCACGCTGTTTTTGCTATGGATGAACATGAAGAAGACATGCCAGGCTTTGCAAGCTCACCAGTTTCAGGTCTTCCACCTGAAGGTGTTGATTTAAAAGCGATGCTTGCGGATCTTGAAGTCGATATGATTCGACAGGCGTTGGAAGCCCAAATGGGTATCGTTGCACGCGCTGCAGATATGCTTGGCATGCGCCGAACGACCTTAGTTGAGAAAATGCGCAAGTACAGCCTCAACAAAGAAGACATTGCCATCTAAAACAGCCGTTTAGATGCTTTGAAAAAGCGAAGTCAAAAAAATGACTTCGCTTTTTTGTTTCCCATTTAAATAAACTGTTGATTTAAATCATTTAATTATTGGCACATTATCTGCTTAATGCTATTCAGCGTCAGAAATAAAGAGCTGAAAGTATAAGACCATGGAAGCCAAAAACTCACCATTAGGGACCGTCGATCAGCAGGTTCTTCGATACAAACAAGTTTTAGATGTGATGCCTGCTGGCGTTATTTTACTCGATCCCTTTGGTCGTGTGGCGGAGGCTAATCCCGAAGCACATCGCCTGCTAGGCGCGCCACTTGAACAAGAGCGTTGGGTTGATGTGATTAATCGCGCCTTTTCGCCGCGAGAAGATGATGGCCATGAGGTCTCGCTCCGAGACGGTCGTCGCGTAAAGTTGGCGATATCTGCTTCGGCGTCTGGTCAACTGATACTCATCACTGACATGACAGAAACACGATTGTTACAGTCTCGTTTTAGTGATCTTCAACGTTTGTCGTCACTGGGTAAAATGGTGGCATCTTTGGCTCACCAAGTCAGAACTCCCTTGTCGAGCGCATTACTTTATGCTGCCAATCTCGGCGCGAATAATCTCAACGAGCCTACTCGAAAACGCTTTCAAGTGAAGCTGGTGGACAGGCTTCATGATCTTGAAAAACAGGTTAACGACATGCTGTTATTCGCCAAAGGTGGTGACAACAAGGTGGTTGACAATTTTTCACTCGAACAGCTGCTCAATGAATTCGAGCCCATGGTCGAAGCGCTGGTAAACAACCAGAACGTTGACTTTGAAATCAACTGCGATGACGAATCGCTTCAGTTGCTTGGCAACGTGAATGCGCTGGCAAGTGCTCTCTCAAACCTGGTGGTTAATGCCATTCAAGTGGCAGGAAAGAGCTGCAAGGTTGTTGTCGATGCTCGAGAGATGAACGGGCAAGTATTCCTCTCCGTTGCCGATAACGGCCCCGGTATAGAGAAAGCACTGCAAAGTAAAATACTCGAACCGTTTTTCACCACGCGACAGCAGGGCACAGGTCTTGGTCTCGCCGTTGTACAAATGGTCTGCCATGCCCACAAAGGTAGGCTGACGTTGCAATCTCAACCAGGTCAGGGTGCCTGTTTCACACTCTGTCTGCCCATGGCAGAACACTGCGATATCGAGCAGCAAAAGGTATCAGGAGAAGCACAATGAATCAGAGCAAAGTACTTATCGTAGAAGATGATGAAGGATTGCGTGAAGCCTTGGTCGATACGCTGGCGCTCGCGGGCTACCAGTGGCTGGAAGCGGACAGTGCTGAGCAAGCATTGCTTCTGTTAAAGCATGAATCCGTTGATATCGTGGTGTCTGATGTGCAAATGGCCGGCATGGATGGACTGGGTTTGCTCAGAAACCTCAAGCTGCATCATCCCAAACTACCTGTTCTGCTGATGACGGCATATGCCAATATTCAGGACGCGGTTGCTGCGATGAAAGAGGGTGCTATTGATTACATGGCAAAACCCTTTGCACCTGAAGTACTCCTCAATATGGTGAGTCGCTATGCGCCAGTGAAAACGGATAATACGGATGCGGTGGTGGCAGACCCAAAAAGCTTGGCGCTCATTGCGTTGGCCGACAAAGTCGCTAAGACAGATGCAAATGTCATGATTTTGGGTCCAAGTGGTTCAGGCAAAGAGGTCATGGCGCGTCATATCCATCGCCAATCATTGCGTCCGGATGGTCCTTTTGTTGCCATTAATTGTGCCGCCATTCCAGAGAATATGCTGGAAGCGACGCTGTTTGGTTACGAAAAAGGCGCATTTACGGGCGCAGTTCAAGCTTGTCCGGGGAAATTTGAACAAGCACAAGGCGGGACGATTTTACTTGATGAAATCAGTGAGATGGACTTGTCATTGCAAGCCAAATTACTGCGTGTGCTGCAAGAGCGAGAAGTTGAACGCTTAGGGAGCCGCAAGAGTATCAAGCTTGATGTTCGCGTATTGGCGACAAGTAACCGAGACCTTCGTCAGTACGTTGAAGAAGGGAATTTTCGCGAAGATTTGTACTATCGCCTCAATGTTTTCCCAATTTCATGGCTGCCACTTTGCGAACGCACTGGAGACATTCTGCCACTGGCTAAACATTTACTTCTGCGTCACTGCAGTAAATTGGGTGAGCCAGCACCAAATCTTGAACCTTGTGCGATTCAAAAACTGGGGGTCTATCGTTGGCCGGGCAATGTTCGCGAGCTAGATAATGTTATGCAACGCGCGTTGATTTTATGTCAGAAAGACAGAATCGAAGCGAATGACATTTTACTTGAAGGTATTGATTGGCAAGATGCCAGCAGTTTCCAATCGCTGGTTTCAGGCAAAGATATTGCGCAACCCAGCCTTCAACCTCAAGCGGTACCGACCAAAATAGAGGACATTTCGAGCGCGGCGAATGAAGGTCTGGGCGGGGAACTGAGAGAACAAGAGTTCGCGATTATTCTGGAAACCATCCGCGCGTGTGAAGGGCGTCGGAAAGACGTCGCGGAGCGTTTAGGGATAAGCCCTCGAACCTTACGTTATAAGTTAGCAAAAATGCGAGATGCGGGGATCGACATTCCTCAGTAAAGCACTGCTTTTTAGTGAGTTAATACGTTATAATTTCTGGCTCGATAGTTGCATAAATATTAGTCAGATTAGCCGTTAACACATATACGGCGCGGATTGCCAAAGTTTTGACAGTGAGGATGGACCATGAAAATCAACCCGATGCAGCACGAAATGCAAACCATGGCATTGGATGCAAAAAACGTGGGTCGTGTCGCCACTGGTCAGCAAGTCTCACAAGACTTTGGCGAGCTTTTATCTACTGCAATCAATCATGTGAACACATTACAAAAATCGTCAGGAGAGCTGGCAACGCGTTTTGACCAAGGTGATCGAAGTGTCAGTTTGGCAGATGTAATGTTAGCGCGAAACAAGTCCAGTGTGGCGTTTGATGCGACGGTTCAAACACGTAATAAACTCGTCGAAGTTTATAAAGAACTGATGAACATGCCTGTTTAAAGTAGGAAGTAACCCGTGGCGGATGATAGTGACAACACGCAACTAGCCGTATCAGGTGGCGCAGCACTGCCAATGGCATCTGATGGTGGCTCGTTAAACGATCCAGATTTAATGGAACGCGATGTTTCGTCGTCCAGTGGTCCACTGGGAGGCATCGACATTGCGCGTCAATTGATCCTGATCGCCTCGGTGGTGATCTGCCTTTCCTTGCTTGTAGTGCTGTTTATTTGGGTGCAAGAGCCAGAAATGCGTCCATTAGGCTCTTATGAAACAGAAGAGTTGATCCCTATCCTGGATCATCTCGACACTCAAAAAACCGACTACCAACTGGAAGGCAATACCATTCGCGTTCCGGTCAAAGAATATTCCTCTATCAAGCTCAACCTCAGTCGTGCCGGTCTTAACTCCGCCCGTGAAGAGGGTGACGATATTTTGATGCAAGACATGGGCTTTGGTGTTTCTCAACAGCTTGAGCGAGAGCGTCTTAAACTCAGTCGTGAACGTCAACTTGCCGCTGCCATCGAAAAAATTCGCTCCGTTAGCAAAGCCCGTGTTCTGTTGGCGATGCCCAAACAAAGTGTCTTTGTTCGTCACAATCAAGATGCGTCTGCGACTGTCTTTTTGACCGTACGCGGAACCACGCAGTTGGGGCAAGAAGAGGTGGATTCCATTGTCGATATGGTGGCGTCTGCGGTTCCAAGCCTGAAACCTACTCGTGTCACGGTGACCGATCAACATGGTCGACTACTGAGTTCGGGCAATGAGAGTTCGATGGCGTCACAGCGCCGTAAAGAATACGAACTCGAGCGTAAACAAGAACAAGCTCTGCGGGGGAAAATTGACTCGATTTTGATCCCTGTGCTTGGGCTGGGTAATTATACGTCTCAGGTCGACGTGACCATGGATTTCAGCGCTGTTGAAGAAACGCGTAAGCGCTTTGACCCTGCTACCTCGTCTACGCGAAGCGAATACACCCGTGAGAATTACAATAACAGTGATTACGTCGCTGGTATCCCCGGTGCTTTGAGTAATCAGCCTCCTGCAGATGCAGCGATCCCTGAAGATGTGAATGATCTGAAAAACGGTGGCGCAGGGGATAAAGGCTCGCTCAGTCGTGAAGCAACGCGTAACTATGAACTGGATACCACCATTAGCCATCGCCGAGCACAAACAGGCACTGTCGCAAGACAAACCGTGTCCGTTGCGGTGGACTACATCTCAAGCACTAACCCTGAATCGGGTGAAATTACGCGAACGCCAGTGGGCGAACCAGAACTTGAAAAAATCCGCAGATTGTTGATTGGTGGGGTTGGCTACTCAGAATTACGTGGTGACGTGTTAGACGTTATTGCTATGCCGTTTGCAATACCAGAAGTGGAAATGCTTGGCGAAGTGCCAATCTGGGAGCATCCGAACTTCAACGATTGGGTTCGTTGGTTGGCTGCAGCGTTGGTTGTTATCGTGGTGGTTTTGGTCCTTGTTCGTCCGGCATTGTCGAAACTCATCAATCCGGCCAGAGATGACGATTCCATGCTTGGGCCTAATGGGGAAATGTTGGGACCAGATGGTTTGCCACTCAGCCCAGATGATGACATCGGCCTGATTGGTGCGGATTTAGATGGCTCCGGTAGCTTCGGTATGAGTTCATCAAACCTCAACTTACCTGATTTACATAAAGATGAAGACCTGCTCAAAGCTGTTCGAGCATTGGTTGCCAATGAACCAGATCTTGCAGCGCAGGTCGTGAAAAGCTGGGTGAGTGAAGATGCCTCCTAAAGATGATGATAATGGGTCGGGTAAAGATTTTGACATTACCCAACTGTCCGGTGTCGATAAAGCGGCCATTTTACTGTTGAGTCTGACTGAGCAAGATGCCGCCAGCATTATTCGACACTTGGAACCTAAGCAGGTGCAAAAAGTGGGCGGTGCCATGACTCAGATGAAAGATCTGAGTCAGGAAATGTTAGCAGCCGTTCATCGTGCGTTCCTAGAAGATATTCAGCGCTTTACTTCCATTGGTATGGGCAGTGAAGACTTCGTGCGTAATGCCTTGATGGCAGCATTGGGTGAAGACAAAGCCAACAACTTGGTTGATCAAATCTTGTTGGGAAGTGGCTCAAAAGGTCTCGACTCGCTCAAATGGATGGATCCCCGTCAGGTGGCGACCATTATCCTGAACGAGCACCCCCAAATTCAAACCATCGTGCTTTCTTACCTAGAGCCCGAGCAGTCCGCAGAAATTTTGACGCAATTTGCAGAGCGTGATGCGCTCGACCTTGTGATGCGTATTGCCAACCTTGAAGAAGTTCAACCAGCGGCGTTGCATGAACTGAATGAAATCATGGAGAAACAGTTTGCTGGTCAAGCGGGTGCGCAAGCAGCCAAAATTGGCGGCTTGAAAGCGGCTGCTGACATCATGAACTACATGGACAATGCGCTCGAATCCGCGTTGATGGAGCAAATCGGACAAAACGACGAAGAAATGGCATCGCAGATCCAGGATCTTATGTTTGTGTTCGACAACCTGTCAGACGTCGACGATCGTGGTATCCAAGCCATACTCAAAGACGTTCCTCAAGAAGCGCTTCAAAAAGCGCTCAAAGGTGCAGAAGAAGGGCTACGCGAAAAAATCTTTGCCAATATGTCCAAGCGTGCTGCCGAAATGCTGCAAGACGACTTGGAAGCCATGGGCCCGATTCGTGTTTCCGATGTGGAAGCGGCGCAGAAAGAAATTCTCTCTGTGGCACGTAGACTGTCTGATGCTGGCGAAATCATGCTAAGTGGCGGCGGTGCGGACGAGTTCCTCTAACCATGCAGATGCATGTAGAGAAATGGCATACGCCAGTTGAAACACAGATGAAAAGTAAAGGTGTAGCATGAGCTTAGATCGTCGTCGTGGGTACATTCGTGCCACTGAGGAGCAAGATAACGCCTTAGAACGTTGGTCGATTCCTAGCTATGGAAGTGCGGTTGCTGCGCCGAAAGATACTGCGCTCAACTATGATCCAAGTTGGGAGCCACCAGAGCCCGTTGATGAAGATCAAGAGCCTGAGATTGAACTCACCATGCTCACTGCGGATGCGTTGGAAGGTATCCGACAGTCTGCGGTCGATGAAGGCATGGAAGAGGGGCGATCGGCTGGATTTGAAGAAGGCCGAGAAGCTGGCTTCGAAGAAGGTAAAACAGCAGGATTCGAGCAAGGCAAAGAAGAAGGGTATCAGCAAGGGCTGACAGAAGGGCAGTTACTGATACAAGAGCGTTGTCAGCATCTTGACGCCATGCTCGAAAAACTGGCATTTCCTCTGGTACAAATAGACCACCACGTGCAGCAACAAGTCGTGGATATGGTCATGCACCTTGCAAAAGCCGTTATTCAAACGGAAGTGGTGACCAATCCCCAAATGATTTTAAACACCTTGCGTGAAGCGGTGAACGCGTTGCCAATGGCTGGACGTCAAATCACCATTTATTTGCATCCAGACGATATGGACGTGGTAACCGCCGCGCACAGCGAAGCGTCTTTGCGCGATCGCGAATGGCGATTGATTGCTGAGCCTGCGTTAAATCGTGGAGATATTCAGGTCGCGTGCGGAGACTCCGTCGTGGATTACCGCATAGAAGATCGTATCAAACAAATTTTGGCGCGTTTTGTTGGCCAAAACCTCTCCCGCGAACCGAATACGCCGGAAGGCTATGTTGACGTCATGCTCGGGGCGGATAAAGTTGTGCCACCAGAGTCTGAACAAGCCGTTTCCGCCGAACATGATGACGTGACTGAAACAAGCCATGTTGAGCAGAGCAGTGCTGACCAGCATGACGTTGATCCAAATAGTGCTGATGATTCAGCGCATGAATCACAAGCATTAGAAGAACAAGAAACCACGTTAGACCAAACTACCCTAACAGGTGATGCCGGAGAACATGATGGCCAGCCTGTCTGAAAACCTCGATGCGTTAACCCTTGATAACCTATCAATGCGACCCGTTGCCTCAGGCAAGTTGGTGCGTGTTGTCGGGTTGACGCTTGAAGCTATTGGTTGCCGCGCGCCAGTCGGCAGTTTGTGCAAAGTGGAAACCCTCAATGGCAACATTGAAGCGGAAGTGGTTGGTTTTTCGGGTGATACACTCTACTTGATGCCCAGTGAACAAATCTTTGGGGTGATGCCGGGAGCACGCGTCACGCCGATGTCAGAAGAGCAGGGCATCCCCGTAGGTTTTGAGCTGCTGGGACGTGTCATTGATGGTGTCGGCAACCCGCTTGACAGTCTGGGGGATATTTTTACCGGACAAACTGCATCGTTTACGCCAGCAACGATAAACCCTCTTGCCAGAAAACCTATCGATACACCTCTAGATGTGGGTATTAAAGCCATTAACGGTCTGTTGACCGTGGGTAAAGGTCAGCGTATCGGCTTGTTTGCCGGTTCTGGTGTAGGTAAATCTGTTACGTTGGGCATGATGACCCGAGGCACGACAGCACAAGTTGTCGTGGTTGGCCTGATTGGCGAACGTGGCCGAGAAGTTAAAGAATTTATTGATGAAATCCTTGGCGTTGAAGGGCGTGCACGTTCTGTCGTGATTGCCGCCCCTGCGGATGCATCCCCACTCATGCGTTTAAAGGGCTGCCAAACTGCACTGACTATCGCTGAATATTTCCGTGATCAAGGGTTAGATGTGTTACTGCTAATGGACTCCTTGACCCGTTTTGCGCAGGCGCAGCGTGAGATTGCGCTGTCTGTCGGTGAGCCACCGGCCACCAAAGGTTATCCGCCATCTGTGTTTGCTAAATTGCCTGCGTTGGTAGAACGCGCCGGTAATGGTGATGAAGGGCAAGGCTCTATTACCGCATTTTTTACCGTGCTAACCGAAGGTGATGATTTGCAGGATCCCATCGCCGATGCGGCGCGCGCGATTTTGGATGGTCACATCGTGTTGTCTCGAGAAATGGCGGATGCGGGGCATTATCCGGCAATTGATGTCGAACGTTCTGTCAGCCGTGTTATGCCCAATATTGTTAACGACGAACACATGCTAATGGCTCGTGCCGTGCGGCAAATTCTCTCCGTTTGTCGTAAAAATCAGGATTTGGTTTCTATTGGCGCGTATAAGCCGGGTACTGATCAAGGTATTGATCAGGCCTTCACATTGAAGCCAAGGCTTGATGGCTACCTACAACAAGGCATGAAAGAAGTGGTGCCCTATGACATGTGCGTCAACATGTTACGTTCTTCTTTGCAGTAGGTGATATATGTCTTCTAACGCCATGAATTTGTTACTTGAACAGGCCAAAAACACGGAGCATCAAGCGCATTTGATTTTGGTTGCCGCTCAGCAAGAACTACAGGGATACTACGTGCAAGTTGAGCAGATTGAACATTACCGCCTAGAATATTTTCGTCAGATGTCCGATCGTGGTCGGCAAGGGCTAAGTGCTAGCAGTTATGGTCACCTCAACCGCTTTATCGTTCAGCTTGATGAGACATTGGCGAAACAACGCCAGGCGGCAAGTGAGTTTGAAGACAATGTTGAGCGCTGTCGTGAACATTGGCAGCAATGTCGACAGAAAACGCGCTCGATAGAATGGTTGATTGAAAAACGCCTCAAGGAAGAAAAAATGCGGGCTGAGCGTCTGGATCAAAAACAGATGGATGAGTTTGCTACCCTTGCTTTTGCCCGCCAAAAAAGCCGTTTCTAGGCACTTGGCCTGATAATTGCTTCAAATCCTGTAACGAATGGTCAGCCTACACAGACTGCCCTTTAACGACAAAGTTTCTGAAGCGGGATCACTATGAGCCAAACCAGTTTCTTACTCTCAGGCGTTTCTAACAATAAAGCAGCCCTAGTCGAAGGCAAAGGCGTTTTGTCTCCCGAAGTCTCTGAAAGTGAAGGTGAAGGATTTTTCGCTCAACTTGCTCTGTTGGTTTCCGGTGATGGCGACGCAACAACTGAACTAGCCAGCGACGCCGCTTTAACTGAAGGTGATGCCGCAAGCGAAGAAGCCATCAGTGATGCCTTGCTAAAATCCATGACGCTTGCCGACGGAGAAGATGCCGAAAACTTGGCGCATAAGGGAGAAAACCTTGACGCTGAAGGCCTATCAGCCAGTGAAGGAAAGCCTTCTCTTTCGACGAGCAAAGACAGTGAAGATGCAGCATTGGCACTTAAAAGTGATGCCAAAAATGCAGAGGGTGGAAAATCCGCCCCGCAACAGCTAGCCAAGCAAGACGGTGAGGCCTTGTTGCAGCGTCTTAACGAATCCAGTCAAGCGCTACAAGGTGAAGCCATAGTGACCGATGATGGCGTAGCCGTTCCGGTCTATGAGCGAGATAAATTAGCGTCTGGCAAAAAGTTGCCGTCTGAGAGTGATACTGAACTTGCCGTCGATTCTGCGTTGCTGACAAAGCAAAGCGTCGTGTTGACAAAAAATGAAAAACTATCTGTTGAAGAAAACCCAGCCTTGTTATCTCAGCAAGCTGCGATGACCGAGGCAGGACAGCCTGTTTTAACCAGAGCGTTGCTGTCAGATGCTGAAAAACCTGCTTTGACTGATAAAACCATCACCGAGAATGGTGCCTCAGGCGCACTTCTTGGTGAGCAACAAGCAGCCCTCGTTTCTGGATTGGGTGGCATGAGCGAGTCAGCCGAAACAGTGGCTCCTGCAATATTAGCAGCGGCAAGTGCTGAAACGTTATCGGACGCTGAACGCGCTGTGTTACTTTCAGCAGAAATGGTGCAGGTGCCATCGCCATTAACGCAGACACAGATTAGCGGCACAGCGACACAGGCTGTAGTAGCCGATGCCGAGGGTGAAATCACCCCTGAAATGTTGGCAAAAGCCGGTGTTGCGTTTGAGTCACTGCCTAAAAGTCAGCAAGACGCGATGCTTCGCGCTCAAGCCCTGGCTTCGCAATCTGGACTCGCTTCTCCGCTGGCAGCCGATGGCGAACCCAGTGCTTTGATGAATGAGTTAAACGCCCGAGGCTTGTCCACCCAAGCACAAGCGAACATGACCCAAACTGCGTCAGCGGTGCATGCAGCAGTGAATCCTCCAGCAGCGCAAGCTACTGCAATGTCCGCGTTCGCTGCGATTCCGTGGACACCTGCTGCGGTTAGTGATGGTCAACCGAAATTGAACGCAAGCAGCGCAGCGTTAGAAGCGGCATCGGCAAAAGCGCTGACAGAAACAACCCGACCGGGCACTGATGTAAAAACCGAACAATTGGCCCAGCAGTTAGCATCAAGCTTTGGTAATCAAAGTTCGACCACGGCAGCGCGATTGGACACCACCGTTGCACAGAGCCCGTTGCAGATGAGCCAGAATCAAGGTGATGCAGCCAACGCTTTGTCAGAACGCGTCAACGTCATGTTGTCGAAAAACCTCAAACATGTTGATATTCGTTTAGATCCGCCCGAACTTGGCCGGATGCAGATTAAACTATCAATGAATCAAGATCAGGCATCCGTACAGTTTACGGTTGCCAACCAAGCCGCAAGAGAATTGGTAGAGCAATCCATGCCACGTCTTCGTGAAATGATGCAACAGCAAGGTTTGCAACTTTCACAGTCTTCGGTGCAGCAGCAAGATACAGGCGGGCGTCAATCCTTTGCTGGAAGCCAAACCCAACAAGGTGATGGCCAAGGTGGGCAGGGTAGACAAAGTGAATCATCGGGTTTTGGTCGCGGCGATGGCGATCATGAACTTGACCGCTCCAATACCAACCATGAGCTGTACGTCAACTCATCAAAAGACAGCATTGACTATTATGCTTAATGTAGCATTCATGTTGCGTATGTTTTGAATGTGGAATTGGATTAAACCGAGAATTGAGGTAAGTCATGGCAGACGAAGATATCGAAGCAGGCGGTGGTGGTGGTGGTAAAAAGAAACTGATTATTATTATCGTCGCGGTATTGGTGTTGTTAGGCGGTGGTGCTGGTGCTTTTTTATTCCTCATGGGAGGAGATAACAGCGCGGCACAAGAAGATATCGTGATTGAAGAAGCCGAACCGGTGAATCTTCAGGCAATTTATGTCACCTTGCAGCAGCCGTTTGTGTTCAACGTGACAGGAGACATGCAACAGAGATTGGTGCAAGTGAATGTCCAATTGATGGTGCGTGGCGATAGAAATGAAACAATGGCGAAACAGAATTTGCCTCTGGTTGAGCACAGTCTCCTGACGACATTTGGGGCTGCAACCGTGGAACAACTTCGTACGCCGCAAGGACAAGTGGAAGTCCGAAAACAAGCAGTCGACACTGTTCAGGCTGCAATGGAAAAAGTCACCGGCAAAACTGTGGTTGAGCGGGTGTTGTTTACTGGCTTTGTAATGCAATAGGTGCAATGTGACCGATCTACTCAGTCAAGACGAAATTGATGCGCTTCTCCATGGTGTGGACGATGTAGAAGATGATGAACCCGAAGCGAGTGGTGGAGGCGATATTGCTTCTGCTTCCAACTTCGACTTCTCATCGCAAGACCGCATTGTCCGTGGGCGAATGCCCACACTGGAGCTGATTAACGAGCGTTTCGCGCGACATATGCGGATCAGCTTGTTCAACATGCTGCGTAAAAGTGCTGAAGTGTCGATTAACGGCGTTCAGATGGTGAAGTTTGGTGAATACCAAAACACCTTGTTTGTTCCCACCAGTTTGAACATGGTGCGCTTCCGTCCGCTTAAAGGCACGTCGTTAGTGACCATGGAAGCGAGACTGGTGTTTATCTTGGTGGAGAATTTCTTCGGCGGTGATGGTCGATTCCACGCCCGTATCGAAGGCCGTGAGTTTACACCCACGGAGCGTCGAGTGATTCAAATGCTGTTGAAACTGGTATTTGAAGATTACAAAGACGCGTGGGCGCCAGTGATGAAAGTGGAGTTTGAGTATCTCGACTCCGAAGTAAACCCAGCAATGGCGAACATTGTGAGCCCAACAGAAGTGATTGTTGTAAGCTCCTTCCACATTGAATTGGATGGTGGCGGTGGTGATTTCCACGTGGTTATGCCGTATTCCATGGTGGAGCCGATACGTGAATTACTTGATGCAGGTATCCAAAGTGACAAGATGGATACGGACCTTCGTTGGTCAAAAGCATTGCAAGATGAAGTGATGGATGTGGAAGTGGAGTTAACAGCGAAGCTGCTGGAAACCCAACTCTCTTTACGTGATTTGATGGAATTGGAAGTCGGGGATGTCATTCCGGTGAAAATGCCTGATGCCTGCACCGTTTTTGTTGAAGATTTGCCGACGTTCCGCGGGAAAATGGGACAAGCTAACGACAATCTTGCTATCAAAATTAGCGAAAAATTGAAACGCCCTGAAGTGGCGAAAAGCGACATCGTGCTGTTGGAAGAAGACATGTCAGATTTTGAGCATGCTGAAAGCGGCAGAATTAACCACGATGAATAACACTGACAAACACGATGTGGTAGATAATCATGAGTGATGTAGAAGACGATTGGGCTGCGGCGCTTGCCGAACAGGCAGAAGTCGAAGGTGGGGATGACGTTCAAACGGCACCACTGGATGAATTGGTAGATGAAGCTCCGCCAATTAATGCCGATGAAGCCCGTAAGCTTGACGCTATTCTCGACATACCTGTCACCATTTCTATGGAAGTGGGGCGCACTAATATCAATATTCGTAACTTGCTGCAATTGAACCAAGGTTCGGTGGTGGAGCTGGATCGCCTCGCCGGTGAATCGCTGGATGTATTGGTGAATGGCACCTTGATTGCCCACGGCGAAGTGGTTGTGGTCAATGATAAGTTTGGTATTCGATTAACGGATGTGATCAGCCAGACAGAGCGTATCAAGAAACTGCGCTAACCGTTTTTTATTCGAACGGGTAATCGATCGCGATCGTACTGGCACGTCCCCTGAATGCCATAAAAAATGCATAGAAAGAGCACGCCCCTAGTGGCGTGCTTTTTTTTCGGCCTGAATTTTGCTTAAACAGATAAATTGCTCAAAAAACGAATGTGAAGAAGAGAGAAAATGGCACACCTGCGACTGACTATATTGGGTTTACTTTTTACGCCAAGCGCGTTTGCAGCAACCTCAAACGGCCAAAATCTAGCGACAACCTTTGTTGCTCTGCTGGTGGTGATCGGTGTGATTTTTGGTTTGGCATGGGTGCTTAAGCGTATGCAAGTTCCTTCTTTGATGGGTGCTAAGTCAGGGCTCAAGGTCGTTAGCCAAATACCACTTGGACAAAAAGAGCGTGTTGTTGTGCTCGATGTTAACGGTGAACAAGTCTTGGTGGGGGTCACGCCGCATCAAATCACTTTATTGAAAACGTTGGATACGCCCATTGCTGCGCCAGAGCAAGGTCCGTCCTTTTCTTCTCAACTTAATCAAATTCTGAGAAAAAATGATGCGTCTTAAATCTGTCAGTGCCATTTTTCTGGCGCTTTGTTGTTTTATTGTCACACCGTATGCGTTCGCGCAAGAAGAGCCAGCCCCCGCGACTGAAACGGTGACAGAAACCCTGATCAGTGAGGCCGGTGAAGCCTCAATGATGCAAGCCACCAATGGAGGCGGTGGTATTCCAGCGCTGACCATGACGGTCAATCCCGATGGGGGAGAAGACTATTCGGTGACGCTGCAAATTCTGGCGCTCATGACCGCGCTTGGATTCTTACCAGCGATTGTGATTTTGATGACCTCATTTACCCGTATTGTGGTGGTGATGTCGATATTGCGTCAGGCCATGGGCTTGCAACAAACACCGTCGAATCAGGTCATCATTGGCATCGCCATGTTCCTCACCTTTTTTGTGATGTCACCTGTTATCGACCGAATGAATGTCACTGCCGTTCAGCCATACCTCAATGAAGAAATTAGTTCCCGCGAAGCATTTGACCTTGTGCAGATCCCGCTGAGAGAGTTCATGCTCAAGCAAACGCGAGTGAAAGACTTAGAAACCTTTGTGAGTATGTCCGGCTCTGATGCCACAGAGACTGAGCAAGTCCCAATGACAGTGTTGATCCCTGCGTTCATCACGTCAGAGCTGAAAACCGCATTCCAGATCGGGTTTATGTTATTCCTTCCTTTTTTGATCATCGATCTGGTTGTGGCATCTGTGTTGATGGCGATGGGTATGATGATGCTATCACCCATGATTGTGTCCTTGCCGTTTAAGCTCATGCTGTTTGTGCTGGTGGATGGGTGGAACCTCATCTTGTCCACATTAGCCGGCAGTTTTGGGTAGGAGTTCGTTATGGCACCAGAAGCGTTTGTTGAGCTGTTTCAAGATGCGTTGTACCTGATACTTGTCATGGTCTGCGCCATCATTATTCCGGGTCTTATCGTGGGTTTAATCGTGGCTGTGTTCCAAGCCGCCACCTCAATCAATGAGCAAACCTTGAGTTTCCTGCCGCGTCTGATTGCAACGCTAGTTGCTATGATGGTGTTTGGTCACTGGATGACACGAATGCTGATGGAGTATTTCATCCGTTTGGTGGAAGAAATCCCCACGCTGCTTTACTGACTGAGCATTCAGCATGGAATATCCCGCGCACATTATTCTTGAGTGGATGGCCCAGTTCTTTTGGCCGTTGACACGTATCTCCGCCATGATGATGACCATGACGTTCTTTGGCGCGCGTTTTGTTCCGGTACGCGTACGTTTGTATCTATCACTTGCGATTACTTTTGCTGTGATGCCCGCCATTCCACGTATTCCAGACACCGTAGAGCTAGTCTCTTTTGGTGGTTTTTTGGTGTTGGCTCAACAACTACTGATTGGCATCGCGATGGGTACGATTACCCAATATGTGATGCAGACCTTTGTCTTGCTTGGTCAGATAATCGGTATGCAGTCGAGCCTTGGCTTCGCTTCAATGGTTGATCCCGCTAACGGCCAAAACACGCCCTTACTGGGGCAGTTTTATCTGTTTATCGCAACCATGCTTTTCCTTTCTACCGATGGGCATTTACAAATGCTGAGTCTGGTAGTGATGAGTTTCAAAAGCTTACCCATTGGCGAAACGTTGCAATCTGCAGATTATCGGGCGCTGACTGATTGGTTTGGCATCATGTTCAGCGTGGCATTGGGCATGGCATTGGCGGGCATTATTGCCCTGCTGACGGTCAACATTTCCTTCGGTGTGATGACACGTGCCGCCCCTCAGTTAAACATTTTTTCACTCGGCTTTTCCTTTGCCTTGCTGGTTGGCCTCATGATTTGCATGTATTTGCTCAGCGGGATCTTACCGCATTATCTGAACCACTGGGATACGGGTGTGAATGCCGTCTGTGACTTGATTCGTCTCGACTGTAATGTGAGTGGAGGTGCCTAATGGCAGAAAACGAAGGCCAAGAACGCACAGAAGACGCCACGCCCCGAAGGCGTGAGCAGGCGCGAGAAAAAGGTCAAGTACCGCGCTCAAGAGAACTGGCATCAGTCGCTGTATTGGTGATAGGTGCCATCGCACTCATGTGGTTTGGCGAAAGCGTAGGTGAAGCGCTGATGGAAACCATGCGTAAGTTTTTTACGCTGTCGCGAGAGGAAATCTTTGACGTCACCCTGTTAGGACGGATCATTTATGGCGCCATATTTCACGTCACTTGGCCATTGGCTCAGGTGTTGCTGATGTTGTTCGTTGCTGGCTTAATTGGCGCATCTGCACTGGGTGGGGTGTCGTTTTCTTGGGAAGCAGCAAGACCTAAGCTCTCCAAAATGAGCCCACTTCAAGGGATAAAACGCATGTTTGGCATGCAGAGTATGGTGGAGTTGCTCAAATCGATTTTGAAAGTAACGCTGGTGGCTGGGGTGGCGTTTTACCTGATGTGGTCCAGTATTGGTGATTTTTATCAGCTCAACGTTGAAATGTTCCCCACCAATTTGTATCACGCACTAGATATCTTGCTGAATTTTGTGCTTCTCATTTGCTGTTCTTTACTGGTCGTTGTCGCGATCGATGTGCCGTTCCAGATTTGGCAGCACAATGATCAGCTAAAAATGACGAAACAAGAAATTAAAGATGAATACAAAGATACCGAAGGTAAACCTGAGGTTAAAGGGCGTATTCGTATGCTCCAACGTGAAATGGCACAGCGCCGCATGATGGCGGAAGTCCCGTCTGCTGACGTGGTGATCACCAACCCAGAGCACTATTCGGTCGCCCTTCGCTATGACAGTAAAATAGACCGTGCCCCAGTCGTGGTCGCCAAAGGTTCGGATTTTATGGCGATTAAAATTCGAGAAGTTGCCGCACAGCATGACATTAGCATTGTCCCTGCGCCTCCTTTGGCGCGTGCTGTGTATTACAGCACGGAACTGGAAGACCAAATTCCTGACGGTTTGTTCGCGGCGGTGGCGCAATTGCTGGCTTACGTGTTCCAGCTAAAGCAGTATCAAAAGGGGCGTGGACGTAAACCGACGTCGTTGGCGGACCAACAACTCCCTATACCGACAGAATTACGTCGTTAATTGGTCGAAATGCGCACGATTTTTAGCAATGTGTTGATATTAAAGCCTAAAAAAGATGGTTCGTTTTTTGCTTAGTAGTAAATAGTGATTTAGCCTGAGACAACAAACGACCCATGAAGCTTTCGTTGCCGTACATCAATAAGGTGCAAGAAAAACTCCCGTTCAAGCTTGGCGTCATGCCTGCAGTGGGTGCGCCGATATTGGTGCTCTCAGCGCTGGCGATGGTGATTTTACCCGTTCCCGCTTTCTTGCTCGACATGTTCTTCTCTTTCAATATCGCCTTGTCGCTTGTTGTCCTGCTGGTGACCATTTACACCCGTAGACCTCTCGATTTTGCTGCGTTTCCAACCGTACTTCTTATCGCCACATTGCTGCGCTTGGCGCTGAACGTTGCGTCAACGCGAGTGGTCTTGTTGCACGGTCATGAAGGGCCGGGTGCTGCGGGTCAGGTTATTGACGCTTTTGGTTCGGTGGTGATTGGTGGCAACTACGCTGTTGGCCTCGTTGTCTTCCTGATTTTGATGATTATCAACTTCATGGTTGTTACCAAAGGTGCTGGCCGTATTTCAGAAGTGAGCGCACGCTTTACCTTGGACGCATTGCCAGGTAAACAAATGGCGATTGATGCCGACTTGAATGCTGGATTGATCGACCAAGACCAAGCACGTACGCGTCGTTCGGAAGTCACAAAAGAAGCTGACTTTTACGGCTCGATGGACGGTGCGTCGAAATTCGTCAAAGGCGATGCTATCGCGGGTATTTTGATTCTGGCGATCAATATCATCGGCGGCTTGTCGATTGGTATGGTTCAGCATGACGTCAGCTTCTCCGATGCCATTGAAATCTATACGCTGCTGACCATCGGTGATGGCCTCGTCGCGCAAATCCCATCGCTTTTGCTCTCTATTGGCGCCGCTATCATGGTGACGCGTCAAAACACAGACGAAGACATGGGACAACAAGTGGTGTTCCAGCTTGTTGAAAACCCTAAAGCACTGATCATCGCGACGGGAATTTTGACCGTGATGGGCGTGGTGCCAGGTATGCCACATTTTCCTTTCCTGTCGTTGGCACTTGTTTGCGGTGGTTTTGCGTATTGGAAAACGCAACAGCGTGACAATGCTAAGAAGGCGGCAGAAGAAACGCCTAAACAAGATTTGGTCAAACCTAAACCGAAAGAGTTGTCGTGGGATGACGTACAACCCGTTGATGTCATTGGTTTAGAAGTAGGTTATCGCTTAATTCCTATGGTTGACCGAGACCAAGGTGGTGAGCTACTCGACCGTGTGAAAGGCGTGCGTAAAAAGCTGTCGCAGGATTTTGGTTTTCTCATACCCCCTGTACATATTCGCGACAATCTCGAACTGCCACCTAACAGTTACCGCATTACCTTGATGGGCGTGGCTGTCGGTGAAGCCGATATTCGACCTGACAAAGAGTTGGCGATTAACCCTGGGCAAGTGTTTGGCCCGATTGAAGGCGAACCGACGGTTGACCCAGCATTCAACCTTGAAGCGGTTTGGATTGATAAATCTCAGCGTGAGCATGCGCAAGCGCTGGGTTATACCGTGGTTGATTCCGCCACGGTACTCGCGACACACTTAAGTCAGATGCTGACTAACAACGCAGAGCGTTTGTTGGGTCACGAAGAAGCACAAAATCTTATCGACATGCTTGCCAAGCAGGCGCCTCGTTTGGTTGAAGGGTTGATCCCCGACCTTGTGTCGCTGGGGGCGGTCGTGAAAGTGATGCAGAACTTGCTCAATGAAGCCATTCCTATTCGTGACGTTAGAACCATCATTCAGACACTTTCTGAGTACGCGCCGAAGAGTCAAGATCCTGACATTTTGACGGCCGCAGTGCGCATTTCACTCAAGCGATTAATCGTACAAGAAATCAATGGTATAGAGCCTGAGTTGCCAGTGATTACGTTGGTTCCTGAGTTGGAACAGATATTGCATAAAACTATGCAGGCATCAGGTGGCGAGTCCACAGGTATAGAACCAGGGCTTGCTGAGCGATTGCAGCAAAGCTTGTCAGAGGCAACGCAACAGCAGGAACTTCAGGGTGAACCCGCAGTATTGCTAACCTCAGGCGTTCTTCGATCCACCTTAGCCAAGTTTGTTAAGAACACGATTCCGTCATTGCGCGTTCTGTCTTATCAGGAAGTGCCAGACGAAAAACAAATAAGAATTGTAAGAGCGGTTGGCAACTGATGCCGTGCATCAGTAAATCAGGACAACGATTTTGAAAATTAAACGATTTTTTGCCAAAGACATGCGTACAGCATTAGCCGAAGTGAAAGAAGCACTCGGCGCAGATGCGGTCATCATGTCGAACAAGAAAGTGACCGGCGGTGTCGAAATCGTGGCGGCTGTTGATACTGAAACGCCAACTCGTGATGTGCGCAAAGAAGCCGCAAAAACACAAATGGCTCAGAGTATGGATCGCGCGCAACAGCCTCGTCGCGTTGCTGACGACAAAGTCCATCTTCGTCGTGACATCAACAAAGAGGCGTCCAGAAAGCCATTAGGTGGTGCTCTTGGTAGCAAGTTTTCCAGCTTGCTGGACCGCTATCAGTCACAACTGCCAGACAATGAACGCCTTGAAGAGCCTGAACCAGAAGTTGATTCACTCAGTGCATTGCTTGCTCGTCAGAGTGATATACGTCGCCGTGAAACAGAAACAGCTTACGGTGCGGCGCAGCAGCCACTTCGTCGCCCCAATGGTGTTCAAGGCAACAATGCTCAAAATGGCAATGCGAAGGGCGGCAATGCAGGTGGTCAAGGCTACAGCTCAACAACTGCTCGAAACAACCAGCAAGCCAAAGGTCAGGAACTCGATCGCTTATATCGTCAAAAACGTGACGACATGGAGCGCCGTGACCCAAGAACCGGCGCGCGTCAGGAAAATCGTCTTGACGATACTCGCAAAGAATTACGTAAGCCAGCGCCTCGACAACCGGACGAAATGGAATCGATGCGTAAAGAAATGGCAACAATTCGGAGCCTGTTGGAACACCAATTATCAGGCTTAATGTGGCAAGAAGTTGAGCGCAAAGAGCCGCTTCGCGCCATGTTAATCAAACGACTCGAAAAAATGGGGATTTCACCCGTGCTGGCTGACCAGTTAGCAGGGTATATTCCGGAAGATACTGCACCGAATGAAGCGTGGTCAGAGTTGCTAGAACTTGTTGCAGATCAAGTGATTACTTCAAGTGAAAACCTATTGGAAACCGGTGGCGTCATTGCTCTTTTAGGGCCTACAGGCGTAGGGAAAACCACCACGATCGCGAAACTTGCGGCAAGGGCGGCAATGGACTTCGGCCCAGAAGAAATAGCACTGGTGACAACAGATACATTTCGTATCGGCGCACACGAGCAACTTGCGACTTACGGCAGAATTTTAGGCTGTCCGGTAAAAGTTGCTAAAGATGCAGACACACTGGCCGATATTCTGTATCAGTTACGTCATCGTCGACTGATCCTTTTGGATACCGCAGGCATGGGCCAGCGTGATCTGAGGCTCTCAGAACAACTTGATACTCTGATCCAAAGTAGTGGTTCACATATCCGAAGCTTACTTGTCTTACCCGCCACCTCACAGCGTCGCGTGTTACAAGAGACCATTGACCATTTTCGACGTATTCCCCTATCAGGGTGTGTGCTGACAAAATTGGATGAATCTCTCAGCCTAGGGGAGCTACTGAGCGTGACCATCGAAAATGCGCTTCCAGTGACTTATCTTGCTGACGGGCAACGAGTGCCAGAAGACATTCGTCATGCCAGTGGAAGATACCTGGTCAACAGGGCAAGTGAACTAATGGATCAAGATTCAGAGCAGCAAAACCATTTCTGGAGTCATGATGTACCAGAGTCGAATGCGGCGGACTTTTATGATTGAGACAACCATGCATGATCAAGCAAGCGGCCTCCGCCGTATGACAAACCCGACTCGCACCAAAGTGATCACCGTAACGGGTGGCAAGGGTGGCGTGGGCAAAACCAATATTACCTTGGGTATCGGCATGGCAATGGCGAAGCAAGGTAAAAAAGTCATGGTGTTGGATGCTGACTTGGGTTTGGCGAATATTGATGTGCTTTTGGGAATACGTGTTGGTAAAAACCTAAGCCACGTTATGCAAGGTGTCTGTGACCTTAAAGACATTATTGTAGAAGGGCCCCATGGCTTAAAGATTATTCCTGCGTCATCGGGAATGCGAGGCATGACAGAGCTATCAACGGCGCAACACGCTGGCCTTATTCGTGCCTTTGGTACTTTGGATGAAGAGGTGGATGTACTGCTTGTCGATACGGCAGCGGGTATTTCTGACATGGTGCTTAGCTTTTCACGAGCGGCGCAAGATGTATTGATTGTGGTGTGTGATGAGCCAACATCCATCACTGATGCCTACGCATTAATCAAGCTGTTAAGCCGTGAACATGGCGTTACTCGCTTCAAAATTGTGGCCAATATGGTGCGCAGTTATCGAGAAGGTCGCGATTTATTTACAAAATTAACGCGTGTAACAGAAAGATTTTTAAATGCTAATCTAGAATTAGTAGCATGTGTTCCATTAGATGAACGGGTGCGACAGTCTGTGAAGAAGCAAAAAGTGGTTGTGGATGCGTTTCCTCAATCGCCTGCAGCCCTCGCTTTGAATGCACTTGCGAACAAAGCGCTGACCTGGCCAGTACCTCGAAACCCAGGTGGGCATTTGGAGTTCTTTGTCGAGAGACTTCTTGTACGCGATGAAGCGGCAGGAGACTATCTCGGTGAATAGAGCGCTCACCTACAGCAGGACAGGAGCCTCAACGGAAACAGTGTTTGAGCAATATTCAACGCTAGTAAAGCGTATTGCTCATCATCTGGTTTCTCGTTTGCCCCCTAATGTGCAGGTTGATGATTTGATTCAGGCGGGCATGATTGGCCTGTTAGAAGCGCAACAAAACTATGACGCCTCAAAAGGGGCGAGTTTTGAAACCTATGCCGGGATCCGAATTCGTGGTGCCATGTTAGATGACATCCGAAAAGGTGACTGGGTTCCACGCTCTGTGCACAGAAACAACCGCCAGATCAGCGAGGTCATTTCGCAACTGGAAGGCGAGTTAGGACGAGATCCTAACGACAAAGAAATTGCGAAACGTTTGGGTATGAGCCTTGACCAGTATTATCAGATCCAAAATGATATCAATGCTGGGCGACTAATTGGTATCGAAGATCTAGGCGTTTCAGAAGATGCTTTCGTGACAGAAAAGCATCGCGAAGAGAACCTTCCCTTTGAGGAAGTCGCAGAAGATAGCTTTAAGGCGCACCTAGCTAAAGCCATCAAAGGACTCCCTGAAAGAGAAGCTTTGGTACTCTCTCTCTATTACGACGAGGAACTTAACCTCAAGGAGATTGGTGCCATTATCGGGGTCAGTGAATCCCGAGTTTGCCAGATTCAAAATCAGGCAATGCAGCGGTTACGGACCAAGCTAACTGCTTGGTCAAAGTAAGTTTTTATAATTATAAGGGACCTCACCGGAGGCAACTTTGGATACAAATATGAAAATCCTCATTGTTGATGATTTCTCAACAATGAGACGTATAGTTAAAAATCTCCTTCGTGATCTGGGTTTCAACAACACCGTTGAAGCAGATGACGGCTTAACAGCACTGCCTATTCTCAAAAAAGGTGGTATTGAATTTGTCGTCACTGACTGGAACATGCCGGGAATGCAGGGCATCGATCTGCTCAAAAATATTCGTGCTGATGCTGATCTTAAGCATTTGCCAGTATTGATGATCACAGCCGAAGCCAAGCGTGAACAAATCGTAGAAGCGGCTCAAGCGGGCGTTAATGGCTATATTGTTAAGCCATTCACTGCAGCCACGCTGAAAGAGAAGCTGGACAAGATTTTCGAACGCATGTGATTTGCTTCTTCGCGCAGTGAAGGATTATTAAAATAATGATAACACTCGACCAAGCTAAAGAATTGGTCAGTTTGCTAGAAGAAGGGAATCAGGAAGGCGCGAACGAGTTGTTGGCCAAATTGACCGGCGACCCGCGTAATCCGCTCTTCAATGAGGTTGGGAAACTGACACGGCAACTGCACGATTCGCTCTCTAATTTTCGCTTGGATCCGCGCGTCAATGATCTCGCTACTAGCGAGATTCCTGATGCAAAAGATCGCCTTAACTTTGTTATGGAAAAAACGGAAATCGCTGCAAACCGAACCATGGATGCAGTGGAAGCGACGTTACCTATCGCCGATAACCTTCAAGATTGTCTCTCTCAGGTTAGACCTCAGTGGAATAATCTCATGGGAGGGCGGATTGACCTATTAAATTTCAAAGAGTTGTGTCATCAGATCGATGGTTTGCTGACACAGGTCGAAGGCGATACCACTAAATTACACAGTCAACTGACTGAGATCTTGATGGCGCAAGATTTCCAAGATATTACGGGGCAAGTTATTCGTCGCGTTATAGATTTGGTTCAAGAAGTCGAAAAACAACTGGTCGAAATCCTGACAGCATTTGGGTTGGATGATGAACAGGAACAATTAGAACCAGAAACAGTACAACAATCTGGCATCGAGGCTGAAGGTCCCGTCGTCACTGAGGAACAGCGTCAAGAGAAAAATGTGATGCAGAGTCAGGATGATGTGGACGATTTACTTTCAAGTCTTGGCTTTTAGGGAGGCGTTATGAGCTTTGAAATGGATGAAGAAATCCTGCAGGACTTTTTGATCGAAGCAGGGGAAATTCTGGAACTATTGTCTGAACAGCTTGTGGATCTGGAAAAAACGCCGGAAGACCGCAATTTGTTGAACGCAATTTTCCGTGGGTTTCACACGGTTAAAGGTGGTGCAGGCTTTTTGTCACTCACTGAGCTGGTAGATACCTGCCACGGTGCCGAAAACATCTTTGATAACCTTCGTAATGGTGGCCGTGAAATAAACGCAGAAGTGATGGATATCATCCTTCAAGCGCTTGATACTGTTAATGAGCAGTTTGCTTGTGTTCAACAAAGTGAGCCAGCACCAGCCGCTAATCCAGAACTGTTGGCTGCATTGCACAAATACAGTAGACCAGCTTCTGAAGACGAAGCGACTGAAGCTGTTGCACCCGAGCCTGAACCCGAGCCAGAACCAGAACCTGAAATCGTCGAAACGCCATCTGGCGGCGATGCGATTGCGGGCGACTCTGTTGATGAAATCACCGACGATGAGTTTGACCGCTTGCTCGATCAGCTCCATGGCAAAGGCCAATCGCCAACGGTGGGTAATGCAGAGCCTGCTGCCTCGTCGGACAGTGGCGACATGACCGATGATGAATTCGATAAATTATTGGATGACTTACACGGTGCAGGTAAAGGCCCTGACCTTGGTAGTGACAATTCACAAGCTTCTCCGCCGCCTCAAAATTCAGCGGTAGAAAGTCCAAGCAGTGATGAAATCAGTGATGATGAATTCGAAAAACTATTAGACGATTTGCACGGTAAGGGCAAAAGCCCTATCGAAAATGCAGTGTCTAATGACAAAGCCGCGCCTGCTGCTGCTGCACCCAAAGCTGCACCTGCACCTGCTCCACCTCCTGCTCCAAAAGCAGAAGCGCCAGCGGCGAAGCCGCCAGCACCAGTAGCAAAGCCACCAGCTAAAGCTGAAGAGAAAAAAACACCGGTTCCACAGCCAGAGCAAACCGTTCGTGTTAACACGTCAACGCTCGACACCATTATGAACATGGTGGGTGAATTGGTACTGGTGCGAAACCGCTTGGTCAGCCTAGGTGCAAACAGCGAAGATGAACACATGGCGAAAGCGGTGACGAACCTCGACGTCGTGACGGCTGATTTGCAGGGCGCAGTGATGCAAACCCGCATGCAACCGATTAAAAAGGTGTTTGGTCGTTTCCCCCGCGTTGTTCGCGATTTGGCTCGTACTCTCAAAAAAGACATCGTGCTGGAAATGCGCGGTGAAGAAACTGATCTTGATAAAAACCTGGTTGAAGCACTGGCCGATCCAATGGTCCACTTGGTGCGTAACTCGGTTGATCACGGGATTGAAATGCCCGATGTTCGCGAGCAAAACGGTAAACCTCGAGTAGGTACGGTGACACTGGCGGCATCTCAAGAAGGCGATCATATTCTGCTAACCATCGAAGATGATGGTGGCGGTATGGATGCTGAAAAACTTCGTGAAATCGCAGTTAATCGTGGCGTGTTGGACGCTGACGCGGCAGCACGTTTGACGGATGTTGAAGCGTTCAACCTGATTTTTGCGCCGGGCTTTTCAACCAAAGTCGAGATTTCAGATATCTCCGGCCGAGGCGTGGGCATGGATGTAGTGAAAACCGCCATTACCCAGCTTAACGGCACGATCTCCATCGACTCGGCCCTAGGCCGTGGTACTGTCATCTCAATCAAAGTGCCACTCACACTGGCTATTTTGCCAACGTTGATGGTCGGTATTGGTAACAATCCGTTTGCATTCCCGCTTTCTAATGTTAATGAAATCATTGGCTTGGATTTATCGAGAACCAATACGATTGACGGTCAGTTAACCATCATTGTTCGTGAAAAAGCCATTCCATTGTTCTATCTCCAAGATTGGCTATGTAAGACGCGCGCAGAGGTGAGAGACAGCGGTCATGTTGTTGTTGTTCAGATGGGGCATCAGTCAGTTGCATTCGTTGTCGACTCCCTGATTGGACAAGAAGAAGTGGTTATCAAACCGTTGGATGAGTTGTTGCAAGGAACGCCAGGAATGGCAGGTGCAACGATTACCAGTGATGGTCACATTGCATTAATTCTTGATGTGCCTAATCTGCTCAAGCGCTACGCTAGCCGATAATAATTTAAAGGAATAACATGGCAGTGAAAGTACTGGTGGTGGATGACTCGAGCTTTTTCCGTCGCCGAGTGAGTGAAATTATTAACGGGGATCCTCGTCTTGAGGTTATTGACTGTGCAGTCAATGGTAAAGAGGCTGTAGAAAAAGCCGCTAAGCTAAAACCCGATGTAATTACGATGGACATCGAAATGCCCGTGATGGACGGGATTACCGCAGTTCGTGAGATCATGCGGACCAATCCAACCCCCATTTTGATGTTCTCGTCACTGACGCATGATGGCGCCAAAGCAACGCTTGATGCACTGGATGCGGGTGCACTCGACTTCCTGCCGAAAAAATTTGAAGACATCGCGCGCAATAGAGATGAAGCGGTGGGTTTATTGCAGCAACGTGTGAGCGAAATAGCGCGTAAGCGACCGTTCATGCGTCGTCCAGCGGTAACTTCAACCACGGTGACATCTTCGACAAGCACGGCCACTTCGCCCAGCTCAGTTGCTAGGCCTACTTCGGCTAGACCTTTAGCGGGCTCGACGTCTAACACTGCACCCGTTGCGCGTTCAGCGTCAACGGGGGGGCGATTTAAAGCCACGGGTAAGCGGTATCAGCTTACAGCGATTGGCACATCGACGGGAGGGCCTGTGGCTCTGCAAAAAGTGCTCAGTGCGTTACCCGCGAATTTCCCAATGCCAATTCTTTTGATTCAGCATATGCCATCCACATTTACTGCGGCCTTTGCGCAGCGTCTAAATGGCTTGTGTAAAATTTCAGTAAAAGAAGCGCAAGATGGCGAGCCGCTTAAAGCCGGTACGGCTTATCTTGCCCCAGGCGGCATGCAGATGATGATTGATGGACGTCCAGGTTCAACGCGTGTCAAAATCATCGATGGTGGCGATCGTATGAATTACAAACCGTGTGTCGATGTGACATTCGGTTCAGCTGCAAACGTGTACGGCGATAAAGTGCTGTCTATGGTACTCACCGGAATGGGTGCTGATGGTCGAGACGGTGCTAGAATGCTGAAACAACAAGGTTCAACCGTTTGGGCACAAGACGAAGACAGCTGTGTTGTCTATGGTATGCCGCAAGCAGTCGCGAAAGCAGGGATTTCAACAGAAGACCTGCCTCTAGATCGCATTGCCGAGCGTATCCTTGTCGAGCTCAATCTGGTTTAAGGAGCGGCTGTGATAGTCTGGAGCATTGCAAACCAGAAGGGTGGCGTAGGAAAAACAACCTCAACCATCACCCTTGCTGGGCTTCTCAGTGAAAGAAACAAACGTGTGTTGTTGATCGACACCGACCCACATGCGTCCCTGACAACGTATCTGAATTACGATTCGGATAAATTGCCACGTACGCTATTTGATCTATTCCAATTGCAGACTATCAATCGAGATACGGTCAAACCGCTCATTCTAAACACCGAATATAAAAACTTAGATCTGTTGCCCTCCCACATGTCTTTGGCGACATTGGATAGAGCAATGGGTAATCGCGGTGGCATGGGGTTGATGCTTAAAAAGACCCTAGCTTGCCTCGAAGAAGATTACGATTACGCACTGATCGATTGCCCGCCTATCTTGGGCGTGATGATGGTTAATGCCTTGGCTGCAAGCAATCGTATTCTAATACCAGTACAGACTGAGTTCTTGGCTATGAAAGGCTTAGAACGCATGATCCGTACCTTGCAGATCATGCAGAAATCCCGAAGCTCAGCCTTCAAAGTGTGCATTGTGCCTACCATGTACGACAAACGTACACGTGCTTCGCTGGAAACGTTGCAAGAGCTTAAAGTGCGTTATCCCGATCAAGTTTGGTCGTCAGCGGTGCCGATTGATACTAAATTCCGTGATGCCAGCTTAAAGCACATGCCGCCATCGTATTATGCGAAAAACTGTCGCGGCGTATTTGCTTACAAAACGCTGCTCTCTTATTTGGAGCGACTGGAACAGGATGAAAGATAGCCGTGCCTTGTCCAGTGTTCAGGCGCTGGACGATTATTTTGATGCGCTGTTGGAAGACGATGTTCTGCCACAGTCGCAAGACACGGATGCGACCTCTCAGGTCGTTGACGCTGCAGCTTTGGTGCCTCAGCCTGCGGCGATAGAGCCAACAGACACATTCAGTGGCGCGACACTCACGAAAGAAGAGCGTGATTTGTCGTCAGTAGAAAAACTCCTTAGTCAGCTTCAGCTTGAAGAGGGCATGGAAGTTGAAGTCGAATTAGACGCAGACGTCGATACACTACTCGACGTTGATGCTGAAATTAGCACTGATACAGAGGTATTGGCTGACACTGACGTTAAGGCTGCAACTGACAACGATGTCGTTACTGACATAGATGTATTGACTAACGTCGACACAGTGCAAGATGTTGACGTGATGACCGATGTTGATGTCGCTATTGATATCTCAATTGAGGTTGAGAGTGCTGTCGAGGCTGACCTTGACGTAGAGATCTCAACGGATGTGGCACTCGATACGGTCACGCTCAGTGCAGAACCCGATGTGGTCATTGTCGTTGAAGACATCGTGATGGCACACGTCGAAGAGGTTGTTGCAGACGACATTGCGATTGAAGAGACTGTTGATGTTGAAACCAACGTTGACGTCGAACCGGAAATGCAAGAAGACGAAGATATTGCGCCGCCTTGGCAAAACATTGCGTCTGAGTCTGCTTTCCAGGTTTTATTCTTTGAATCTTTTGGTGTTACCTATGCTGTGCCATTGGCCGAGCTAGGGGGTATTCATCGACTGGAAGACTGCAATCACCTTATCGGTCGGCCGGACTGGTATTTGGGCTTGCAAACAGAGCGAGATCAGCAGCTCGACGTTGTCGATACGGCCATGTGGGTAATGCCGGAAAAAATAACAGATAACAACCATCGCGAAGGCTATAGTTATATAGTGATCTTGGGTGACAGCAAGTGGGGATTGGCTTGCAATACCCTGCTAGGTACAGAGTCACTTAAGGGCGAACAAGTGCGATGGCGTGAACAAGCTGGCAAGCGGCCTTGGTTGGCCGGGTTAGTCAAACAAAAGATGTGCGCATTGATTCACGTCGAAGCGCTGATTGCCATGCTAAATCAAGGTATAGATGCCAACGCGTTGGCGTAATTGACGCAGCACAGCACGTAAAGAGGAAAATAAATGGGTCAGGTAGCTGAAGTTCAAAAAGATAACGTGAATGACGAGGTTCTACAGTGGGTGACCTTCCAGCTGGAAGACGAAACCTATGGCATTAACGTCATGCAGGTTCGAGAAGTTTTACGCTATACCGAAATCGCGCCGGTACCGGGTGCACCAGACTATGTGCTGGGCATCATCAACCTTCGTGGTAACGTGGTTACGGTTATCGACACGCGTTCTCGCTTTGGTTTGATGCAAGGTGATGTCTCTGACAACACTCGCGTCATCGTGATTGAAGCTGAGTCGCAAGTGATTGGTATCATGGTCGATAGCGTGGCTGAGGTGGTCTATCTCAGAACTTCAGAAATCGATACCACGCCAAGCGTGGGTACCGATGAAAGTGCCAAGTTTATCCAAGGTGTTAGCAACCGCAATGGTAGCTTGCTGATCCTGGTTGACTTGAACAAACTGCTCTCTGACGATGAGTGGTCAGACATGGCCATGCTGTAATGCTTGACGTCGTGTTGCATTGGCTACCGCTCGGTGTGTCCATCACCGTAGCGGTGGTTGCATTCTTGCTACTACGTCGAGAGAAAAAAGCCCGATTGAATCTGGATGCCAAATTCCAGGCAATGGAGCTGCTATATAAAAACTCTCGCCAGCAGCATGAGAGCCTTTCAAAGCAATTCAATGAATTGCGTGCAGGCTCGATTGGCATGAGCCAGAAACTCGCCGAACTATCCCAACGATTCGATGACTTGGTTGATAAGCAAAACGAGCTGGAAATGCACGATCCGGATGGTCGACTCTACAGTCGAGCAAGCAAGATGGTGGAGCTAGGTGCCGATATCCATGAGTTGATGGAAGAATGTGATCTTCCAAAAGCTGAGGCGGAACTTTTGCTTAGCATCAGAAAGCAACGGATGGTGAGGTAGTGCAAATGTCCTCTCTAGGATAGCAAACTACGGTTACACTGATTTGTTGACGACAGACCCTTCCCATCCGGGCGGGGTTTTTCCGTCTAAATACCACGCAAACGCGATCAGTTCTGCGATCACCAAGTACAATTGCTCTGGTATTTCATCGCCTACTTCCAATGCAGATAGCCAGTTCATCAAGGTTTCGTCGCTGTGCACCAAACCGCCGTTTTTCTCCATTTCCTCGATCAATTTTTCTGCCAACGCTTCATAGCCTTTCGCGCTAACTTGCGGTGCATTAATGCCATCATATCGAAGCGCCACCGCGCTTTTGGGTTTCTTCATACTTGAATGTTAACTCCGGCTTCTAGCGCGACAGGTTCGCAGTATTCGCTCATTTCTATTTTGCATTCAGACATACAAATTTGATGTTTATTCAGTTGTTTCTCTAAAGTTGGCAGGGCATGCTCGAGTTTCTTATGTAACGCTGGGGAATCCGTGGTTAGCGTCAGCGACAACGATTTTTCTTCTAACTCTGCGGTGGCGGTGAGGTGACGGTTTTTTGACAATGTGAGGTTAACTGTCACGCTCCAACGAGATTTTTTCCGTTTACCCAAGGTCTTCTTTTTGGCGGTGATGCGAACCGGTGTTGGTGTTAAATGGCTAAGAGGAAACAACCAGTGGTGCTCATTGGCTTTATTGCCGTCTTGCAAACGTTGCTCGGTTACCAGCATAAGTAGAGCTTTAAGCTTGCCGCTGCTTTCGTCGTCCGCTCCCGACGTGATGAGTCGCAATGCATCAAGAAGCGCTTTGTCCGATTGCCGTTCAGCCAACCATTTTGCTGCAAGCTCTGGTGTGCTTGGCATGACGAGTGCATTTAATAGAGTACTCACAGCGTGCGCACTTGGCGTATTTCCTGGCAAAGAGGAGGCTGGCGAGGAAAGTAAAAGAGGGAATAAATTGATCAGTCTTAGAACTTGAGCAAGTTGCGAAGATAGTGGTTGAGGGGGGGAACTCATGCCCGTTTTGTCTTGTCCCACCTGCAACAGTTTTCCCTGAAGTTTACTTTGGATATTCTCAAGCGTTAATACGTTGATGTTACTGGCGTTATCTATTTTCATATTTACTCACAATTATTAACGTATGGCGGACAAGAGCGGGATCGCGCCGCTAACGGTATTAAAAACCTCTATGTTATTATCGGGCAAATTTTTGAATACTTTATCGGGAACATTGATTTCTCATGTTGGAAGTACGTCAACTCAACAGTATTCGTGATGAACGAGTATTGTTCGAAGACCTTTGCTTTACAGTGTCGCCTGGCGAACTTGTACAGATAGAAGGCCCAAATGGTGCGGGCAAAACCACCTTACTGCGAATTATTGCAGGGTTGGGATTGGCTGAATCAGGCGATGTGCTTTGGCAAGGAAAATCAGTGACCAAAGCACGTGAAGCGTTTTACAGCAATCTATTGTTTTTGGGGCACAGCACGGGCGTAAAGCGTGAACTGACTGCTTTTGAAAATCTGGCGTTTTATCAAAAGATGCATGGTGAAACCGATGAAACAGCGCTTTGGGATGCGTTAGCCCGTGTGGGTTTGGCCGGTCGAGAAGATGTCACTGCTGCGCAGCTCTCCGCGGGACAAAACCGAAGAGTTGCATTGGCGAGGCTGTGGATTAGCAAATCTCCGCTGTGGATACTGGACGAGCCGCTTACCGCGATCGATAAACAAGGCGTAAAAGTGCTGGAAAGTCTCTTTCAAAAACATGTCGATGGCGGAGGGATGGTGTTGTTCACCACCCATCAAGATATGTTTGATGGAAATCCATTACTGCGTCGCATTAAGTTGGGTGCGTAATGGGGGCGGCGATGTACCAAATTATTCGACGTGAACTGCTGATTGCCTATCGACGCCAGTCAGACATGTTAAATCCGTTATGGTTTTTCATCATTGTCATCACGCTTTTTCCATTAGGTATTGGACCTGGGCCAAACCTATTGGCAGAAATCGCGCCCGGCATTATCTGGGTGGCCGCGTTACTTGCTGCTGTGTTGTCACTTGAGCGTTTGTTTCGTGATGACTTTATTGATGGCTCACTAGAGCAAATGTTATTGATGCCAGAACCTTTGTCTGTATTGGCATTTGCTAAAATTGTTGCCCATTGGCTGCTAACAGGCTTGCCTTTGTTGATCATAAGTCCGCTATTGGCAGTATTACTTTCTTTAGATTGGGCGACCTACAAAGCCGTGGTGCTTACATTGTTATTAGGCACACCAACCTTGAGTTTTTTAGGGGCAATTGGTGTTGCGCTAACGGTAGGACTTCGTAAAGGAGGCGTGCTGTTAAGTCTTCTTGTGCTGCCTTTGTTTATCCCAGTTTTGATCTTTGCAACGTCAGCGATTGAGATGGCTTCGAATGGATTTCCGATCAACGGTCAGCTTGCGATTCTAGGCGCAATGCTTGTGGGTTCGGCAACACTGATGCCATTTGCTGTGTCTGCAGCATTGCGTGTGAGCGTTCAATAATCCCATTTTTATGATTAATTAAGAGCGATAAAGTAATGTGGAAATGGCTTCATCCTTATGCCAAGCCTGAGGCAACCTACAAATTGTGTAATACGCTTTTTCCGTGGTTTGCAGTGTTGGCATTGTTGTCTTTGATGACGGGTACTGTTTGGGGTTTGGCATTCGCTCCGGCTGATTATCAGCAAGGCGATAGCTTCCGAATTATTTACATTCATGTGCCTGCGGCCATATGGTCGATGGGTGCCTATATGTCGATGGCCATTGCTGCGTTTATTGGCATGGTTTGGCAAATCAAAACGTCTGATTGGGCGGCGGCGGCGATGGCACCTGTGGGCGCAGTGTTCACCTTTATTGCACTGGTCACAGGCGCAATATGGGGCAAACCGATGTGGGGAGCCTGGTGGGTATGGGATGCACGTCTAACGTCTGAACTTATTCTGTTGTTCTTATATCTGGGTGTTATCGCGCTCTATAACGCGTTCGATGACGATCGCACGGCCGCTCGTGCCGCGGGTATTTTGGCGATGGTTGGTGTGATTAACCTGCCGATTATTCACTTCTCAGTAGAGTGGTGGAATACCCTGCATCAAGGCGCGACAATCACCAAGTTTGCCAAACCATCGATAGCCTCTGAGATGTTGTGGCCGTTGCTGCTTAACATACTTGGCTTTGCATTGTTCTTTGGTGCAGCGACCTTGATGGCGCTGAAAAACCAAATTTTACAACGAGAATCGCACCGTCCATGGGTCCGTGAATTGGTAGAGAGAGCCTAGCCATGCATTTTAGTTCCTTCTCCGCATTTTTAGACATGGGCGGCTATGCCGCTTATGTTTGGAGTTCATTCGCGATTACGTTTTTCGCCATGTTTTGGGTGGTGTTTTCGTCCCATCTCACACGACGTAAATTGTATCGTGAAATAAAGAACAAAGTTGCCCGAGAGCAACGCATTGAGAAAGCCCAAAAGATGGAGAACACATTATGAACCCGAGACGTAAAAAACGACTAGGGCTAGCTCTCGCTCTGGTACTGGGTGTTGGCTCAACCGTTGGTTTGATGGTCTATGCACTGAATCAGAACATGGATCTCTTCTACACGCCATCAGAGATCGTGCAAGGCAAACCTGACGGTTCTAAACCCTATGTTGGTCAGCGGTTACGCATTGGCGGTATGGTGGTTGAAAACTCAGTGAGTCGTGACCCTGAATCACTAAAAGTAACATTCAAAGTGGCGGACATTGGCCCTGAAGTCACTGTTGTGTTTGAAGGTATTCTTCCGGATTTATTCCGTGAAGGGCAAGGTATCGTTGCGCAGGGTGAACTCATGGATGCAACGACTGTGTATGCGAGCGAAGTGCTTGCAAAGCATGACGAAGAATATATGCCACCGGAAATTGCGGAAGCAATGAACAAGAGCCATACGCCGCTTGAATATACTGAGCAACAACAAGGTAGCTACTAATGATTGCTGAACTGGGCAATTTTGCCCTAATGATTTCACTGGGTTTTTCGGTGTTGCTGAGCATTTACCCGCTATGGGGTGCGCAAATCGGAAACCAAGCCATGATGCGCTCGGCGCGCCCGTTGGCCATCGGCATGTTCCTCATGCTACTCATGTCATTTTTTGCGCTGAGCTGGGCATTTTACGTTAATGACTTTACGGTTACCTATGTAGCCAGTAATTCCAACAGTGCGTTGCCTTGGTATTACCGTCTAACGGCGGTGTGGGGGGCACATGAAGGCTCATTGCTGCTTTGGGTATTGATCCAAGCGGGATGGACACTCGCTGTAGCCATATTTAGCCGCGGTATGCCGCAAGAATCTGTCGCGCGAGTCTTGGCTGTTATGGGCATGATCGGTGTTGGCTTCTTACTGTTTATTATTGTCACGTCGAATCCGTTTGAACGCACATTGCCTTACTTCCCTGTTGACGGCCGAGATCTCAATCCACTGCTGCAAGATCCGGGTTTGATTATTCACCCGCCAATGCTTTACATGGGTTATGTCGGCTTCTCAGTCGCGTTTGCTTTCGCCATTGCATCATTAATGGCCGGACGCCTTGATACCGCATGGGCGCGTTGGTCTCGCCCTTGGACGACGGCCGCGTGGGTTTTCCTAACCATGGGTATCGCACTGGGTTCATGGTGGGCTTATTACGAACTTGGCTGGGGTGGTTGGTGGTTCTGGGATCCTGTCGAAAACGCATCATTCATGCCTTGGCTTGCGGGTACGGCATTGATGCACTCGTTGGCGGTCACAGAAAAGCGTGGCACGTTTAAGGCTTGGACAGTACTTCTGGCAATTTCAGCGTTTTCTCTCAGCTTGTTAGGAACCTTCTTAGTACGTTCTGGTGTTCTGGTTTCCGTTCATGCTTTTGCTTCTGATCCTGCGCGTGGCTTGTTTATTTTGGCATTCCTTGTTGCAGTTATCGGTGGTTCATTATTGCTCTATGCACTGCGCGCGTCAGAAGTGCGCTCACGAGGCAACTTCGAGTTGGTATCGCGTGAGAACGTGCTGCTCGCAAACAATATTTTCCTGATTGCCGCGCTGGTGGTTGTGCTTCTTGGTACGTTGTTGCCGTTGGTACACAAACAGATTGGTTTGGGTTCAGTCTCCATCGGAGAACCTTTCTTTAATCTGCTGTTTACGTGGCTCTCTGTTCCTTTTGTTTTCCTTCTCGGTATTGGACCGCTAATTCGTTGGAAACGTGACAACCTGAAAAACGTGAAAAAGGAAGTCCTTTTCAGCGGTGTGGCATCTGTTGTTATTGGTGTTGGTCTGGTTTGGATTTTTGCTGATACCTTTAAACCATTAGCGGCGCTAGGCGCAGTGATGGGGCTTTGGATTGCTATTCTACTCTCGGTAGAACTGTACCAACGTGCTACGCACCGTCACGATTTGATGACCGGATTAGGCAAGTTAGGTCGCAGTCATTGGGCGATGGTGTTTGGGCATCTTGGTCTTGCGATTTCAATCTTGGGTATTGCGATGGTGCAAAATTACGACATTGAACGAGATGTAAAGATGGCGCCAGGTGAGCGCGTTCAGATGCAAGGCTATGAATTCCACTTTGCGGGTTTGCGAGACAAAGATGGCCCTAACTACGATGGCTATGTTGCAGATTTCGACATTTACCTTGGTGACAAGCGCATCAATACATTGCATGCGGAAAAGCGTTTCTACACCGTGCAGCGTTCAATGATGACCGAAGCAGACATCGATCGCGGTATTACTCGTGATTTGTATATTGCGATGGGAGAGCGTTTGGATGATGGTGCTTGGGCCATTCGTATCTACTACAAGCCGTTCGTACGCTGGATTTGGTTCGGTGCATTGGTCATGTCCATTGGTGGATTACTGGCCATGTCTGACAAGCGTTACCGTTTCCGTAAGAAATCAGATGAGGCAGTCTCTGTCGAATCTGTGAAGGAGGTTTAAGCGTGAAACGTCCTGTACTCTTTATCCCGCTGGGCTTGTTTTTTGTGGTTGTTGTTTTTCTTCTTGGGCAGCTTTTAAATAATGCACAAGGGGATGACCCCACGAAATTGGAGTCTGTGTTGGTGGGTAAACCTGTGCCAGAGTTTCGTCTCGAAGATCTCACCGAAGCGGGCAAGCTTTATGATCAAGACATCTTCAAAGGCCAGCCGTTATTACTGAATGTTTGGGCAACATGGTGTCCAACCTGTTATGCCGAACATACGTATCTCAATGAGTTGGCGGCAAATGGCGTAAAAATCATTGGCCTTAACTACAAAGACGATCGTGTTAAAGCCATCGGCTGGTTGAATAAATTGGGCAACCCTTACTTGGTGAGCCTGTTTGATGGTAACGGCATGCTAGGTCTCGATCTGGGCGTTTATGGCGCACCAGAAACATTCCTCATAGATGCTAACGGTGTGATTCGTTATCGCCATGTTGGTGACGTTAACGAACGTAACTGGCAGGACAAGCTTGGCCCTATGTATGAGAAAATGCTGGCGGAGGCCAAAGGATGATCAAGCGCTTTTGGCTCTTGCTGCTATTGGCAAGCAGTGCTGTATTTTCGGTGTCTGCCGCGATTGAGGTGTATGAATTCGATACGCCGCAACAAGAAGATGCCTTCCATAAACTCGGCAAAGAGCTTCGTTGCCCTAAGTGCCAGAACAACAATATCGCAGATTCGAATGCCGGGTTGGCTCAAGACCTTCGTTTGAAAGTCTATGAGATGCTCAAACAAGGCAAGAATGAAGATGAGATTGTGGAATACATGGTGGCGCGTTATGGCAACTTTGTTACCTATAGTCCACCGGTAACGGCTTCTACGTTGATTTTGTGGGCGGGACCAGCACTGTTTGTGCTTATCGGATTTACTGTGTTGGTCATGCGTAGCCGCAAACCAAAAGCACAGGCAGAGAAAGCACAACTAGACACTGACGAGCAAGCGCGTCTCGCCGCGTTGTTGGGTGGAGACACTGCAAATAACCAATCCGCAAATAAAGATAACAAGGATACAAACGGATGACCGAATTGTGGTTCTGGCTGATCACAGCCTTGATGGTACTTGTCTCTGTTGGACTCTTTGTCGTGCCGATCTATCTGGGTAAAGACCAAGATGAAGCGGCCAGTCGTGATGAATTGAATAAAGCGTTCTTCCGTGACCGCATGGATGAATTGGAAGAAGAAACAGAAGAAGGTTTAGTAGACAACCAAAGCGAGTTGGCATTGGAGCTTCAACAATCGCTGCTAGATGATATTCCTGAAGGGGATAAAGCAAAGACACAAAATAAAGTGTCAATGCTGATGCTTTTACCGGGCGTACTTATCCTGGTTGGCTTGAGTTATTCCCTGTACTTTCTCGAAGGCAATCAGCAGCAGGTGGTTGCATGGCAGGAAACTGCAGAACGATTACCTGAGTTATCGCGTCGTCTGATGTCTGACAGCGAAGAGCCAATGACCGATCAAGAAATGGCTGATCTCACTTTGTCGCTTCGTACTAAGCTTTCACAAACGCCAGACGATGCCATGGGCTGGTTGCTGCTAGGTCGCATTGGTTTGGCGAATCGTGATATTCAAACCGCGGAAGGCGCGATGGGTAAAGCGTATCGACTCATGCCAAATGACAACGATGTGAAGCTTGGTTACGCGCAGTCGTTGATGTTGAGTGGTGACGAGACAAACGTTGAAACAGCACGAAATTTGCTGCGTCAGGTTATTAAGAAAGATCATGGCAACCTGCAAGCCTTGTCTCTACTTGCATTCGAAGCGTTCGAGCGCAATGCATATGATGAAGCCATTGCCGCTTGGTCAACCATGAAGCAGCTTCTGCCTGAAAACGACCCTCGTATCTCGATGCTGGATCGCAGTATTGCACGCGCACAAGCACAAGTTGGCGCAGGAAATGGTCAAACGGTTTCTGTGACAATTTCATTGGATGACGCAGTCGGTATTCCTGATGAGGGCGTGCTTATTGTTTCTGTTCACTCTGCCGACGGTGCGCCGATGCCCGTGGCCGCGAAGCGAATCCCTCTCAGCAGTTTCCCGCTGGATGTGGAGCTCACCGATGCAGACAGTATGATCCCAGAGCGTCTGATGTCGTCACTGCCAAATGTGCTGGTCAAAGCTCGCATTGATCGTGATGGCAATGTGATGACTAAAGAAGGCGATTGGTTTGGTGAGAGTGAGCCATTTGCCCTAGGCGGTTCATCACAGATAGTGATTAACCAAAAGAATTAGCCGAATTATCGCCGACCCACTTTGACATGTCGTTCTTATCTGAGCATGCATTTTGACGTTACTCGGGTATAATTGAGGAAAAATGGATAAGGCTGGTGAATAACCAGCCTCTTTTTTAGGAAAAATATTAATAATGTGGAAACGTCTGATATTGGCAGTTGGCGTTATTATTGGATTGAGTGGTTGTGCGCAGGCGCCTGATGAGAGCGCTGTGGATGCGGAAACAAATACTGAATTTGATATCTCGCACCCGAATGACCCTTTTGAAGGATTCAATCGCACCATGTGGGCTTTCAACTACGACATTCTGGATCCGTACGTAGCCCGTCCGGTTTCCCTCGCTTATGTCAACTACGTACCGAGCTTTGCCAGAACAGGGGTTTCAAATTTTATTGATAACCTGGGCGAGCCCGCGAGTATGGTGAACAGTATTGTTATGCTGGAAGGCGAGGCGGCGGTCACTCATTTTAATCGTTTTTGGATTAATACCGTTTTTGGACTGGCAGGCTTGATAGATATCGCCTCGGCAGCAAATATTCAAAAACTGGACGACCGTCAGTTTGGTGATGCCATGGGATACTACGATATCGGACAAGGCCCTTACTTTATGGTGCCAATATATGGTCCGATAACTTTGCGTGAAGGTGCAGGTGACATGGTCGACGATCTCTATCCTCCGCTGTCGCTGTTGACGCTACCACAATCAATCATCAAGTGGGCGTTGGACGGAATGGAAAGTCGCGCGGCGGTCGTGCCTCAAGAACCATTGCTAGAGAATTCTCCTGATCCGTATGCATTTGCCCGCGATGCTTATTTGCAGCACAAAGCATTTAAAGCGCGTGGTGGCAAAGCGATTGAAGAACCTGAACCGGATGACGAGTACCTTGACGAAGACTTGTTAGACGAAATAGATGATTACTAAAACCAAAAATGGCCACTCAATGAGTGGCCATTTTTTATATCTGCTTACTTAGAAGCGATAGGTCGCTTGAACACCCGCTAACCATACGCTGCCGGTTGTTTGGCCTTCAAACTTACCGCCGAATGCCGCACCAGATGCATCAGAGGCGATGCCTGGGCGAGGTTCAACAACATCTGCGTCTTTTGCGAAGATGTAGGTAAAGCCTGCATCCAACGTCAGATTTTGAGACCACGCATAACCTGCACCTAGGCTCAGCCACAAACGGTCTGTTTCTGGAATAGTGATAGTGCGGTTAGCGTCATCCACAGCAGCCATATCGTATGCAACGCCCGAACGCAATTGCGTTTTATCATTGAGTTGGTAAGTCGCACCCACGGCAAAGCGGTAGTTATCTTTCCAGTTCTCTTGCTTCACGATTTGTGAAGGAACAGACAATGAAGGAATGTTCGCTTCTAGCTTCTCAAACGTGCTCCAGTCAGTCCAGTTCACGCTAGCATGTACCGCAACCTTGTCAGTCAACTGATGGAAGCTAGCAAGCTCGGCAGTGGCGGGCAAGGTTAGTCCCATGCTGCCAGCGTATTGAACCATGTCAGTAAGAGGCGATGTGCCGCCGTTGTATAGGTTGAAAGCTAGGCCTTCTGCATGACCTTCTAGGTTCAGCTCAACTTCTGAACGGTAGTTAAAGCCAATTCGGTTGGTATCATTGATCTGCCAAGCAGCACCAGCCTGCCAACCCCAAGAAGTGTCATCACCTTCCATGAACTTTAGTGTTGTGCCCTTTGGAGCGAATCCACCAGAGCTCTTCGCACCAATGCTGCCTTCACCCATGACAAAGCGAACACCACCACCAATGGAGAATTGGTCGTTGATGCGGTAAGCAACGTTAGGGTTAATTTCCATGGTCATCACAGAGGCTTCATTGCCAAATTGCGTGCCTTTGAAGTTGTCGTCTAGCTTGGTGTGCATACCGAAGTTAGAGCTCAGTGCCAAACCAAGGAACACCTGATCGTTCACTTGGTGTGACACATAGAAGTTTGGTACGACGGCAGCATCAGCAAAATCATGTGATGACGTCGCAGTTTCTTTGCCAGTCAGGCTAGTGGTAGTGCCATCTACATCAACGTTCGGGTCAACGTAGATCATACCAGTGGATACTTGTGTACCAGGCAGGTACGTCAGCATCGCTGGGTTACGGAACTGTGCCGCGGCGTTATCCGCCATTGCTGCTTCGCCTGCGTACGCACGACCAAGGCCGGTTGCAGAATACTCTGCAAGCTGGAAACCAGCAGCCATTGCTGAGGTGGAAGAAAGAGAGCCAAGTGCTGCGGCAATTGCCAACGGAAGAAGTTTGTTCTTGTTCATTATATATTTCTTGTTTTTGAAGGTCGCTATAGGGTACTGACCAACGCTTTGGATGCAATTTTAATGAACTAGGTTGAATATTTTTAGATGGAAATTTTGTCATGCATTCCATCTTCCGATAGATCGTCTATATGAAGTGGTGTTTGGCACAGGTGTACGCTGAAACTCAGCGAACACTTGTATCGATAAATGCGGACTTGAGCGAACTAATGTACGCTGAAAAATACTGCCAATAGAGTGATGTGGCGGGTGCTGAAGGAAACGAGATAAAGAAAAGGGGAGCCAATGCTCCCCTTGGTGTTCGTTGTTCTTGATTAGAACTGGTAGCTGTACTGAATGCCGTACAACCAAGCGTTGGCGCGGGTTGTCGCATTGACTTCAGACAGTTGAAGTTCACCGCCACCAGGCAGGTCTGTCACCAACTTGTCATTCACTTCCACATCTTGACCCATTAGGTAAGTCAGACCGAAATCAATGGTCGAGTTTTTGGTTGCCTGATAGGTGAAACCTGCAGATACCCATTGGCGATCTGAATCGGGTACAGAAATTGATTTCTTCTGATCTTGTGCACTGGTGTCATACATGTAACCGGCACGAAGTGTCCAGTCGTTGTTCAGGTAGTAAGTACCACCAATCGAGTAGTGCATGCCATCCTGCCAATTGTACTCATTCAGAACAACGCCATCTGTCGTCGCAAGCTGGTCAAAAGTGCTCCACTCAATCCACTGAACAGAGTAGTGCATAGCAAACTTGTTGGTCAGCAAGTGGTAACCAGAGAACTCAGCGATGTCTGGCAGAGGAAGAACGAGGTCTCCTGTTAGCTGTTCGCCTTTGTAGATCATGGTGTCGCCGTCTGCTTTGATATCTGGACTATGGCGGTAGCTTAGACCAAAGCGGTGCTTCTCATTGACTTCATAAACGGTACCTAGGTTCCAGCCAATGCCAGTACCTTCTGCATCAATGTTAAGCATGTTATCGCCAACACTGTCTGCAAACGATGGAATAGCTTGGCCGACGTACTCTAGGCCAGAGCGCTTGAGCTTACCTGTACCTTGGATGAAGTCGATACCAGCACCAAAGCTCAATTGCTCATTAACTCGGAATGAACCACTCAATGCAAAGTTGACGCTTTTAACGTCAGTCAGGCCGCCTAACTCATTGGCTGCATAATCAGTGTCGAATTCAGTTTTTGTGCCGAAGTTTGAGTAAATACCTGCACCAACAGCAAATTTTTCATTGATCGGGTGTACATAGAAGATGTTTGGTACATACGAAATGTCACCAGCTTGTGCATCGTCCAAAGAACGTTCACCAAGCATGATAGGTGAGTAGGTTGTACCTTTCACTACCACATCGGTATCAATTGCAATCAGACCCACAGACAGTTCAGGCGCATCGAACAGCGCCATTGCTGCAGGGTTACGTGCCATGACAGATGCATTATCAGCGATAACAGCGTCACCAGCGAAAGCACGGCCTAGGCCAGTAGCAGATTGACCATTTAATTGGAAACCAGCCGCGAGAGCTGATGTAGAACTTGCCGCTACAGCAATTGCCACTGCTGAACGGATAAACAGACGCTTCTTATTCATGGTGTGAATTAATCCAATGAAATTTATAATAGTTTTATAATTTTATGTGCTTTTTAAATAAGCTGGGCGGATTCTATTGTGAAGCTCATTATTAGGAAATCTGACCAGTTACGGGACGCTGTTTTGAAACAGAAGCAGAGACGGTGCAGGTAACTGTTCTTTAAAGGAAATAAAAAGGGAGCCAAAGGCTCCCTTTTAAAATGTAATAGGTTGTGTGCTTACGCTTTTTGGTTCAGATGAAGCTGAAGCTGCTCTGCAATAGGCAATACATCTGAGCCTTCTTTACCGACTACAATCACACTGCTGTTATTGGCCGGGAGCGAAATGGCTTCCATGTTGCCATCACTGAATTTTTCCATGGCTGGAGAATTCTGAGGCACTACAAACACCGTAAAGTCTTCACCATTGTCTGCTTTCAATACCATGTGCACCGCATGCTTTTTATCAAAGCTGCAATGATTGAGGTAAGAAACTTGGCCTGGCAGAGACCCACTGAAGGCTTCGCCAATTGGGGAAAGCTTAGCGTTTACTTGGTGAAGGCTTACGCCCTCATTAATATCTCGAGTGAAATCTGTCTCATCGTAATAATGCTGAAGCGCAATTTGACCCAAGTTCTGTTGATTGGGTGAAAGCGGAATGGTCTGCCAGTTAAATTGACCCAACATCACACCAAACACAAAAGCAATTGAGGCCGCGATAGCCAAATGGAACTTTGGTTTTCTTTTTTCACGGATCACATGGCTGCTTTGTTTAAACAACACTTTGTCGACCAAATCATCGGGCACATCAACACGCAAAGCTTGATCAATTAATGCATCCAAACTGTCGAGTTCAGAGGCCAACTTTTGATTGGCAGGTGAAGATAACTTCGCCGCTGATAGCTCGGGATCATTATCTTGAGGGTCAGCCAAAAGGCGGCGACGAAATTCAAGCTCGTCCATTCTTCGCTCCTCGTTGAGTTTCGTTTTGACTGTCCATGAACTCTTTCAATTGGTTTCTCGCTCTGAACAAACGTGTCATCACCGTATTCTTGTTGAGATCCATGATCTCAGCGATTTCTTCACCACTGAATCCAGCCATAACTTGCAAAACAAGCGGTTCGCGATATTCCGGTGACAAACGCATTATCTGCTTGTGAAGCCATTGCTGTTCTACCGAGGCTTCTTCACTAGGCTGCGTATTATCTGCCACCTGATGGTCATCAATGTCTACTAATTCGAGTTGTTTACGCTCAAATCGGCGTGCGTTTTCTCGGCGAAGAATGGTGATCAGCCATGCTTTCGCTGCGTTATCATCTTGAAGGCTATCGAGCGATCGCCAAGCACGGAGACACGTCTCCTGTACAAGATCTTCTGCTACATGCTGGTCTTTCGTCAACCAGTAAGCGTAGCGATAAAGATCTCTGTGCCAAGCTCTCACGAGCGCTTCATATCGTCTTTGTTTTTCCATATCAGTAGAGACCTTGGAAGTTGACGATTTCTTTCCAAATATTTTCAAAACCATGGGCTTTCTTCCTGAAAGTTTTGATTTTACAAGTGTGTAGCATTAAAAATAATTGCATTGAGGACCATGTTACCTCGGTAAATGCGTCTAATCATAGGCAGAAAAACGATACGCATTTGAATCGCGCTAATAAGACAATTGCTCTTACAATGTCATTATGGATTGAGTTGCTTATATTTGTGGGGAATTTCGGTGCAACACTCATGGCGAGAAGTGATGGAGGATAATCAGGCGAAAAATTGATCTGGTTCAAAAAGTCGCCGTTTTCTATGGGTATAGTAGGCACTGTCATCTGGGAGCGCGCTGCAGGTTTCGCTGGTTTACCGGACCTTGGCTGTGCGTGACTGAGTTGAGCAAGATGACAACTTCCTTTTTTTGAAGGCTGACTTTACTTTCTCCTCAGGTCTTAGACCTGACTTGCAATTGGCTTTACGTTAATTGAATTTGATACACAATTGCTTTCCAAAAATTTTACCACACCTATTAGGTGTGGTTTTTTTTGCTCAAAATTCAGTTATTTTCTTTTTTGCCAATCTTCGACCGTATCTCATCGCTGACAGCTGAGATAAGGTGGCCACTACGACGGCTAGCCCGATGTTTATCGCAAATTTGCTGTCCCTGTCTATATTTGACATTCCAATTCAATTAAACGCCCGTTTTAATCTGATAACAAATTGGTTACACTCTTCTGGTCTGACCTCTAATGCTAGCAAGGAGCGGCAATGAACTCTCCCCAGAACCTGACTACGCGTCAGGGAGAACGTATCGCAGTTGTGGCGGGTTTACGTACCCCGTTCGCACGACAATCTACCGCATATGCTGATGTGCCCGCTGTCGATCTTGGCAAAATGGTTGTTAGTGAAATGCTAAACCGTACCGCGATTGACCCTAAGCTGATCGAGCAGCTTGTGTTTGGTCAGGTGGTGCAAATGCCAGAAGCGCCAAACATTGCACGTGAGATCGTGCTTGGTACAGGCATGAATATTCATACGGATGCCTACAGCGTCAGCCGAGCGTGTGCCACTAGCTTTCAGTCTGTTGTTAACGTAACAGAAAGTATTATGTCGGGAACCATTGATATTGGTATCGCCGGTGGTGCGGACTCCTCGTCAGTGCTTCCTATTGGCGTGTCAAAGAAACTTGCGGCGACATTACTTGCTTTGAGCAAAGCCAAAACCCTCAGCAAGCGTATGAGTTTATTGAGCAAGCTTTCTTTGAAAGATCTCGCGCCTGTTCCCCCTGCTGTTGCCGAATATTCAACGGGCTTGAGCATGGGCCAGACTGCAGAGCAAATGGCCAAGAGTCATCATATTAGCCGAGCAGATCAGGATGCTTTAGCGCACCGTTCTCATTCACTTGCAGCAAAAGCGTGGGCTGATGGGCTGGTGCGTGATGAAGTAATGACCGCCTTCCCCGAACCTTATCGCGCGTGGATTGATAAAGATAACAACATTCGCGAAGATTCCAGCGTTGAAAGCTACGCCAAGTTGCGTCCCGCGTTTGATCGAAAACATGGCTCTGTGACTGCCGCTAACAGCACACCTTTGACAGATGGCGCTGCCGCGGTGATGCTGATGCGTGAAGGTCGCGCCAAAGAACTGGGTTTGAAGCCTTTGGGCTACATCCGCTCTTATGCGTTTGCCGCTATTCAAGTTGAGCACGACATGCTAATGGGGCCGTCATACGCCACACCAATCGCACTTGATCGTGCGGGCATTACCCTGGCTGATTTGACCTTGATTGACATGCATGAAGCATTTGCTGCCCAAGCATTGTCGAATGTGAAGATGTTTGGCTCTAAGACATTCGCACAGCAAAAGCTCGGGCGAAGCCAAGCGATCGGTGAGATCGACATGGACAAATTTAACGTGCTGGGCGGATCTTTGGCTTACGGTCACCCGTTTGCTGCAACAGGCGCACGCATGATCACTCAAACATTGAACGAACTACGTCGTCGCGGTGGCGGTTTGGCCTTGAATACCGCATGTGCTGCGGGTGGCTTAGGTGCTGCAATGATCTTGGAGGCCGAATAATGAATGAACCAATGACCCCAAATGCCTTTTCGCTGCGTCACGGAGATGATGGCATTGCATGGCTGAGCATTGATGTGCCTGGCGAAAGCATGAACACACTTCAAGCGACCTTTGTTGATGAAATCAGCGGTATCTTGAGCGAGCTTGAAAGCAAAACAGACATCAAAGGCTTGGTACTGTATTCCGCTAAACCGGATAATTTTGTCGCTGGCGCAGACGTTCGTATGTTGGATGCCTGTGAAACAGCAGAAGACGCACAAGCCATTGCAGAGCACGGGCAGAAGCTGTTTTCTCGTATCGAGAAACTGCCGTTTCATGTCGTCGCTGCGATTCACGGACCATGCTTGGGCGGCGGTCTTGAATTGGCGCTAGCATGCCACAGCCGTGTTGCCACAGACGATGATAAAACGCGTGTTGGATTGCCAGAAGTTCAGCTCGGTTTGCTGCCGGGTTCGGGCGGTACACAACGTTTGCCTCGCTTGATTGGCGTTGCAGGTGCACTGGATATGATCCTGACAGGCAAGCAACTGCGTGCCAAAAAAGCCAAGAAAATGGGTGTCGTCGATGATGTTGTACCCCACTCAGTGTTGCTTCGGGTTGCTGAAGAGTTAGCGCTAAAAGGAAAGCCTAAACGTCAGAACAGCTGGCAAAGCTGGGCCATGGGTGGCAATGCACTAGGCCGCTCAGTGGTGTTCGATCAAGCCGCCAAGAAAACCCGCGCAAAAACCCGTGGCAATTATCCCGCCACCGAAGCCATTCTTGACGTGATCAAACATGGCTTGGACAAAGGGGTGGAGAAAGGGCTAGCGCTCGAAGCGAAACGCTTTGGCGAGCTGGTGATGACGAATGAATCCGCATCACTTCGCAGCATTTTCTTCGCCACGACAGCAATGAAAAAAGAAACTGGCGCTGATGCCGAGCCAGATACGGTAACGGGTGTAGCCGTACTGGGCGGCGGATTGATGGGAGCGGGTATTGCGAATGTGTCAGCGACCAAAGCAAACCTTCCTGTGCGGATCAAAGATGTCAGTAATGATGGCTTGTTGAACGCCATGAACTACAGCTACAAGTTACTGGATAAAAAACGCAAACGTCGCATTATCTCCAAGTCGGAATTGCAATCGCAGATGGCTAGGATCAGTGGCGCAACAGACTACAGCGGCATGGATCGTTGTAATGTGGTGATTGAGGCGGTGTTTGAAGATCTTGATTTGAAACACAAGATGATTGCGGAAGTGGAAGAAGCGTTAAATGAAAATACGCTATTCGCGACCAATACCTCTTCGTTGCCTATTCACCAAATTGCAGCAGGGGCAAAACGGCCTGAAAACATTGTCGGCCTGCATTACTTTAGTCCTGTTGATAAAATGCCGCTGGTGGAAGTGATCCCTCATGCGGGAACGTCTGAGAAGGCGATAGCAACTGTCGTTAAGCTTGCGAAAAAGCAAGGCAAGACCCCGATTGTGGTTGCCGATAAAGCGGGCTTCTATGTGAACCGTATCCTAGCGCCATATATGAATGAAGCGGCCATGACCTTGCTGGCAGGCGAATCTGTCGAGCACATCGACAATGCCTTGTTGGATTTTGGATTCCCAGTTGGCCCAGTCACACTGCTGGATGAAGTGGGTATTGATATTGGCGCGAAGATCAGCCCAATTCTGCTCAATGAACTCGGCGAGCGTTTCCGTGCACCAGATGTGTTCGATGTCATGCTTAGCGATGGCCGTAAAGGACGCAAGACGGGCAAAGGCTTCTTCGTCTACAACGGCAAGAAGAAAGAAGTCGATAAGCGTGTTTACGGATTGCTGGGTGTAGAGCTGAAGAGTCAGCTTTCTGGCCATGAACTGGCGATGCGCTGCGTATTGATGATGCTAAATGAAGCGGCACGTTGTTTGGACGAAGGCGTGGTGAAATCGGCGCGTGATGGCGACATTGGTGCCGTGTTCGGTATTGGCTTCCCACCATTCCTTGGTGGCCCGTTCCGTTACATGGATCATATCGGCATTAAACGCCTTGTTGAAATGCTTGAACAGCATGAAGCGAAATATGGCGAGCGATTTGCACCGTGTGAAATGCTCAAAGCCATGGCTGCGGAAGAAAAGCGTTTCTTTGATTAATCAAAGCAAACACGTAAAAAATCCCCGACCTCTGAGTCGGGGATTTTTTTAATCTCTTTCTAAACGATGCTGACGAAATGCGGCAATAGAGTCGATTTCGTTAGTGTCTTCCGGTATGCACTGATCAGGATGCGCACCGCCGCAGCTATGCATAATTAACCGATCCGCCGTGCGAGGTTTAAGCTGCTCGACAACAAATTTCACCATGTCAGATCGCGCCATGTTTTTGATAGATTTTGCGACATTCTGACGTTGTTCAAATTTCTCATCTTTATTGCCAATACTCACCCAAAGTCGCTGACCGCGCGCACGTAGGTTTGCATCAGGCTCATCTATTTGTGCGATTAAGCCCTCTTTGCTGGCTTGCCACTGTGCTTCATTAAGCTCAAGTAGCACTAAGAAGAAAGCATTCAGAAAGTCATCAATGGCTTCTATCAGTTTCGTTGGGCCTGCTTGCGGCGATTGCACGTAGAAAATCAAACCCGGATGGCGGTTGAGCGGCATATTGCCGGAGCCCACCATATATCCCAGTTGCTGCTTTGTGCGCAATTCGTTGAAAAATATGGCAGATACTAAATGTTGGGCGAAAGTGAACAGCGCCACATCTTGCGCCGTTGTGCCATGGCTTTGATAGTAAACCAGTACCGCGGAGTCTTGATTACTGCAATCTAAATGGTATGCCGCGTTGCCGGCACCTTTGAGCATTACCAATGGGCGAATGGATTCCTGATAACGCTGATCATGAACACGAAGGGCATCTTTGACTGATTCAGCCAATGCCAGCGTTTGATGCTTCTGCCAGTTGCCGTAAACGAACATCTCGACGTGTAACTCAGACATGACTCGATTTACAAAATTGGGAAGGGTAGACACGTCTAACGGTTCCAGCGCTTCGATAAGCGCCTCGTATGGCGGGTTGTTTGGCTGCAATATGCCCGTCATTGCATTATACAATCGGCTGATGGGTTTGTTCTGAGTCGCGTTCTTCCAGCTTCTTAACAGTTGTGTTTTGATGATCTCAAAACGCTCTGGTTTAAAGTCACGATTGGCAAATTTATCCAAGACCAAATCAAGCAGGATCGGCAGCTTTTCGTTGAATCCACTGAGTTTTAACGTCACGCCGCCTTGGTGAGCGTAGAGGTTATAACTCAAGCCAGCGACCTCGGCGGGGTAAGCCGCTTCGTTGATAGCCTCAAGCAGCATTTCGACACTGACGCGGGTTTTAACGATGTTCTCAACCGATTTCACCGCATAAGGGCTATCGATAGCGACATACACAACGCCTTTAGGCACGCGAAAATCGGTGTCTTGCAAATGCCAAAGGCAAAATCCTGGTAACTCTTGGATTTTCTCTGGCAAGGTCGTGTTTGGCGATGCCAATTGCGCGGGGTCGAGTTCGTAACTGATAAACGGATTGGGCTCGGGTAAGGCAAGGTCTGGCGAAACATCCGTGATTTGCCATTTTGCACGTTGCGCGTCGGTAAAGGGGATCACACTGTACGGCGTGTCGTACCACTTGGCTTGTTTATTATAGCTGTCGCCTTTGGCAATCAACGTCAGACGAAGGTGCTCCGGTGTTAAATAACTGAGCATCTGGCGGATCAATTCTTCGTCATATTTCGCCATGATGTAATCACCATAAAGCACATCTTCTTCTTCATAGTGCTGAATATTGAGGACCATATGGCTGACAGTATCAATGGGGCGAGAAGGTTCTTGGTAACGAAATGCCTTTTCTTGTACCGCGCGTTTTTCTTTGTAACGCCATTCGTTCAAACCTTGCTCACGAATAAGGTGAATCGCTTGAAACAGATAGGCGACAATATCGTCAATGTGGTTCAGGCCAACTTCCGTCAGGCTGACACTGACGGTAAATTCACGAAAGTTCGAGCCGCTGATGCCCCCGCCAGCGGAGAGGTTATTGATGTAGCCTTTGTTTTTTAGCATTGACATAACACTGCCAATGCCTTCATAGCCAAGCAGACTCGCAATGTAAGACAATGGTTTGATGCGATAGTGTTCATCGGTGGCTGGCATTGAGAATGCCAGTGTCAGTTTGCGCACGTCTTTTAATGGCTCGATGCGAATAAACTGTTGCCGCTGAGGGATATCAACAAAAGGTACTTCGGGAATGAAAAGCGGCAAATCGTGGTTTGGGATCAGTTCAAAGGTTTCTTGGGCTAGCTCTTCAAGGGAATCGAGAGTAAAAGGCCCGGTAACGGATGCCGCCATCAGATTGGCGCTGTAGTGGCTGCGATAGAAGGCGATCAACTCATCTCGAATCGAACTGTTTTCGCGATCTGCCAAGGTTTCAGCGCTACCAACGGAAAACTTGGAAAAGGGATGTTCGGGATTGATGGTTTCTTTTTGGACTTGATAGATACGGCGAACATCGTCTTGAAGCTTTAAACGATACTCTGAATCAACCGCGTTGCGCTCTTTATCTACGGCGTCAGCATTAAACAGTGGCGCAGAAAAAAACTGCCCAAAACGCTCTAACGCTTCTTCAAAGTAATCGTGTTGAATATCAAAGAAATAAGTCGTATTTTCGGTGCCTGTCCAGGCATTATTGCTGCCGCCGTGACGGCTGGTGAAAGATTGAAATTCGCCGACCTTTGGGTACAGTTCTGTGCCCAGAAAGAGCATGTGCTCGAGGAAGTGGGCTAACCCTTCACGATCAGCAGGGTCACAAAAGTGGCCAACATTCACCGTCAGTGCTGCAGCACTGCGCGGCGCTTGTGCGTCTTCGATCAATAAAACACGTAACCCGTTATCGAGTGTAATCTGGCGATAGCCACGGTGATCATTCGGACTGATTTGCACAAAGCACCTTCACTGGTTGAGGCTAGGTCTTAATTATGACCACCTAAGCAAATTGAGGCAAACATCTGTGCGCTTTATCGTTCCAGAAACAACAATTGACTGGTAGCATAATCAGGAATCTAAGAAATCAACAGTAGTGATATGCGAATTTATATTATGCGCCACGGTGAGGCGCAGACATTTGCAGCCAGTGATGAAGAACGACCATTAACTGAACGCGGAGAGCAACAGTCAGTAGAAATGGCTCGTTGGCTTGCAAATGAATTACCAGAAGGGAAGCTAGACTTGGTGCTTGTTAGCCCGTATTTGCGCGCCCAACAAACGTGGAATGCCTGTCAGACCGTGTTGCCAACGGCGCAAAAAGTGCTGACAGAAGATGGTATTACGCCCTATGGTGACAGCGAGCACGTTGCATCGTATCTGCGCGCGTTAGTGACTGTTGATCATCCAGCAAGCATTTTGCTGGTGTCGCATTTGCCGCTGGTGGGTTATCTCACCGCCGAATTCGCCGTCGACATGCAGGCACCTATGTTTCCGACGTCGTCGATTGCTTGTATTGAGCTTGATGCTGTGAGCGAGAAAAGTGATGTACGGTGGTTGAAAAGCCCTTCTCAGTTGATGGGTTACGCATAGCACTGAATGATCAAGAAACGACTCACTACGAAAACGCCTCGTGGGGCGTTTTTTATTGGCGGTTGTTCTTGGTTATCGTTCTGGGATCTCGATAAGCACCAATAACGCGCCAGCACCGCCAAATTCAAGTGGCGCTTGATGAAATGCCAGAACATCTGGGTGCTGTGCCAGCCACAATGGCGTTTTCTGCTTCAATATATGTTTGCCGATGCCATGCATCACGCAGGCACAGCTAATCCCTTCTTTTATGCACTCAGCAATCAACGCACCCATCTCACGCTTCGCTTCTCGTTGTGTCATGCCATGAAGGTCGAGAAACATATCAGGCACGTAAATGCCGCGTCGTAAACGCTTCACTTCATACTTAGACACACCGGTACGCGCATATTGCGTTGGGCCATCCTCTTTCAGCAAGGGTTCAAACTCGTCTGAAAAATAAAAGGTGTGGTCACGTGCTGTCGAGTCAGAGAACTTTTTTCTCGATTGTTCCACTGTCTGGCGTCTTGGCGGGTTTATGGTATCCTGCTGCAGTTTTTTAACGCCTTTTACCGCATCGCGGAACAATGAAAAGTCATCGTCTGAGATCGGGGTTTTCTTACTCATAAGTCAATTCCAAATGCCGATAGGCGCATTGTACCCAAAATAGAAGCAATGTCTCGCTGTCGAATTTGTAATTGTCCAAATCAATAGAGATGAACGCGGTGCGTTGGGGTGAATCAGGCTAGTGGAGGCCATTTTGGATAAAATTATTGTTGATGAAGTTGTCAACGAGTTACGTACGCTGCAGGACATGCTACGTTGGACGGTAAGCCGCTTTAATGCAGCAGGTTTGTTTTACGGTCACGGAACGGATAACGCATGGGATGAAGCGGTACAACTGGTGTTGCCAACCTTGTATCTGCCACTTGATGTGCCAGCAGATACTCGTCACTCCCGCCTGACGACCAGTGAGCGCCATCGTATTGTAGAGCGTGTTATTCGCCGCATTAACGATCGCACGCCAGTGTCCTATTTGACCAACAAAGCCTATTTTTGTGGTCTTGAGTTTTTTGTCGACGAACGTGTATTGGTGCCTCGCTCACCAATTGGTGAGTTGATCGAAAACCGTTTCAGCCCAATGTTGCCTGTTGAACCGACTCGAATCATGGATTTGTGCACGGGTAGCGGTTGCATTGGTATTGCGTGTGCTTACGCCTTCCCTGACGCAGAAGTGGATCTGGTGGATATTTCTACCGATGCGCTAGCAGTGGCGGAAATGAATGTGCAAGATCACGGCATGGAGCAACAAGTGTTCCCAATCCGTTCGGATTTGTTCCGCGATCTGCCACAAGACAAATACGACCTGATTGTTTCTAATCCACCGTATGTGGATGAAGAAGACATGAACAGCCTACCCGATGAATTCCGCCACGAGCCTGAGCTGGGTCTGGCTGCGGGCTCTGATGGCTTGAAACTGATGCGCCGCATTATCGCCAATGCGCCCAATTATCTAAGCGAGCAGGGTGTTTTGATCTGTGAAGTGGGTAATTCTATGGTGCATGTGGAAGAACAATATCCAGAGCTTCCGCTAACGTGGCTTGAGTTTGAAAACGGCGGTCACGGCGTATTCATGATGACGTATCAAGATCTGGTGAGCGTCGCGGACGAGTTCTCTATCTACAAAGACTAACCATCATCTATCAAGCTTAATCGCGTGAACCGCGGTTAATTCGCTATCAAAAAGGCTGAAAACATCTGTTTCAGCCTTTTTTTGTTTTCACATCTTGCATTTTGTCGTGTTTCTTGAAATGAGCCCCGTTCTACAGAGGGTTGACTGTTTTGCAGGCAAAAAGCTTTTGCTTCTCGTGCGCGGTTATGTTTCATTAACAAGCATGCAGTTATGCCTTAATAAAGGCAGCCAGTTAAAAGACAGAGGAAGTAATGGCAGGCAATTCTATTGGTCAGGTGTTTCGCGTCACCACCTTTGGTGAAAGTCATGGATTGGCATTAGGGTGTATCGTTGATGGTTGCCCGCCGGGACTCGAAATTTCAGAAGCGGATTTACAGATTGATCTGGACCGTCGTCGTCCGGGTACGTCGAAATACACCACGCAACGTCGTGAAGCAGACGAGGTGAAATTCTTGTCTGGGGTGTTCGAAGGCAAAACAACGGGCACGTCTATTGGTCTGTTGATTGAGAACACCGACCAACGTTCACAAGATTATTCCAAAATCTCAGACCGTTTTCGCCCCGGTCATGCCGATTACACGTATCACCAGAAATACGGTCACCGTGATTATCGCGGCGGCGGTCGTTCGTCTGCGCGTGAAACCGCTATGCGTGTTGCGGCAGGTGCGATCGCCAAGAAATTCCTGAAACAGGAATATGGCATTGAAGTGCGTTGCTACATGTCTGAAATGGGTGATGTGACCATCGACAAAGTGGATTGGGATCAAGTTGAGCAAAACCCCTTTTTCTGCCCCGACGAAACCAAACTTGACGCTTTGGACGAATTGATACGTCAATTGAAAAAAGACGGTGACTCCATCGGCGCTAAGCTGACCGTCGTGGCAAACAATGTCCCTGTCGGTCTTGGCGAACCTGTGTTTGACCGTTTAGATGCTGACATTGCGTTTGCACTGATGGGCATCAATGCAGTGAAAGGCGTTGAAATTGGCGACGGTTTTGATGTGGTGAATCAGCGCGGCAGCGAACATCGTGATGAATTAACGCCGACTGGTTTTAAAACCAATCATGCGGGCGGCATTCTTGGTGGGATTTCGTCAGGGCAAGATATCGTTGCACACTTGGCATTGAAACCGACATCAAGCATTACCGTGCCGGGCGAAACCATTAATGTTGATGGTGAAACGGTTGATGTGATAACACGCGGTCGTCATGACCCTTGTGTGGGTATTCGCGCGGTGCCTATCGCAGAAGCCATGGTGGCTATCGTGCTGATGGATCACTTGCTGCGTCATCGCGCACAGAATGCGGGTGTCACAACGACGACGCCGAAGATTTAACGTCTGGGTCCTAGGTCTTAGGATCTAGGACCTCGCTCTTAGCCTCCATTCAACTCACCTTCACTTCTGCGTTATCTTCTGTTTTCTCTTCTTCGGCAAGGCTAAACACTGGTAAGCGCCAATGAAACTTCACTGCGCACATACGAAATGTGAAGCCCAGAATCAGCGTGGAGAGTGTCGCGTAGTTTTCGTTGACGCCAAATTGTCCGCCATAAGTCATCAATCCCCAGTACATCCAGCCCGAGAAAAACGCGATCGACGCGTATAACTCTTTGTGTAATACCATGGGTTGGCGACGACACAGTAAATCACGTAGCAAGCCGCCAAAAACACCAGTAACCACGGCAGAGACTACTGCGATGAGCGGAGATAAGCCCATATCCATGCCAACGCGACAACCGATAATACTAAAGGCAATCAAGCCGAGAGAATCTAGCCAGATAAACAGTTTATGGTTTCGCGCCACCCATGAGGCCATCCATGTGGTCACGATACCCGCAAGACAGACAATCACGAGATAATGCGGATTGGCGACCCAGCCTAAGGGGTAGTGGCCGAGCAAAATGTCTCGAACTGTGCCACCACCAATGGCGGTGCAGCTTGCCACCAGCATGACGCCGAACCAATCCATGTTTCTTCGACCAGCCGCGAGCGCGCCTGTCATGGCTTCGGCAGTAATGCCAACAATGTACAAAGTAGACAACAACATTATTATTCAGTCGGTTGCATTTAATCAGAGAAAGTGGTGCGATTCTAAATGTGATGCCAGTCACAAGCCAATGAAAATAGACGACGTCACCCATGAATCAATTTCATGCTTATCGCGGATAAAATCGTCAAAATGGGCCATTATCACGGCGACAATAGGGCATGTGCTAGGTAAAATGCCGCCTGACTGATTTTGGCTGTAACCAGGCATTTACAAATAACGCATGCATCACGATTACAACGACCTTATTTCTGTATTCAATCAGACATTTATTGAATCATTTAACACTGAGTTATTGCTCGGTGGTGATGAACCTATTTATTTCCCCGCCGATGAAACTCACGCGAAGCATCGTATTATCTTTGCTCGTGGCTTTTTTGCATCCGCGATGCATGAAGTGGCGCACTGGTGTATTGCCGGTCCTGAGCGTCGATTGCTAGAAGATTATGGCTACTGGTATCACCCTGATGGACGCGATGAAAAAACGCAGGCGGAATTTGAGAAAGTGGAGATAAAGCCACAAGCGGTAGAGTGGATTCTTTCTGCCAGCTGTGGTTTTCGCTTTCAAGTGAGCTGTGACAATTTGAGTGGCGTCGAGTCTGATCGCGCGGGTTTTACGACCAAAGTGCGTGAGCAAGTGCTGATTTATCTCGATGAAGGTATGCCAGCGCGCGCAAAAACCTATTCAGATGCCCTCCGCGCGTTTTATCATCGTCCGACGTTAACGGCCGCAGATTTTACCTATTGATAACCATCCCGAATGCGTTTGGTATGAGAGAGATTATGATCCAAGACTACGAAGAACAGATCCTTGATTTGATAGACGCCATGGTAGAGACCGCGTCAGACGACGAATTGTTTGCAAGTGGGTATTTGCGTGGCCATATCTCATTGGCTGCCGCTGATTGTGAGCAAGATGGGATTGATGATATCGAAGCACTCAAAGTCTTTGTGGACGGTAGCTTGAAAAACAATGCCAACGAGTTAAGCCCTGCAGATCAAGTGCTGGTGGCAAATTTGTGGTCCTCTTTGCAAGCGAAAGCGAGCTGAAAGCCATCGCAATAGACATCAACATCAACAAATACAAAGAAGGCGCTCAATGAAGCGCCTTCTTTATGCTCGGAATATATCAGTACAGAATATTCACGTTTAACCGCCTAACATCACAGCGCTTTGCCTTTCAGTAACTTTCTTACCCACATGCGTCCCGGATGCAATGCATTGAGTACATCCACGGGTAACGGCAAAGGATCACCACACAGCTGCGAAGCCATCAACTCACCCAGCAATGGCGCCGAAGTTAAGCCGCGCGAACCCAGCCCTAGAAGGCTGTAAAGGTTGGGGTAAACCGGCACATCTTGTGCGGTTTCTTGCGTATCACGTAGGTTGCTATAGCTCGCAACCAGCTCGCTGTAATCACAGACATCACCAACAAATGGCAGGTGATCTCTACTGGCACAACGCACGCCGACACGTCCAGCGCCATGATCTGTGCTGACTGCTTGTGACCATTTGGTCGGAATGCATTTCACCAGACGTTGTTTATTATCAACCTGGTCATCCATGCTAAATGCCAACGAACTGTCATTGCGACTGTAGCTCGCCCCGATACAGTGCGTATCATTTTTTGGATTAACTGGGGTCAGATAGCCATCGTAACAAAGCACCGTTTTGAGCTTTTTCAGCGCCGGGGTGGTGTTGATATGAGTCACTTGCCCGCGTACTGAAAAGGCAGGGATCGGCGCGGTTTGTTTAAACTGCGAGAATTCATGGCCATTGGCAACCACGACTGTCTGGTGAGTAAACGTCGTGTCGTCGGCTTGAAGCGTCCACTTGCTGTCGTGAAGCGTCAACCTTGTTATTTTGGTGTTGTAGAGACAGGTCAATAAACCTGTGGCCTCCGCTTGTGCGATCAAACCTTGTGTCAGTTGCTGAGGGCACAACCAGCCGCCAAGCGGGTAGCTGATACCACTATGTAATGTGTCAATGTCAGTCATGGCTGCCGCTTCGTCAGCAGTGACGGCATGAACCAGTGCCTTGGGATACCCACCCTTGAGTAGTTTCCCTAATTTGTCAGCACTTTTTTCATCCCAGCCTAATTGCGTCACGCCGCACCAGTCATGATCAAAGTTGATGGTTTCAGCCGCTTGCTCAACAAACTGACGTGAGAACAAAAACGCGGGTGCAAAAAAGCGAGAAAGCACATCATCACTGCCATTAAGCAGCGGATACACTGCGCCTTGGCGATTGCCCGATGCGCCAAGTCCCGGCTTGTCATGCTCACAATAGAGTGTCGCGGGTTTTCCGCGACGAACCAAAGACAGCGCGAGTGTGGCACTGGCGACACCGCCGCCAATAATCGCAATGTCATTTGAGGCTTTTGGAGGTAAGCGTTTGTACCAAGGCGCTTGTTGTCGAGGCTGGTTACGTTGATTGATCGTGCCGACAATCATGTCGCGCTTCGTGCCAAACCCTTGCGTTTTTTTCATGTCAAAGCCAGCGTCAATCAAACCACGGCGGACAAAGCCAGCGGCGGTAAACGTCGCGACGGTGCAGTTTTCTCTCGCCAGACGTGCCATGCCATCGAACAACGATTGGCTCCACATCTCTGGGTTTTTGCTAGGTGCAAAGCCATCAAGGAACCAGCAATCCACAATACCATCATCAGATGTCCACACTTGAGGCATGCAGTCTTTAATGTCACCAAACCACAAATCCAACGTCACCCGGCCATCAGCAAGTATCAGACGATGACAGCCAGATACGGCAGCGGGGTAGTGCTGACGCAGTGCTTTTGCGTAGTCGGCCAGTTCAGGCCAAGACGCATGGGCTTTTTCAAGGTCGATTTGTGTAACGGGGAACTTCTCAAAACTGATAAAATGCAGCTGCTGCGTTTTCGCCTGCGGGTTGTCTGCACGAAACGCATCAAACCACTGCCACGCTGCGAGAAAGTTAAGGCCAGTTCCAAAGCCAGTTTCTGCAATAACAAAGCGATTTCGCTCGAATTGTTGCCAGCGTGCTGGAAGATGATTTTGATGTAGGAACACATAGCGCGTTTCTTCTAAGCCGTTTGCGTTAGAAAAGTACACGTCGTCGAAATTATCAGAAACCGGCGTTCCGGCGTCATTCCAGTGAATTTGGGCATGTTCGATACGGGGTTGGGTCACAAGCCTTGCCTTAATTAACAGTGTATTTGCACTCAGATCGCGGATTCTAACGTCAATCCAGCGGAATTTACAGATTCTAAGGGGCGTCTGTGCGAGTATGGAAAAGAATTTCAGCTTACACGCGTACTCTAGGAAAGCTGACCACTTTAGATGAGCAAAAACGCTATCATCGGTGCGAACTCGAATTGTAGGAACAAAAGATGAAACGAGCCGTAATTACAGGTATGGGAATTGTTTCCAGCATCGGTAACAACGTTAAAGAAGTGCTGGAGTCGTTGAAGACGGGGAAATCCGGGATCAGTTTTTCCCAGCAGTTCGCAGACATGAAACTACGCAGTAATGTTTGGGGTGATTTAAAGCTTATTCCCGCAGAACATATTGATCGTAAGAAATACCGTTTTATGGGCGATGCCGCTGGCTTCGCTTATCTGTCAATGGAACAAGCGATTGAAGATTCAGGTCTGACTGAAGACATGGTATCTAACGACCGTACTGGCCTGGTTGCTGGTTCAGGTGGCGCATCTTCTATTAACCAAGTGCTTGCGACAGACACATTGCGCGAGAAAGGCGTAAAACGTGTTGGACCTTACATGGTGCCTCGTACCATGTCGTCAACCGTTTCAGCGTGCTTGGCTACACCATTTAAAATTCGTGGCGTGAACTACACCATGAGTTCAGCGTGTGCAACATCAGCACACTGTATCGGCCACGCGGTAGAGCTTATCCAATTGGGTAAACAAGACGTGGTATTTGCAGGCGGTGGCGAAGAGCTTGATTGGTCATTGACCATGATGTTTGACGCCATGGGCGCATTGTCGACCAAATATAACGACTCACCAGAAAAAGCCTCACGCACCTATGACGCAGACCGCGACGGTTTCGTTATTTCTGGTGGCGGCGGCATGATGGTGATCGAAGAGCTTGAGCATGCGCTTGCGCGTGGTGCGAAAATCTACGGCGAAGTCGTCGGTTATGGCGCAACGTCGGATGGCTATGACATGGTTGCTCCTTCTGGTGAAGGCGCGATCCGTTGTATGAAGATGGCGATGCAAGATGTCGACAGCATTGATTACATCAACACGCACGGCACTTCAACGCCTGTGGGTGATGTGAAAGAACTGGGCGCGATTCAGGAAGTGTTCGGCCACAACAGCCCAGCCATTTCTGCTACTAAAGCAATGACAGGTCACGCATTGGGCGCTGCAGGTGTACACGAAGCGATTTATTCAACATTGATGTTGGAAAATAACTTTGTTGCGCCGAGTATCAATATCGACAACCTTGATCCTGTTGCTGAAGGCCTTGATATCGTGACTGAAATGCGCGAGCAAACGCTGACAACAGTGATGTCGAATAGCTTCGGTTTTGGCGGTACTAACGCCACACTGGTCATTAAAAAATACGAAGGATAAGCGAAACCGCTGTCTCTCGGTATGACGAGCCCGTCACTGGCTTGTTGATTAAGATTTTCCGGGAAGTTGGCATTATGCCTACAACAGACGCAGGTATTGACCGTTGAGAGCCGGTCTCTATCTTTCAGATCCTGGATTTTACCCGGCCATTGGTCGGGTTTTTTCGTTTTAAGTCGCAAGGAAAAGCGTCACAATGGCGTCAGTGAGTTTGATTGAAGAGAGCATTGCGTGAATATCCTGATTGATGAAAATATGCCGTACGCCGCAGCACTATTCAGTAAGCTGGGAACGGTGACAGCCAAAGCGGGTCGTACACTGACGGCTGACGACTTGGTTGATGTGGATGCCTTGATGATCCGCTCTGTGACCAAAGTGGATGAAGATTTACTAGCGAAAGCTAATCGCCTTAAGTTTGTGGGAACGGCAACCGCCGGGACTGATCACGTCGATGCAGCGTTGCTGGCTTCGCGTGGCATTCATTTCACTGCCGCGCCGGGTTGTAACAAAGTTGGAGTCGCGGAATATGTCATCAGCGCGCTTCTTGTTCTCAGTCAGCAGCATGGCTTTACGCTGACTGATCGCAAAGTCGGCATCATTGGGGCAGGGCAAGTTGGGAGCTATCTTTCAAAATGTCTCAGCGCACTGAATATTGAACATCTGCTTTGTGACCCAATAAAAGAAGCCGAAGGGGATGAGCGCGCGTTTCATTCGCTACAAACCCTGCTTACAGAATGCGATGTGATCACGACGCACACACCCATCACTCGGGCAGGCAAATACCCGACACATCATTTGATTGGGGAAAAAGAATTGGCTGCGTTAAAGCCAAACAGTATTTTGATCAATGCCGCTCGTGGACCCGTTGTTGACAACGCTGCTCTTAAATCGGCATTGAAAGCAGAAAAATTGACGGCAGTGTTGGATGTGTTCGAATTCGAGCCCGAAGTGGATCTAGAACTACTGCCGCTATTGGCCTTTGCAACGCCACATATCGCAGGATATGGCCTAGAAGGCAAAGCCCGTGGCACTACCATGATTTACAACGCCTACTGTGATTTTCTCGGAAATAGCGAAGAGCACGTAGCGGCGAGTTCACTGCTACCCATCGCGCCAATTCCGCATGTTGCATTAAGCCAACCTTGGAATAGCGCAGATCTTATGGCGCTCTGTCAGTTGATATACGACATTCGCCGAGACGATGCCGAGTTTCGCCGCGAGATGGCCGATGTTGCTCAGCAGCGCATAAGCTTTGACCGCTTACGCAAGAATTACTGGGACAGACGTGAGTACAGTGCGATTACAGTAGCGGGCAAGGCCGAGTTTGGGTTAGAGTCGCTCGCTAAATTAGGTTTTACCGTAGAGGAATAAACATGACACAAGAATTCGATGTGGCTTTTGATATCGCTGTATTAGGTGCAACGGGCGCTGTTGGCCGCACCATTATCGAGGTATTGGAGCAGCGTAAATTCCCTGTGCGCAATCTTTACTTGCTGGCAAGTGAGCGCAGTGCCGGTGAAACCATTCGTTTCAATGGCAAAAGCATTCTGGTAAAAGACGTTGAAGACTTCGATTGGAGCCAAGTGCAACTTGCTCTGTTCTCAGCGGGTGCAGAATTGTCAGACCGTTGGGCGCCGATTGCCGCTGACGAAGGTGTGGTGGTTATCGACAATACCTCGCGCTTCCGCTATGAGCATGATGTTCCATTGGTCGTGCCAGAAGTTAACCCAGAAGCGATTGCTGATTTTCGCAACCGCAACATCATTGCCAACCCAAATTGTTCAACCATCCAAATGCTGGTGGCACTGAAGCCAATTTATGATGTGGCCGGCATTGAGCGCATCAACGTGGCAACGTATCAGTCAGTGTCAGGTTCGGGCAAGAAAGGCGTTGATGAACTGGCAGGGCAAACCGTAAGGCTGCTGAACAGCCAAGAGGCTGAGCCGAGCCTGTACAAAACACAGATCGCGTTTAACTGCTTGCCGCATATCGATGAGTTCATGGACAACGGCTACACCAAAGAAGAAATGAAGATGGTGTGGGAAACACAGAAAATTTTGGGTGATGACACGGTTGCCGTGAACCCAACGTGTGTGCGTGTCCCTGTGTTCTATGGTCACGCAGAAGCTGTGCACATTGAATGCCGTCAACCTATTGACGCTACCGAAGCGATGGATTTGCTTTCTCGCGCTGAAAGCGTTCAAGTTTTCATGGGTGAAGATTATCCAACGCAAGTCAAAGAAGGCACGGGACAAGACCACGTTATGGTCGGTCGTGTCCGCAATGACATCAGCCATCCAAATGGTTTGAATATGTGGATAGTGGCAGATAATGTCCGCAAAGGGGCGGCAACTAACTCGGTTCAAATCGCAGAAGTCCTCATTCGCGATTACCTGTAATCCCTAAAAACAACCGGCTACGAGTGATCTCGAGCCGGTTGTTTGATCACAAAACACAGTTTTATCTTCTCACACTACAGTTTTCACCCTGGCTTCCGATATAGTTAGGGAAATAACGTAATGCCAACCACAGTAAGTACTTAACCATACGTTGCGACGCAAAATTCATGATTTACTTTGCGCGGATACCGCTATATCGCAGGGCAGATTTCTCATGAGCAGTGATGCTGTTATGCGTTTCCCCGGCAAGGCTGGTTCGATATTTGCAGTGTTTTGGAATAAGCCTATTATTCTGCCATAGGGGAATGCGGGCAGTGTCCGACGCAGATTTATATAACGCCATGAAGCGAACGCTTTCTTTATCAAATGCAAGCCGTCGACTCGGCAAAATTCTTGCAGCCTCAACATTAGTGCTGAGCCTTGCTGCGACCTTTTCTGTGCATTCGGCCATTCGAATTCTTGGGCCTATTGATGAGTCGCCACCACCGAGCGCCGTCACGCCTTTATCCCAAACCACTCAAGCGCCCTCGACCGTTAATCGCCGCCAATCCGTTGGCCCAACGCGAGACAACGATACCCTTTGGTCTATCGCCACACGTTACCAGCCAAGCAATGCAGTGACGGTGTATCAAACCTTAGGTGCGGTTTTCCGCTTAAACCCTAATGCGTTTGAAGACCAAAATATTCACGGGTTAGTGCCGGGTAGTACGCTATTGATGCCGACGCTGACTGAGATCCGTCGTGAGAGCACGGATGATGTAGCCCAGCGTCTGCAAATTGACCAAGCGCGAAAAGACGCTCAGCGCGGCGTGAATCGTCAGCCTCTAAGTCAGCAGGTCGCTGCACCTGTGGCTAAACCAAAACCCACTTCACCGCCTGTTGTTGCGGCTGAAAGCGCACCCGTACCCGCGACTAAGACCGCTGAGCCAGAGATGGCAGAAACTGACACACCATCCAAGCCAGAAATGAAGGCGCAAGAAGGCATGGGTGCGGATATGATTCCGCTTAAGCCAGACATGGGGATGGTGCAAAATCAGATCGACCAATCTGATCTGCAAATGGGCAAGTTGGTTGAAAGTAACCACATACTCAAAATTCGTCTTGCCGAAGTGCAAAACGAGCTAGTCGCGCTGAAAGATCAGATGAATGCCGACGAAGAGCTTACTGAGGAAATTAAATCTTTCTTAGAAGCGCAACGTATGCGACAGGCTCAGATGGAAATGAAAGAGCCATCTTTTGTCGAGTCGCTCATGGCAAGCCCGCTCATGTTGGCGACGGTTGCGATTATTCCTGCACTGTTAGTCATTGGTGCTGCCGCCTTTATTATCATGCGTCGACGTAAAGACGATGATGATGTCGAAGAGCCGGAAGGGCTAGACAGCGCCGACCCAGACATGAATGTCATCATGGTGCCAGACGTCGATGAAGACGACGATGAGCTCGTGCTGGAAGATGATGAACTTGAGGTGACAGACGACACCGATGCTGACGATCTGTTTGGCGACGAAGGCATCTTTGATTCTGAGCTGGACGACATTAATTTGTCTGACACGTTGGAGCTGTCGGATGAGCCTTCGGAGTCAGGGTTAGATATTGATAACGACACGGACTTTGGCGGCGAAACGGATCTGAGTTCATCAATGGACTCAGATTTGGATTCCATGTTGGGTGATGACTTCGACACAGGCTCCGAAATGGGTGTCGAAGCGAGTACAGAAGGTGCCATTGGTTTAGAAGACATGGAACGCGCCCTTGATGAAATGGCGTCCCAGCCTGAAGAAACCGAGCTTAGTCCAGATGAAGCGCTGGCGGCCATGTGGGAGCAATCACTCAGCGAAGGTAATGACAGCGATGTTGATGACATTGATGCCTTGCTAAACGCAACACAGACGACGGATGAACCAGAAGCTTCAGAATCAGAAGTAATAGCGCCTGAACCAGAGGCTGGCGATCTTAATGATACGCTTGATGATTTAGGCGATGAGACGACCAATGAAGCACTCTTTGATAAGGTGCTTGATGACGAGCCAGAAGTGGACTTGTCGCAAGATATCAACCTTTCTGATGATGACTTAGACGATATTTTCAATCAAACGGCGACGGCGTCAGCCACGGATGAAAACGCGGATCTAGACAGTGATCTGAGCGAAGACAGCACGGCATTGCTCGATGAATTTTTAGGCGATGATATCGATCTTATTAGCGATTCATCTCTTGAAGAAACTGACGAAACTGATTTACAGCTCGACAGCACTGATGCGTTGCTTGATGAGCTTTTCGATGAAGAACTCCTGGATGAAGACGGTAACCTGCTGGCACCACAGGACAGCGATGACACGGAATCGCTATCACTGGATAAAGCGTTAGACAACGACGATATTTCTGACAGTGATATTTTACTGGATGAGCTTGTTGATGATGAAGATGTTGATCCGTTAGACGAAAGCGCATTGCTTGATGAAGCCATTGATGACGACGATATGCTGTCAGAATTGATTGGTGAAACAACCGATGATGAAGACCTCGATCTGGGTGACACCGATGTATTGTTGGATGAGTTGGTCAGCGAAGATGATGAACTCGACGGTGACAGTGCGCTATTAGGTGACGACGCCGAAGACGATGATCTGCTTGGTGAAGATCTGATCGCTATTGATGACGATGAGTTCAATCTCGATGACATTGATAATTCAGTAACAAATGGTGTTGCATTAGACGATATTCAAGAGGCACAACCCGAGCGAACGAAAGAGCCAGAAAGCGTAGATACTGATAGCGACATTACTGAGCTCGAAGAGTTGGTAGACGAAGTCTCTGATGATCATGACCTTGAACCGGTTGCATCTGATTCTGATCTCGACCTGCTTGATAACTTGCTGGCACAAGACGATGAAACAGAGCAAGAACCAGCGGCAGAGCCAACAACCAATGAAACAGTTGCGTTAGACGCAGAAGAACGTGAAACGCCAGAAGCAACCCAAGACGATATCGACTTGCTTGATAGCCTATTAGGTGAAGAGCACGAAGAAAGCGCGGATACCTCGTCAAGTGACGATGACATTGCCGAGCTTGTTGATGAAACGCCTGTCACACAGACGACTGAGCCTGAAGCTAGCGAAGCAGAAACACGCGAAGCTGCAGAGGAAGTTGCATCAGCCGGTGATGAAGCCGATCTGGACAATGCACTGGCTGCCATAGAGCCAGCTTCGGTGGAAGCAACAGACAGTGTTGAGACGAACACTGCCGACGATGAGCCCCTCGATCTTTCATCATTGCCAGAATATGACGAAGAAGCCGCACTTGCTGATAGCGATTTTGAAGAAGCGACACCTGAAGAGCCAGTAAAAGCAGAGATTGATGAGGAATCGTTTGATCTCGATAATCTGCCAGAATACACCGAAGAAGATGCCGCGGTTGATTTCGATGCTGCGCATTTTGACTCACAGAGTACGCCGAGTGACGACGATAACGCAGACGTAGAACGTCCTGTTGAAGATGACATTGAACCTCAAGAGTTAGAGGAAGAAGTAAAGCCATCTTCTGAAGAAACACCCGCACCGTTTGCGGCAACGGAAAATAACACCCTTGCATTTCCACCCGTCGAGCCTATTAGTTTGGATGATCTGGGGGAGTTTGATGAAGGCGACGCATTGGGCGCGGCGCTTGATGAGCAGCGCGAACTTGATGAAGCGGTGCCTGAAAGTGAGCGCAGCCAATTCTCACAACCTTCTGCACCCGTTTCACAAGCGCCATATCGTGCCGCCGAACTTAATGAAATAGCCGAATTAGATGATGATGAGCATCAAGTTGCAGGGCTTAATATGGAAGCGTTGCTTTCAGAACCCCTAGATGATGATCATATGGGTCTTGGCGACTTTGAGATGGAGGCGCTTGATACTCACGAGGCCTTGAGTGCCCGTGAAGCCTCAGACATTGAGAGTGCGCTGGATTCTGATGACGAGTTTGATGCGCATGACATGTTGGATGCCTCTGATGAGCAAGACATCCCCGAAGATGAAAGTGGCATTTGGAATGCAGAGCAAACGCCTGAACCCGAACTAGAGAGCGAAGATTGGTCACAGCAACCGGAAATTCTAGGCAATGACATCAAATCCATGGATTTGGATGCTGATCTCGAAGGGTTGTTGGAAGAAGCCGAAAGTGAACTTATTGAAGCGACGTCGTCGAGTGATGGCTTTATCAGCATCGATGAACTCATGAAAGACGACGGTTTACCACAAGACGATCCTGATGCGGCCAAAATGGATTTAAATGTCGGTCTCGAAGATTTCCCTGATGTGTTGAATGACATTCAGCCTGTTGATGTTGATAGCAGCGGTGAAGCGGCTACCAATATGGATTTGGCAAAAGCCTATCTGGAAATGAACGATGTAGATGGAGCGATTCAGCTTCTAGAGCAAGTCATGCAAGGTGACGATTCAAACCTCAAAGAAGAAGCGCGAATGATGATTGAAAACCTTCATTAAGTGAGAATCATCGAACTCAAAGACATAAAGAGAACGGCAGGGGAAACCCCGCCGTTTTTTTATCCTTGCGCTCATCGCTGCATTTTAGTTTGAGAAGGGTATAATGCGCAGCTTCACAAAATAATGAACCGCTAAGACAGAGAAAAAACAATGAAAATCGCCCTGGGTGTTGAATATGATGGTGCACAGTATTTTGGCTGGCAGAGACAGCGTGAAGTACCCAGTGTGCAGGAACACCTTGAAAAAGCCCTGTCAAAAATCGCCAATCAACCGATTGAAGTGCTATGCGCGGGTCGCACAGATGCGGGCGTTCATGGAACGGGTCAGGTGGTTCATTTTGAGGTGAACGTTTCTAGACCGCTTCGCGCATGGACGATGGGGGTTAATACTCACCTTCCTGATGCTATAGCCGTGCGTTGGGCTAAAGAAGTACCTGATGAGTTTCATGCTCGTTTCTCAGCCACAGCGCGTCGGTATCGCTATATCATTTACAACAATGCGCTACGTCCGGGTATTCTTCGCCATGGTGTGACACACTGCCATGACGAGCTAGACGAAGCGTTAATGCATCAAGCCGGACAACACTTGTTAGGCGAAAATGATTTCACATCATTTCGTGCTGTTCAATGCCAATCGAAAACGCCATGGCGCAACATTCATCATTTAAATGTGACCCGCCAAGGCCGTTTCGTGATCATAGATATCAAAGCGAACGCGTTTGTGCATCACATGGTGCGAAACATTGCAGGTAGTTTGATCGATGTTGGCCGCAAAGCGAAAGAGCCAGAGTGGGTTCAGTGGCTTTTGGCGGCAAAAGACCGCAACTTGGCGGCAGCGACGGCAAAAGCGAATGGTTTGTATCTGGTTGAAGTGGAGTACCCAGCAATATTTGAATTGCCTGCATCGCCAGTTGGGCCACTCTTTTTACCCGACACCCAGTTAACTACCCAAGCCTCTTGAGACTACTAGGGGATGAGAGATTTTGAACTGCAAGGATAACTAGGCATTCTGGGGTGTGAACGTGCAGTCGTTTTGCAGACAGGTGTGCTAAAGGCTAGGCAAAAAATAGGTAGTACCAGTTTTTAGTCCAAAGTCTTAACAAGTTGTGTTTTAATTCCTTGTTGAATTTGTAAATATCCAGGCCACTTGTCTTCGCTACATAGAGACTGCTCACTAATAACGAGCGGCAAAAGGTCGAAGTGACAGGTGCTCCATTAGAAAAGGTCGTTCATGAGCTGGCTTGAAAAAATACTGACAAAAAGCAATATTGGTTCTTCACGTAAAGTCTCCATTCCAGAAGGCGTATGGACCAAGTGTGGCTCCTGTGAGCAGGTGCTTTATCACGCTGAGCTTGAGCGTAACCTGCATGTGTGTCCAAAGTGTGACCATCACATGCGCATGACGGCGCGTAAGCGCCTAGAAACCTTCTTAGATGAAGGAAAAGGCATTGAGTTGGGTGCAGAGCTAGAGCCAAAAGATCTGCTCAAGTTCCGTGACTCGAAGAAATACAAAGATCGCCTTTCAGCAGCACAAAAAGCCAGTGGCGAGAAAGACGCCATGGTCGTGATGAAAGGTGAGATCCTAGGTATGCCCGTTGTCGCTGCTTCCTTTGAGTTTGCCTTCATGGGCGGTTCAATGGGGGCTGTGGTTGGTGCGCGATTCGTGCGTGCGGTAGAGCAAGCGATGGAAGACAAGTGTGGCTTTGTATGCTTCTCTGCCAGTGGCGGTGCACGTATGCAAGAGGCACTAACGTCACTGATGCAAATGGCGAAAACCAGCGCAGCGCTTGAGCGTCTGTCTGGAAAGGGCCTGCCGTTTATATCGGTACTGACTGACCCAACCTTCGGTGGCGTGACAGCAAGTTTCGCAATGCTGGGTGATATCAATATTGGTGAGCCTAAAGCACTGATTGGCTTTGCGGGTCAACGCGTGATCGAGCAAACCGTGCGCGAGAAGCTTCCTGAAGGCTTCCAGCGTAGTGAGTTTCTGTTGGAGCACGGCGCGATTGATATGATTGTTGATCGTCGTGAATTGCGTCAGCGTATCGGTGGTCTGTTGGCGAAAATGACCAACCATGAATCGCCGTTGGTCGTGCCAGTTGATAAACCGCTGGAAGGTGAGGTTATCGAAGCCGAGCCTCTGGAAGATACAGAATAAACGTCCCACAAATGAACATCGAAAGAGCGCCTTATGGCGCTCTTTGTCGTTTAACTGATATGATTGAGCTATTGGAAGCTCGAATAGAATACTGATGTCAGAACATATTTCTCCCGGCGCCACTGCGCCATTGTCTGAGTGGTTGCGCTATTTAGAATCACTCCACACCAGTGCCATCGATCTGGGGCTGGATCGCGTCGCGCTTGTCGGTCAAAAAGGCAAGTTGATCAAACCTGCACCAAAAGTCATTACCGTCGCGGGCACGAATGGTAAAGGTTCGACCTGCGCTATCATCGAAGCGATCTTGCAAAAAGCCGGTTATAAAACCGGGGTATATAGCTCACCACACCTCATTCGCTATAACGAACGCGTTCGCATTAATGGTCAAGAGCTTGATGACGAGCGCCACTCCGAAGCCTTCGCTGCGGTAGAATCACTCCGCGGTGACACCAGCTTAAGTCTGTTTGAATTTGGCACGCTGGCTGCGCTTTGGTTATTTATTGATAACCAGATTGATGTGGCAATCATCGAGGTTGGCCTTGGTGGTCGATTAGACGCGACCAACATTGTTGACCATGATGTTTCCGTGATCACCAGCCTTGCTATCGACCATGTTGATTGGCTTGGTGATGATATCGAAGTGATTGGTTTTGAAAAGGCCGGTATTTTCCGTTCTGGGAAACCTGCCGTTTGCGGGCAACCTGAACCGCCAGCGAGTGTGGCGGCTCACGCCGATGATATCGGTGCAGAGCTTCATCAAGTTGGCTATCAGTTTAACTACCAACAACAAGATGATGTTTGGCACTGGCAGTGCGGTGCGTTTGATTTGCGCGATTTGCCTGTTCCGAATCTTCCTTTGCCAAATGCGGCGACGGCGCTCATGGCGTTGGGGCTATCAGAGCTTGATGTAACGGATGAGCAAATAGTTGACGGTTTAAGTTCGGTGACGTTGGCGGGTCGCATGCAAAGAGTGTCTGAGTCCCCGTTGGTATTGCTCGATGTGGCACATAACCCGCACTCTGCGACCTACCTGGCTCAGCAAATAGCCGCGATCAAACTAACATCGGGCGGTAAGGTTCACGCTGTTGTTGCTATGTTGAACGACAAAGATATCACCGCAACACTGGAAGCAATGAAGCCAGTGGTCGATGTGTGGTATCCCGCATCACTGACTGGCCTAAGAGCCGCTGACTGGACACAACTCGCTTGTTACCTACCTGACTGCATCGACGGTTATGCATCGCCCACAGACGCATTTAACGCAGCACAAGCCGCGTTGACATGGCATGGCGATACCTTGATCGTCTTTGGTTCTTTCCACACCGTCGGCGAAATCGCTGACCACCTCGTTCAAACGGAGTAATTGTGGCAACTCAGTTCCAGAATCGCTTAGTCGGCACGCTCATTTTGGTTTCGTTGGGGGTGATCTTTTTGCCTGATGTATTCGACGGTGAAAAAGCGCATTATCAGGAAAGTTATCAAGCCATTCCTTTGCGTGAAGATTTTGACGAGACGCTTCTTCAAACGCCGATAGAAGCACCTGAAGACGTGGATACATTTCTTCCGCAAGACGAGCCAGTCTCGGTGACGATTGGGGACGATGTTGATAATGGACATACAGATGATGTGACAGCAGAGGGGCGTATGCCCGTTGCTGACGATAACGCCTTGCCAAAAACAGGCTACGCAGATTCAGCATGGATCATTCGTTTAGGGACATTTCGAAACATCGACAACGCGAAGAATTTGGTGACAACCTTGCGCAGTAAGGGTTATCCCGCACAGTTGATGCCTCGTAATGTGAAAGAAGGCGAGTTGGCGCGTGTTGAAATTGGCCCCGATGTGTCTAAGGACAATTTGGCGGCAATGACAGCAGATTTAGAGTCTTTGACCGGATTGAAAGGTCAACTGCTTAGATTTAACCCACTCAACCCATAAGAAAACGTTTGCGTCGTCATTTTTTCTGTTAAAATGCGCGCGAATCGCTCAGATGATTAAAAGATGAATTGGATAGACTACGTCATTATTGGAGTGATCAGCTTTTCAGCATTGATTAGCTTGGTCCGTGGATTTGTAAAAGAAGCGTTATCGCTGGTTATTTGGTTTGGCGCCTTCTTTGTCGCGAGTAATTTCTACCCGCAATTGGCCGCTTACTTCACGAACATCCATGACGAAATGATTCGAAATGGCGCTGCTATTGCGGCGCTGTTTATTGCCACCTTAATTGTTGGCGCTGTGGTGAACTATGTCATCGGGCAATTAGTTCAAAAAACAGGCCTTTCTGGAACTGATAGAGTGCTAGGCGTGGTTTTTGGCGGTATTCGCGGCGTACTGATAGTCGCTGCGTTATTGTTCTTCCTCGATGCGTTCACTAATTTTTCCAGCGCCAGCGAGTGGAAACAATCACAATTGATCCCTAAGTTTGGGGTAGTGATTGAATGGTTTTTCTCGTATTTGGAGCAGAGCTCCAGCTTTTTGCCCAAGGTGATCTAGCGTCAGCCTGCTTTTAGCAGATAAAGGCAGGAAAACGTAAAACAGTTCCCTGGGCTTACTTTTGCGTTACAAGGAACAGCATACATGTGTGGGATTGTTGGAATCGTGGGTGAAACTCCGGTTAATCAGTCAATTTACGATGCGTTGACAGTACTTCAGCACCGTGGTCAGGATGCCGCCGGCATTGTAACTATTGACAACAACCGCTTTCGCTTAAGAAAAGCGAACGGCTTGGTAAAAGATGTATTCCAACTCAAGCATATGCAACGCTTGCAGGGAACGGTTGGGATAGGGCATGCGCGTTATCCAACAGCCGGCAGTTCTAGTGTGTCTGAGGCACAGCCGTTTTATGTTAACTCACCTTACGGCATTACACTTGCGCACAACGGAAACCTCACTAACGCGAATGAACTGCGTGAGTCGCTTTTCGCTCAAGACCGCCGCCACCTCAACACCACGTCTGATTCTGAAGTTCTTCTCAACGTTCTTGCTCATCAAATCGATGAAGCTGCCGCTTTTCCTCTGACGGAAGAAGATGTGTTTAAAGCTGTTCGCGCAGTGCATAAACAAATTCGCGGTGCTTATGCTGTCGTGGCAATGATCATTGGTCATGGGCTTATCGCATTTCGTGACCCGCATGGTATTCGCCCATTATGTTTGGGCAAACGCACTGTGAACAATCGTGAAGAATACATGGTCGCGTCTGAGTCGGTTGCCCTTGATGCAGTCGGCTTTGATTTCGTGCGTGATGTTGCGCCTGGTGAAGCGGTTTACATTACATTTGATGGACAGTTGTACACACGTCAGTGCTCAGATACTCCGTCACTGTCGCCATGTATCTTTGAGTTTGTCTATTTTGCTCGTCCTGATTCCTTCATTGATAAGATTTCGGTATATGCCGCACGTATCAATATGGGCAAGAAACTCGGTGCGAAAATTCGTCGTGAATGGGATGACCTCGACATTGACGTGGTGATTCCTATCCCTGAAACGTCTTGCGACATCGCGCTGGAAATCGCTCAAGAGCTGAATAAACCGTATCGCCAAGGGTTTGTGAAAAACCGCTATGTGGGTCGTACCTTTATCATGCCTGGTCAGCAGCAGCGTCGTAAATCTGTTCGTCGCAAGCTCAACGCAATTCGCTCTGAGTTCAAAGGTAAATCAGTGCTGCTGGTTGATGACTCTATCGTGCGCGGCACAACCTCTGAGCAGATCATCGAAATGGCACGAGAAGCCGGCGCGAAACGCGTATATATGGCCTCTGCGGCGCCAGAAGTTCGTTTCCCTAACGTTTACGGCATTGATATGCCAAGTGCTAACGAATTGATTGCACACGGCCGTGAAGTGGATGAAATCGGCAGCATCATTGGTGCTGACGGCTTGATTTTCCAAGACTTGGCTGACTTAGAAGATGCGGTACGAGAGGGTAACCCTGACGTGAAGCAATTTGACAGCTCTGTATTTAGTGGTCAATACGTTACTCAGGACATCAATCAAGAATACCTTGAGTATATTGATAGCTTGCGAAACGATGAAACCAAAGAGCTTCGCGAGCAACAGCAAGAACTAGCAAATCTCGAGATTTATAACGAGAGCTAAGAAAAACAGAGACAAATAAAATAAAAAGCGCGGTCACTGCAATAGCGACCGCGCTTTTTTGTATCTCGTGTTTTCAGTTGTGAGCTTTGCTAATGACTCATCAGCTTTCAACGGAGAGCATACTCGGTTAGTTCACGAACATGGGGCCAAAGCCGACATTCCACATGATCACAGTACTTGCCAAAATTGCGACAAGTAGAACCAACCCACAGGTGACCACTGAACTGGCATAAATAAATCCACGTTCTTCAGGAATGTGCATGATGATCGGCACACCAGTGTAAAGAAGGTAAATCGAATAGGCGATACCTGCCAAGCCGACCAGCATGACGAACCAGACCACAGGAAAGAGCGCAGCTAAACCCACCATAAAGACAGGAGTGGCCGTGTAGGCAGAAAGCTCAAGCGCTTGCGTGTAAGTTGGATCGGAACCAAAAGTACGACTCATCCAAAGAGTCAGGTAGGCGAGAGCCATCACACCCGTGATCAGGGCAAAATACATGGCGCCAGCAATAATGAGCGCGCTTTGCTCCGTCAGAAAAATCGGGTCGCCGACACCAATACTCCAACCAATGTGCGCACTCGAGTAATAGGCACAAATTGGTGGTATAAGCGCCATGATGGCAGCGTGACCCAAACTGCTTGATGCGCCTTCATGGCGGTCATCAATATTTTGCCATTCCTCTTTCGGATGGGTATACAAACCTAGCAAGTGTCCCAAAATCATAATCGCTCCTTCCGTTTGCAGAAACCATCGTTAACGTTTGTGCAGAGAAAGATATCGCTGCTTTATGGTTTTACATCCCTATAACATTTAGCGGTCACCGGGCGGCTTAGCAAGTTTTCATTAGCAAAAGTGTGTTGATTTTTTAAGCACTTATCGCTTTTGGGACATTCAGTGAACTAAGTCACGTTTGAGTGTTGTTTGTATGAAAATAGCCAAATGCAAAATCAATAAATGCGCGCAGCTTGGCAGGCAAGTTAGTTTTGCCATGGTACATCAGGAAGATATCGCGGGGGCAGGTTGTCCACTCGGGAAGTACTTGGACGAGTTCATTGGACTCGATGTCTTTTTGTACCAGCACATCAGGTATTAATGCGATACCCAATCCATCTTTAGCGGCTGCGCGCACTAAGCGAAGTTCTGATGCTTCAAAACGGCCTTGTTGCGTAATACATAGCTGCTGGCCTTGTTGATTTGTTAGTCGCCAGCGCATCAGAGGCCACCCCTTTAACAAATGATGCTGAGTGAGATCCGCTGCATCGCTTAACGGCGAATGATTTGTCGTGTACTCAGGGCTAGCAACGAGAATATCTTTTACCGTGTGCAGTTTTCGTGCAATCAGAGATGAATCGCGCTGTGGGCCAATGCGAATAAAAGCATGACGATCATCAGAATGCTGCGCAGTTGAATCATTTGACAGCTCAAGGTCGAGCTTGATATCAGGATATTTAGTCAAGAATGCACTAAACATGGGCTGCAGCAGTTTCATCGCTATATTGGACGGCGCACTGATTTTGAGCGTTCCAGACTCCCCTTTACAACATTCAGAGAGGCTTTCAGTCGCCTCCATCAATTGTTCGAGCAAAGGGGAGCACTTTTCGTAAAAACCTCGGCCGGCTTCGGTCAACGATAGCTTTCTCGCATCACGATGAAGAAGCTTAATCTTTATGTCTTCCTCAAGCGCTTGTATACGGCGAGTCAATGTAGCGACAGGTATACCTGTTTTCTTTGAAGCTAAGGTGTAGCTGCCGTTTTCGACGATAAGACGAAAGAGATTTAGGTCATCAAGTTTCATGTGTATTCACGATAATGCGATTGCCTTCAATAAAAAGGCAAGGAGTTATCCATTTGAAATTAACAAGGCGGACTTTTCGTTGTCTCATATCAATAAGCAGCGTCGTAGTTCGCGTAATGTTCATGCGATAGCTAACTTATTGGGCGAGTTTTTTCTTTTCTGTATACATCAGGTTATGTGTACTGGTACGGAGAATTACGTGTATGTTGCAACGTCGTAGCGGATTTCAAACTATCCTAAAGAGGTTCGGCGACGTTCATCAAGCGTAAATTAGCCCCCAATCAGGAGAACAAGACAGTGTTGGAAGGTAAAGAGGTTCTGATTGTTGAAGATGATCCCGTGTTCATTCGGATCATCGGTGGCTTTCTACGTAAAGAAGGGTGCATTGTTAGAGAGGCGGGGAATGGTCTTGATGGGCTCAAAGCGCTCAGAGAAGGCATTCCCGATCTGCTGCTCAGTGATTTGTCCATGCCTGTTATGACAGGTTTGGAATTCGTAGAGGAAGTCAGCCTCGAATATCCCATGCTCCCTGTGATCGTCATCTCTGGCACGGGCGGGATGTCCGATGTCGCACAGGCATTGCGATTTGGCGTCAAAGATTTTCTGATTAAACCCATTGACGACATCATGGTGGTGAAGTCGGCCATCATTTCTGTTTTAGAAGATGCAGACGGTGGTACGAGTAGCGATGCCGATTTTAGCCAGCAGTGGTTTAAGCTCGCACAAGGTGGCGGTGATCAGCCATTGACAGAAGAATTGAAATGGCATCTGGATGAGTTGCTCGATAATCCGGGTAACGCGCGAGATTTGCTGATGGGACTCATGCCAGATCAAGACTCACGACAAGGCGATTGGAGACTCTCATACCATTCACTGCAATCTGCTGACTCCAGCCCAGTAGTACTTGATTACACCTGGATGATGGACGGTCAAATGGCCTTCTACATGGTGGATAGCGGTTCTGCTGGAAAAAATGGCACCGCAACCACGCTGATGATTCGTGCGTTTTTCAACGAATACCTGCGATCTCAAGACGCAGACGAACGTGGCTTTGTGCATCTTGTTCATCAAATAGAACATGCCATTAAAAAATCGACCTACGCCAGCCCCATCAGAGCCATGTTCGGCATACTCAATGCCGCCGATAACGAACTTAGTGTGTTGTCAGCTGGACTCAACGCCGTGGTTGATGGTTCCGGAAACGCCATTATCGTTAAGAACGACCACTTATTAGGTGTAGACGCTGCGACTGAGCGGTTCCAAACCATAGATCTAGCAAGCGGAAATGTGCGCGTTTCACTGAGTGAAGTTGGCCTAACCAGCTTCAGTTTGGATATACAGCGTTTGAGTGCTTAATTCACCAATATAAATCCTCTCAAAACCTGCTCATTAAAGGCCGCACATCAAATGAACTGACCCCCAATAGTTGGACGACCAATTATTGGGGGTCTTTTTATGTC